>DIWL01000046.1:34637-57534 GCA_002428455.1 Anaerolineaceae bacterium UBA6107 | reverse complement strand
GGTAATCCAATGATTCCTAGTCGCATAACAGTTTCCCTTGACCCTTGTGAATTTGTCAGATATACTCGTTCCGTAATCGCCGGAGTGGCGGAATTGGCAGACGCGCACGACTCAAAATCGTGTNNGGGTTCGATTCCCACCTTCGGCACACAGATTATAACATTTCTCCCCACGGCACCGTGGGGAGATTTATTTCTACCAAAAACATAATTCTTTCTCGAAACAATTACAGTTCCAGGCGTACTATCGGACGGTAATCCCGCCGCACAACCTCTTTGAAGCCCAGTTCATAAAACACCGAGGATTTGCCGGTGTACATTTGGATCGAACTCATCTTTCCTTCCACGTCCAGCGGAAAAGCCTCCAGTGTCTCAACACCCTTGCTTCTGGCATACGCGATCGCTGCCGTGAGCAGCCTGGTCATCATCCCCTGCCGCCGGAAATCACGGTGAATGAAAAAACACGGAATCACCCACACCGGTTTATCGTCCACTGCCCCCAGTTGTTTTGAGGTCGCCAGCCGCTTGTAGCGCTCGCGCGGCGCCAGCGCCACCCAACCCGCCGGCACTCCGTCCGCGTAAGCGATCAAGCCAGGTTCAACCCCCTCATCAACCAGGTCGCGCATTAGCTGCTTGTGTCCTTCCTTTCTGGTTTCCTTGAATTCACGGTTTGTCATCAGGAACCAGGCACACCAGCAGCCTGTGCAGGCTCCATTGGGACCGAAAAGGGTCTCAAAGTCGGTCCAGTGCTCAGGAGTGAGCGGCTGAAAGTCCCATTTTTCCACTGCAATCGTCTTTTTTGCCATTTCATTACTCCTTGTTGTTAACCAAAATTGTACAACATCCTCCCCATCCTTCAAACCATACTTCAAACCATACGATTACTGGAATTTTTACCTTTCTCGTTGTATACTCAATACTACAACTTCACACGAAAAGAGGGCGCCCATGAAAGTGACTGTCACCCAACAACATCTCGCGCACGGGCTGAGCATCGTCAGCCGCGCCGTATCCCCCCGCAGCACCCTGCCGGTGCTGGCAAATGTGCTGTTGGCGACCGACGAGGGGCGCTTGCGCCTATCCGCCACCAACCTTGAGCTTGGTATTACCTGCTGGATTCCCGCGCACATTGATGAGGAAGGCTCCGTTACCATCCCTGCCCGCACCATCGTTGATCTGGTGGGCACCTTCCCGCCGGATAACGTGGTCATGTCCCTCGATGAGCGCACCCAGACCATCAACCTGGTTTGTAATGCCTCAATTCACGACATCAAGGGCATCGACGCGCAGGACTTTCCGCCCATGCCCGTGGTCGATCCGGATGAAGGGATTGAACTCAACCTGGCCGATTTTAAGGATATGATCCAGCAGGTTGCTTTCGCCGCTTCCACCGATGAAGCCCGCCCCGTCCTGCAGGGCGTCAAGATGGATGTGGTCGACAACGGCATCACCCTGGCTGCCACTGATGGCTTCCGCATCTCGGTGCGCAAAGAAAACCTTTCCAGCCCGGTTTCCCAGGATATTTCGATCATCATTCCCGCCCGCGCCATGAACGAACTGGCGCGCATTTTCAGCGACGTGGACAAAGCAGTGCGCATGATCGTTCCGTCCGGCCGCGGTCAGGTCATTTTCCGTCTCAAGGACGCCGAATTGGTCTCCCAGTTGATCGATGGCAACTTCCCTGATTACAAAGCCATCATTCCCAAGAGCGCCAAAACCAAAACGATCATTTCCACCCCGGCTTTCCTGAAAGCCTGCAAACAGGCTGAGGTGATCGCCCGCGAAGGAAACAACATCATCCGCCTGGATATTCTTCCCGGCGAAGATGGACCGGGCAAGGTCGAGATCAACTCCCAAACCGAAGAGACCGGTAAAAGCGACATTTCGGTGGAAGCCAACATCGAGGGTAGCGGACTGCTCATTGCCTTCAACGTGCGCTTCCTGCGCGAGGTGCTGGACGTGATCCATTCGCCCAACGTTGCGCTTGAAACCAATGCCAACAACTCCCCCGGTGTCATCCGCCCGATGGGCGACGAGGACTTTGTCCACGTCATTATGCCCATGCACCTCGGCTGATAGACCCCGTTCACGCGTCCCCTCTCTACGCCGGAGAGGGGATATCTTTTTCAGAAGGACAATTATTTCTAGAAATAATTACTGATGATGGATTTTTCGAATAACACCTCAGATAAACTTCTCAACGTTACCCTGGCTCTGGCCCAATATCCAATCCTGTCCACACGTATCCGCGCCCGTATGCGCGAAGCATTATTCTCCCGTCTAATCCTCGACACAAAGACCTTCGAAGCGCGCGTACGTGACAACGCGATCCAGTCACAAAAGTTGGAAGGGATTGAGGATCCATATAGCGAAGAGACCACCGACCTGTGGGAGATCCGCCTCTCCTTCGTTCGTGATCATCTCACAGACCTGTTGTTTAGCCGGCACCTTCCTTTTGAGTTGCTTGAAACACTCATCAAGGAGGTGTTGACAGAACGCGGTATTTCCTCCAGTGAAATGCTTCTCTCCATCAACCCCGAACTTGCCCCTCTGGACCTCGTCTTTGAACAGGCTCTGCTGATCGAAAACTTACCGGAAGACGAGCGCACCAGGTACGCCGCCCGCCTGGAGGAATCCAGGGTGGTGCTAATCCGCACTTTGATCAGTGACCAACTCCGTTACATTAACATCGCCAAAGATTGGCTCTCGATCGAAGACCTGGCAGAAATCCGCCGGCGCAAGATCGGAGGAGGTCGCATCGGCGGCAAATCCGCCGGCATGATCCTCGCCCAGCACATTCTGCAAAACAGCACCGAGCTAAGCCAGGTTCCCTGTCTTTCGATGCCCGAGTCATTCTATATCGGTTCCAACGAATTTTACACATTCATGTCCATCAATAACCTGCTCAAATGGAATGACCAGAAGTACAAGACCGAATCTAAGATGCGTGAGGAATATCCCTCCATCGAGCAGGAATTCCAAAGCGGTTCCTTTCCCCCGGACATTCTCGACCAATTGCAGACACTGCTGATCAAGATCGGTAAACAACCCCTCATCGTCCGTTCTTCCAGCTTGCTTGAGGATAATTTCGGTACCTCGTTCGCCGGCAAGTATGAAAGCATCTTCTGCCCCAACCAGGGCACCCTGAAACAGAACCTCGCACAGTTGACCTCAGCCATCGCCCAGATCTACGCCTCCGTGCTCAACCCGAACGCGTTGCTTTACCGTCGCAGCAAGGGCCTGCTGGATTACGATGAACGCATGGCACTGCTCATCCAATTGGTTGAGGGTGACCAATACAAGGATTACCTTTTACCGCACGCTGCAGGTGTAGCCTTTAGCCGCAACCTCTTCCGTTGGGCACCCCAGATTCGCGCCGGGGATGGTTTTGTACGGCTGGTTTGGGGGCTGGGTACCCGCGCAGTGGACCGCGTGGGCAACGATTTCCCGCGACTAATTGCCCTCAGCCACCCCCTCTTGCGCCCCAGCAACGATGCAGCTGCGGTCCGTAGGTATTCACAGCAATACGTGGATCTGATCGATCTCAAGAATAACTGTTTCACCTCCTTACCCATCCATGATGTCCTGGCTGCTGATTACCCCCCTTTGCGATACATTGCCCAGGTGGATGAGGAGGATTATTTTGAGACATTGCGTTCAACCCTTATCGATGATCCCGGTAAACTGGTGCTGACTTTCGATGTCCTCCTGCAGCGCACTCCCTTTGCCGAACGCATGAAGTCCATTCTAAAGTCGCTGGAGCAGGCATATCACGCTCCGGTGGACGTTGAGTTTACCGTCAACATTGGCGAGAATCTAAAAGGACAGCCCCAACTCTGCATGACGATCCTCCAATGCCGCCCCCAGGGTCAACTCATCCAGACCGAGGTCGAGAAGATTCCTTCTTCTCTGCCCCGCGAAAAGATCCTTTTCTCCACTGATTTCATTGTCCCGCAGGGCAGGATCAGCGCTGTGGATTGGTTCATCTACGTAAAGCCGGATGCTTACTTCGCATTGAGCACTTACAATGATCGCATCAGCCTGGCGCGCACGATCGGCAGGTTGAATAATCTACTCAAGGAAGAACACTTTATTTGCATCGGCCCCGGTCGCTGGGGCAGTTCCAATGCAGATCTTGGCGTTCCGATCGGTTATGGAGATATTTACCACGCGCTCGCCCTGGTTGAGCTGGCCGGTGAGAACTGCGGCTTGCCCCCGGAACCCTCGCTGGGCACCCACTTCTTCCAGGATCTGCTGGAATCCCAGATCTATCCGCTGGCGCTGCAAATGGATAACCCTGCGACGATCTTCAATCGCGCCTTTTTTGATGCCGCACCGAACCACCTGCTCGACATGCTCCCGGATGCACAGGAATTTGAACCCAGCCTGCGCTTATTGAAGATCACAGACGCTTTCCCGGGTCAGACAGTTCGCGTGATCATGAACGAAGACATCGGACGGGCAGTCGCTTTCCTGGTTAAAAAATAAGACCCGATCAAACCGACCGGGTCTTGTGATTCAGTATTTATCGCCTTACCTGGGGTCTTCTTCCAGGATGCTGTCAGCGGCTTCCGCGTCATCCTCTGGTGCATCAGTATCGTCCAGGTCCGTTTCTTCATCCAATAGATCGGTTTGCCCTTCGTCCAGGCTGGATTCGTCATCTTCGTTTGCTTCATCCGCTTCTTCCGGGAGGTCATCCTCTTCATCAGGTTCCTCTCCCTCTTCCAGCTCCTCCATCTCGTCCATCTCTTCCTCAATTTCCTTCTCTTCCTTCCAGAAGCGGTAGAGCAGGTAGATGTTCAGCACCAGGAACAAAGCCAGTACACCTTCGATCGCCCAGTATCCCCAGCCAATACCAGCCAGGTAGACCGCCAGCGCGTCCACCACTGCGTGGTAGATCACAGCCAGCAGGAACCACACGAACGAGCGATCCACCACGGCTTTCCACACCAGTGTGGACAGGAAGATCTGCAGTGACAGCGCGATGATGCGTTCCACGCCGGGCAGCAGCCCGTTAACCCACGGTGTCGTCCAGAATTGTTCGATCTGGAAAAGCATGTATTGCACTTGATCGGTCGAAATTCCTTTTGCGACCTCGCCGCCGGCGTTGTAGAACAGCACGGTGAACAGCGTAGCGCCGGTTCCCAGCACCGCCAAAATGATGCTTTCAATACCGCCGTGCCCGACGCCCAGCGCAAAAGCCGAACCGTACCGTTCCGCTTTCTGTTTGAGCACCTTGAAACCCACCCATCGCGCGGTCTCTTCACACAGGCCCGCCAGCAGACCCCCGATCACACCATTCACCAGGGGCACCCATTTTTCTGACGGGATGGGCAGCACGCCGTTGTTGAACAGGGCGTTAATCCCCATCACCGCCGGGTAATGTACCGCTTGCGAGAGCAGGAAGGTCAGCACACCTACCAGTACCACCCACCAAGACACCTTGAAATACCGCGTAACAATGAACGCCAGTAATACCGGGAGTCCGATCATGATCAACAACGAGATCACATATGAAATAAATAGCGGAATATTGTTTTCCATAAGTTCACCTGACCTCAAAAATTACGCGGCTACACCGCCGCGTGGTTGAGTATTGCATAGTATAGCCGATTTTATACAGCGCTGCAGTGCGAATCAGGTTCAAATCCGCAATGTTTCACGTGAAACACCACTGCAGGTCACCCGGCAGATGCCAGCAGCTTGTCCCGATTGAAGGTGCGGATCGCGTAGTACATCAACACGGCGTCGACCAGGAACAGCACCAGTCCGATCACGATCACCGACACAACGCTCAGGTAAAGCACACCGGTTGCCTGCCCGGCTAACAGCGCCAGCACCAGCAGCACCAGCGAGCCGCTGGACTGGTACGCGCCCATGAAAGTCTGTACTTTTCCAGAGATCAATACGGTTACAGCAATCCCCAACAATGAAATGGCGGGTGAGACCCACAAGATCAGGGGATACCAGCTGGGCAAAGGGAACCAGATCCTGCCCATTACGGAGAAAGCCGCAACGTTGACCACCACGCTGTAAACCAGGAACCCGCCCCATGTGATCAGCAAAGCTGGTGCCAGCGCTGCCAGCACCTTCCCCAGGAACAGCTCGGTATCGGTCGCCGGGGTGTAGAGCAGCGCTTCAACCGTCTTGCGCTCTCTTTCACCCGCAAAGGATTCGGATGCGATGACCGTCGAGAACATCAACGGCATGATCAGGAAGAAAGGCGCGAACAGGTAACCTACCAATAGCACGATACCGGATTGCGCTGAATCCAACCCGTTGATCAGATTTGAAAGGAATTGCGGCATCCTTTCCATGAATAATGCAAAATCAGGGTCATTCAAAGGGTTCACTTCGGTTGCGCCCGTACTACTAATCGCCAGGATCATACCAACCGGCATGAGCACCACGAAGATCAGGGGCACGATCAGGATCGGCAGCCAGACGGATTTGTTCTGTGTGGCTTCCTTGATGTCCTTTCCAGCGATTGTCCTAATTGTCCTCCAGTTCATAGCGCACCTTCCCTTACTTCTGTCTGTAACTTGAAATAGATCTCTTCCAGGGTCACCTTTTGCGGACTTACCCGCAGGATCTCCGCCTTGCGCAACACCAATTCATTAACCAGCGCAGGGATGACCGACTCCTCCTCCACCTGCACCCGCAGCCTGCTGTCTTCCACCTGGATTTTGCTCACCCCGCGAACATTTTCCAGTGTGTTTTGCTCTCCAAACGGTCGCAACAGCTCGATCTCCACCCATAAACCGGGGTTGAATCGCCGCCTGAGCTCGTCCAAGCTCCCCAATGCCAGCAATTTGCCGTTGTTCAGGATCGCGATGCGGTCGGCCAGGCGTTCAGCCTCCTCCAGGCGGTGCGTGCACAGGAACACGATGCGGTCGTCGTTCTTGCTCAGTGATTCGATCAATTCGTGCACCTGCAGCGATGATTCCGGGTCCAGGCTGGCGGTCGGCTCGTCCAGGAAGAGAATGCGCGGGTGGTTCAGAAAAGCCCTCGCCAGCGCCAGGCGCTGCTTCATCCCCTTGCTATAAGTACCCACACGTTCGTTTTCACGCGTTTTAAGTGCGAAAAAGCCCATGGTTTCGTCAATTCTTTTTAACAGAAGCGATTCTGTAAGACCGTACAGCCTGCCAAAGAACAACAGGTTCTCTCGCGCGGTGAGACGCTCATACAACGCGCTGGTTTCGGTCAGAACGCCGGTTTCCTGCCTGATTTGTGAGCCATGTGTGACCGGATCCTTACTAAACACGCGGATTTTCCCCTCGGTCGGCTTATACAAGCCATTCAACAACCGGATCGAGGTAGTTTTACCCGCCCCGTTCGGTCCCAACAGTGCAAATACTTCTCCCTGCCGGACGTCATAACTCAGCTCATTCAACACAAAACGATCGTCAAACCGATGGCTCAAGCGCTCTACAACGATGCTGCTTTCCATTTTCACCTCAATGTAATAGTTTCACGTGAAACATTCCGGTGCTGCTCAAACCAACTGTTACTCTTCAGTCTTTCTCATCTCGTTTTGTGCCAGGGATGTGATACCGCTGATGCCGCCCAGGTTCATGGTATCCACCGCACTGGAAGGGACGATCACCATTGCTCCCCGCTCTTTCAATCCTTCGAACAGCATGTTCATGGCACGTAGATGCAGCGCGGTCGGGTTGTTTATATAGGCCTGCGAAGCCTCCGCAAAACTGGAGGCGATCTGTTTTTCCGACTCGCCCAGGATCACGCGCGCCTGGCGCTCGCGTTCAGCCTGCGCCTGGCGTGACATGGCGTCTTCCAGATCAGCCGGGATGATCACATCACGGATCTCCACCGACTGCACGGTGATCCCCCACGGGGTGGTGCGCTCGTCAATGATCTTTTGCAGATCCGCGTCCATCTTCGCCCGGCCTACCAGGATATCCGCCAGCGTCATCTGCCCGATGATCTCGCGCAGCGCGGTCTGTGAAGCCCACGCGATGGCCGCCTGGTAGTTCTCAACTTCAAGGGCGGCTTTTTCAGCATCCCACACCACCCAGAACAGCACCGCGTCCACATTCACCGGCACAGTATCCCGCGTGAGGGTCTTTTCCGCCGAAAATGGCGTGACCATCACCCGGTGATCGATCCAGCGCGTGATCGAGTCGATGATCGGGATGATCCAGAATAATCCGGGTCCTTTTAGACCGCTGAATTTACCAAGCCGCAATACCACTGCTTTCTCCCATTGTCGTGCCACCTGCATGGCCGCCAACAGCAGCGTTGCGACGGTACCGATCGGGATTACCACCGCGGCGATAGCACCATCTGAATATCCCCTGGTGTCCATGACCGCAGCGCAGATGATCGCGATGACAGTCAACAGCATAAAGATCGTAAGCGCGAGGGCATTTAAATGGGTTTCCTGCCCTTTTTTAGCTGTTTGAGTCTGCGCCTTGAATGGGTTCATCGTCTGATCACTACCGTTGTTTTCCTGAATTTGCTTTCCCATATCCGTACCTTCCTTTTTTTAATCGTTCGTTTCGTCAGCCTGCAGCGTGCCACCCAGCCACGCGGCAATGTTCTTTTCAACACTATCTTTCACATTATCCGGACGAAAACCCTGGCGCTGCATCAGGTTTAAGAACCGCTTCACCTGGATTTCCAGTGCATCGCGCATCAGATAATCGCTTTTTTCTGCTCCGGGGGGTTCCACAATGTAAGTTCCGCGTCCCTGCTGGGTCGAGATCAAACCGGCCTCATCCAACATGCGGTAAGCCCGCGCGACCGTGTTAAAGTTGACCCGCAATTCAGAGGCCATCTGGCGCACCGTCGGCAGCTGATCACCTGGTTTCAGGTTGCCGGAGGAGAGGTAAGTCAGCACCTGTTCAACCAGTTGAACATATATCGGTATTCCCGAACGGAAATCCAGCTTAAAGTCTTGTGGTTTCACATTCTTTCCTCTTTGTTTTGTATCATTGTATTATTGTATCATTGTTTGTTCGCCTGTCAAGAGTCTTCGCGAGAAAAAGGTGTTTTATCCCCTGCCATGATGCTGATTTTGCATTAAAATAAACCCGTAACGATTGTGTAGCACGATTATCTATTCACATAAAAGGAGATGCAAATGTCTAAGAGTTATGATGATCTAATGGCGGCTTTTGCCGGAGAAAGCATGGCGAACCGCAGGTACCTTGCTTTTGCCAAAAAAGCTGAACAGGATGGTTACACCCAGGTGGCTCACCTCTTCCGTGCGGTTGCCCACGCTGAAACCGTCCACGCCCTGAACCATTTCCGTGCTGCCGGGGAAGTGAAAACGACCGAGGAGAACCTGAATACTGCCATCGCCGGTGAAAAATACGAGAACACCGAGATGTACCCTGCCTTTATAAAGGACGCTGAAGCTGAGGGTGACGCCAAGGCGCTCAAGACCTTCAGCTATGCTAACGAAGTCGAAAAAATTCATGAGGTGCTCTACCGCGAAATGCTGGACTCCCTCGGAAAAACCGGCGAAGAATATGATTACTACATCTGCCCGGTCTGCGGTTACACCGAAAAACGCGGCGCCCCTGAAAAATGCCCGGTGTGCGGAGCTCCCGGTACGCGCTTCGAACGCATCAGCTGATCGCTTTCCGAAAACCCTTCGCTGACCCGAAGGGTTTTCATTAATCGATTGGTTAACACCAAACGGATAATTATTTCTTCCTTTAATTATGCTCCCGGCCCTTTGTCGTCTGGCCCTTTGTCGCCTTGCATTGCTTCAAGGGCGTGGTAAAATCTCAATGGAGCACGTAATCGCTCACACTGCGAGTTATTCGTGAAGGAGGTTCACTTAATATGGAACAGAAGGTAGGTTCCTTCGAGGTCAAAAAGGGTTTGGCGCAAATGTTAAAAGGCGGCGTGATCATGGATGTGGTCAACGCTGAGCATGCCAAAATAGCTGAGGACGCTGGCGCCTGCGCTGTGATGGCGCTTGAACGCGTTCCCGCTGATATCCGTGCCGACGGGGGCGTTGCCCGCATGAGTGACCCTGAAATAATCCTCAAGATCATGGACACCGTCTCCATCCCCGTGATGGCCAAGTGCCGTATTGGTCACTTCGTCGAGGCCCAGATCCTGGAGGCCATCGGTGTTGATTACATCGATGAATCTGAGGTCCTCACACCGGCTGATGAAGCTCATCACATCTACAAACACGATTTCAAGGTTCCCTTTGTTTGCGGTTGCCGCAACCTTGGCGAAGCCCTGCGCCGCATTGGTGAAGGGGCTGCCATGATCCGCACCAAGGGTGAAGCCGGTACCGGTGATGTGGTCGAAGCCGTGCGCCATGCCCGCACTGTGCTGGGTGAGATTCGCCGGCTACAGAACATGCCTGAGGAAGAGGTAATGGCCTTCTCCAAGGAGATCGGCGCGCCTTATGAGGTCGTATTGGAAACCCGCCGCCTCGGCCGTATGCCCGTGGTCAACTTTGCCGCTGGTGGCATCGCCACCCCGGCTGACGCTGCATTGATGATGCAATTGGGTGTTGATGGTGTATTCGTCGGTTCAGGCATCTTCAAATCAGGCGACCCCGCCCGCCGCGCCTCCGCCATCGTCAAGGCGACCACGCACTTCCAGGACGCTAAGATCCTGGCCGAAGTAAGCCGCAACCTTGGCGGTGCCATGGTTGGCCGTCAGATCTCGGCCTTGACCGAAGAAGAAAAACTCGCTACCCGCGGTTGGTAACCCGCCCATGAAGATCGGCGTACTGGCATTACAGGGTGCCTTTGCAGAACACCAGTCCGTCCTCGAGTCTCTTGGGGTGGAAGTGGTTCAGGTGCGCCTGCCGCAGCATCTTGCGCAGCTTGATGGTCTCATCATCCCTGGTGGTGAATCCACTACGATCGGCAAGTTGGCAGAGGATTTCAACCTCATCCAACCGCTGCGCCTGTTCGGACGTGAACACGCCATCTGGGGCACTTGCGCCGGCGCTATTTTCCTCTCAAAGGACATCGGCCGCAGGCAACCGTTGCTTGAACTGATGAACATCACGGTAGCCCGCAATGCTTTTGGTCGCCAGGTGGATAGTTTCGAGGTGGATCTTTCCATGCCCTGCCTGCTTGAAGTTGACCCCGTTGATCGCCCCTTCCGCACTGTTTTCATTCGCGCCCCCATCATTGAATCGGTCGGAAAGGGCGTGGAGATATTATCTCAATTGTCGGATGGTCGCATCGTGGCAGCCCGCCAGGGTCAGCTGCTCGCCACTTCCTTCCATCCGGAATTAACCGGTGACGATCGTTTCCACCGCTACTTTATGGAGTTGGCAAAATAAACATTCGCCCGTTAGCCTGGTACGACCTTCCTGCAATTTTAGGAACGCGCAGCCGGGTGATCAGCCTGAATAAAGCGGCTTTCCTCACCCAGGGAAACCCTATCCGGCTGGGTAGTTTATTGAATTCACTCGCCCTCGATACGCCAAACTATATCGCCGTTTTCGAACTGCCTGGGGGCAGGCAACCTTTGTACAGCCAGGTCCTCCACCAGACTGGCGGACGCTCTGCGCATTTTGCGTTTTTTTCACCCGATCAACTCGAGGACGAGGACAACCTGTCCACCCTGATCGATTTCCTGTGCTTCCAGGCTGGCGAGATGGGCGCGCTGAACGTGCTCGCTGATATTGAGGAATCTCACCCGCTTTTTGAGCGCTTCCGCCGCGCCGGATTCTGTGTGTTTGGCTGGGAATCCATCTGGCGGTTTCCCGATCGTCCAAAATCCGATCCATCCAAAACCAGCTGGACCAGGCCATCCCCAACCGACGAGAACACGGTGCGGTCCCTTTACCAGACCCTCGTCCCTCCCCTGGTACAGAACGCCGAGCCTTTCACCAACGGCAGCACCCCGCGCCTGGTCTACAAGGTCAACGGTGAGATCCAGGCTTATGTTGAAAGCCTCAGCGGTGCCTCCGGTATCTACCTCGTACCGGTCATCCACCCCTCCGTGGATAATATCCACGCCTTGCTCCTGGACCTGATGGAACAATTCCAGGGTATGGGACGCCCCATCTACCTGCAGGTGCGCTCCTACCAGACCTGGCTCTCGGATACCCTGCAGGAGCTTGGCGCGGAAAGCACACCGCGTTTCGCTCTTCTTGTGAAGCATCTTGCAGTTGGTCAATTGAACGCCATAAAGGAAGCCCAGCGCGCCCGTTCTGACCCGCGCCAGGCGGAACCTACCGCCCCTATTCTTAACCATTACGTAAATCCAGGCTCCGGTTCAGACGGGGTAAAATAAACAAATAAAGGTTTACTGAGTCCTATGAAACAGATACGAATCACTGACGATCTTCACGCCCTGATGGCCGTCCTCCCGCCGCAGATTGTAGGGACGATGGAGAAAGCCAATAACAGCGACAACCTGCTGGAGATCGTGCTCGACCTCGGACGCCTGCCCATGGCGCGTTTCGTCGATAGAGAGCTTCAATTGAGCGATCACGAGGTCGGCCGTGCTGAAATTGACCTGGTAGTCTCACGCATCGGCGAGTTTGATGCAGACAACCGCGCTGGTCTTGAGCGCACCCTGCACCGTATCTCCGCCATCCGCAACCGCCACGGCCTCATCGTCGGGCTCACCTGCCGCGTCGGGCGCGCCGTGTACGGCACCATTGAGATCATCCAGGACCTGATCGAATCCGGTAAGTCCATCCTCCTGCTGGGTAAACCCGGCATCGGTAAGACCACCATGCTGCGCGAATCCGCTCGCATCCTGGCTGAATCCAAACGCGTCATTATTGTCGATACGTCCAATGAGATTGGTGGCGATGGGGATGTACCACATCCCGCAGTCGGTAAAGCCCGCCGCATGCAGGTAGCCACCCCATCGCTGCAGCATGAGGTGATGATCGAGGCGGTCGAGAATCACAACCCCGAGGTCGTCATCATCGACGAGATCGGGCGCGAACTTGAAGCCATGGCTGCCCGCACCATTGCCGAACGCGGTGTTCAACTCGTCGCGACCGCGCATGGACGCACGCTCGAGAACCTGCTGCTCAATCCCACCCTCTCCGACCTGATCGGAGGGATCGAGTCTGTCACGCTTTCCGATGAAGAAGCCCGCCGCCGCGGCACCCAGAAGACCGTCCTCGAACGCCGTTCTCCGCCAACTTTTGATATGCTCGTGGAGTTGCAGGAGCGCGACCGGCTCGCCGTCCACCCGGACGTTGCCCAGGCGGTGGATACGCTTGTGCGTGGATATCCCCTCCAGCCCGAGATCCGCTGGCGTGATGCCCAGAACGAATTACACGTTGAAAAAGCTCCCGCCCCGCCGGCTGCGCGCGGTATGGCGCAGGGAACGCGCCGCACCTACACTGGTTCCGATGATCGCCGTCCGGATACCCCTTCAGACGCCTCCGAAGGACGCTTCCTGCACAAAGCTGGCACACCTTCGATCGATTACGAACAAGCCGTCGATATTGCCGAGCGTAAGCCTGTGCGCAAGGTGCGAATTTATCCGTACGGTGTAGCCCGCAACCGTCTTCAGCAGGCGGCACATCGCCTGGGCGTTCCCGCGTTCATTGCCAGGGAAATCAGCGAAGCCGATATCATTATGACCCTGCGCACTTATTACCGCTCACGCCAGCAGCCCATCACCGAAGCAGAAGCCCGCGGGATCCCCATTTACGTCCTCCGCGCCAACACGGTCACTCAGATGGAACAATCACTGGCAGAGATATTTAACCTCACCGAAGACAACAACTGGACTCTCAATGAGGTTGCCAACCAGACAGAATCCGCCATCCAGGCCGTTTTGAACGGTCAACGCTGGGTGGATCTCCCCCCCGCTACATCTGCCATCCGCCGCATCCAGCATGAAATGGCCCGTCAGGCGCAATTGGTCTCCCATTCATACGGTAAAGACCCCAACCGCCGCGTGCGCATCTTCAAGGAATAGACAGGAGACATACGTGTTCATCACCCTCGAGGGTCCCGATGGTAGCGGAAAATCAATGCAGGTGCCTGCGTTGTCTGAGTTTATACGCAGCCTGGGTTACCAGGTGCTGACCACTCGCGAACCCGGCGGTACCTTCATCGGGGATCAGATCCGCGAGGTCATCATGCGCATGGACAACACCTCCATGAATCCCCGCACCGAGATCCTGCTGTTCTGCGCCGCCCGCGCCCAGATCGTGGCCGAGATTATCCGCCCGCAACTGGAGCAGGGCGTTGTCGTGATCAGCGACCGCTATGCGGATTCCACCCTCGCTTACCAGGGTTACGGTCACGGCATCGACCTCTCTATCCTGCGCCAGATCTTATCCTTCGCCACCGGCGGGCTCATCCCTGATCTGACCCTGTTGTTCGACGTGGACGTGGAAACCGGCCTTTCCCGCCGGCAGTCTGGCGGCGGCGAGTGGAACCGCCTGGATGATTACGCGGTCGCCTTTCATCGCCGCGTACGCAACGGCTATCTTGAACTTGCCGCGGCAGAACCGGCGCGCTGGTTGCGCATTGACGCAGCTCAGACCCCCTCCCGTGTTCAGGAAGATCTCCAAAAAGCCATCCTCACCCGCCTTGGTCCTCGCTCATAAAGATCCGGTGCAGGCTTGAATAAAACTGTTGTTCTCATCGTTACCTTCGCTTTTTTACTGGTTTCGTGCGCGTCCAACACCGCTGAACCGGCTGCCAGCCCGACCCTACCGCCCACCACCACTGTTGCCCCGCTTATTCCTTCCGTTACTGCGCCCGCCGCGACCCCCGCGCCCGAGACCACTCCTTCTGTAGTACCCACCGTGGCCTTTTCCGCCAGCCCGCCGGCCGCATGTCAAACCGTGCCCGTCGTCCCGCCAGTGGACACCCTCGCCCGATATGATATTCCCGCCTCCAGGGAGGATGACCACGCTTATGGCGCTGCCGACGCGAAGGTCACCATTCTCTCCTATTGCAACTACCAGAAAGCCGCCTGTAAAACGCTGATCCAGAGCCTGACCGAATTACAGCAGATTTACCAGGACGAGCTGCGCGTGGTGCTGCGCCAGTTCCCCCAGCCCGACGTGGACGACAAGTCCCTTATTGCTGCCCATGCTGCGGAAGCCGCCGCCCTTGAAAACCGCTATTGGGAGATGAACAACCTGCTCTACACCCGCCAGTCGGAATGGCTGGACCTCTCTCCCGACGAGTTCACTTCATGGCTCACCACCCAGGCAGGCTCCCTCAAGATCTCTCCGGCACAGTGGGAGTCCAACATGACCAACGAAACCGTCCTCACGCGCGTCGCGCAGACCATCGCAGACGCAACCTCGCTCCAGCTTTCCAGCACTCCGTTCCTCTTCTTTAATAACATCCTGGTAAAAACCAGTTTGGATATGGACTCGCTTTCCGTCCTGGTTGATTACTTCCTCCTGCCTGAAAAAGCCTACACCACCTGTCCCGCAATTGTCATTGATAGCAGCAAGACCTACACCGCCACGTTTACCACCGAGAAGGGGGCGATCGTAATTGATTTGTTCAACGATATCGCTCCGGTTTCAGTCAATAGTTTTGTCACGCTCGCCCGCGCTGGGTGGTACGATGGCTCCGCTTTCTTCAGAGTGATCCCCGGTTTTGTCGCCCAGGGCGGCGACCCCTCCAACTCCGGCCTTGGCACCCCCGGGTACGGCATCTCCGCCGAGGTCGATCCCTCCCTGCGCTTTGACGCCCCCGGGTTGCTCGCACTCAACCAGAATTCAGACGGCCTTTCCGGTTCGCAGTTCTTCATCACCTACACCCCGCTGCCGGAGATGGACGGCAGGTTCACGATCATCGGGCGGGTCATCGAAGGCATGTCTGTGGTCAATTCCTTGCGCCCGCGCAATCCCGAATCCGATGAGATCCTCCTCCCCGCGGACGTGCTCGTTTCTGTCACCATCGAGGAAAACTAAGTGGACCAACATCCTCTTGCCGGACCTTCCCGTTCATTAACCATCGCTCAGCTCGTGGTCAGCGTTCTCGGCATCCTGCTTTCTCTCGGCAGTGTCGTTGGTCTCACGATTATGTTGCTCTCATCCGCAGATGCTGTCATAACCGCAACTGAGAACACCCAGTTGATCAACATCCTGTTTGTGATTGTGGCGGTTATTCTTCTCACCATTCCAACCCTGGTCTCTTCGATCCGTTACCTGGCTGGCAGGCCCTCCCGTCCGCCTGTCCGGCGCAAACTGCTTTACGCCAGCCTTGCGCTCATCCTCGTCCCCCTGTTGGTCCTGCTGAGTTCCCAACTCCCTCCAAACCGGTCATATGGCTGGCTCCCTGCCATTATCAGTGTCTTCACCGTCCTTATCCCCATCTGGTGGTTCCTTGAACTTGGCCGTTTCCGTCTTCCCGCTGGATCTGTTCAGCGCCAGTGGGGGCTTTCCACCTTCAGCATCTTCATCACCCTGCCGGTGATCATTCTCGTTGAGATCATCGTTCTGGGACTTGGTCTGGTTTTTGCCGCGTTGTGGCTTGTTCAACAGCCCGAGTTTGCCCCGATTCTGTCTCAATTTGGCAGTCAATCCGGCCTCGACCTCGCCTTGTTGGATGAACTTGCCGCGAACCTTGTTCC
Source organism: Anaerolineaceae bacterium UBA6107 (assembly GCA_002428455.1). Classification (GTDB taxonomy): domain Bacteria; phylum Chloroflexota; class Anaerolineae; order Anaerolineales; family Anaerolineaceae; genus UBA6107. The sequence continues at coordinate 41,005 of DIWL01000046.1, read as the reverse complement.
GTTGCTGTCCCGCCCCGAGGTGATTGCTGCTCTCCTGGCCGCGGTTGTGCTGGTCGTGCCCATGCTCGAGGAATTATTAAAACCGCTTGCCCTCTGGCTCCTGCATAAGCGCGGGCTCTCACCCGTTGAAGGTTTTACTGCCGGCTTGATTTGCGGAGCAGCCTTCGCCCTGCTGGAAAGCCTATTTTCGGTCAGCGCGGTCATGCCGGGGGATTGGCTTTACACGGTAACCGGCCGCGTGGGTACCGGTCTGCTGCACATCTTCACCGCCGGCTTGAACGGGTGGGCGCTTGCCTCCACCTGGCAAGATGGCCGCCAGTTGCGCGTGGGTCTCACCTACATTTTCACCGTGTTTATCCATGGCGCCTGGAACTTCTTCGCGGTAGTGATGGGGCTGCACACCATCACAGAATTGCCTTTCTCTGTTTTTTCCGCACTTGGCGCATCTGCTTCCTGGGTGCTGCTGGGGATGGCGCTAATCATGTTGATCGCGCTGGTCTTGGTCAACCGCCGCCTGCGCCGTGCCGCCACACCACCCCCTTTACCTGCTGTGGAGCAGATCGGTTTAGAGTAAAATTATCCTGCGGATGTTGATCCGCTAGTACAACCTGTGGCTGATTTAGTCGTATAAGGGTTTTAAACTGATGAATTCGCACAAGCTTCGCAGTATCATCAAATGGTTGGTAAAACGCCTGACCCACACATCTTACAAGGGTGTGGAAAACATCCCCCTTGGCGGCGGTGTATTGATCGCCTGCAATCATATGAGCCGCATGGACATCCCGGTGCTTTTCCTCACCCCTAACCGGCCCGAGATGACCGCGTTGGTCACCACCAAATACCTCAAATACCCGCTCCTGCGGTGGTTCATCGTTACCGCCGAGGGCATCTGGCTGGATCGCGATACTGCCGATTTTTCGGCTTTCCGTCAGGCAGTTGATGCATTAAAACAGGGCAAAGCCATTGGTATCGCTCCTGAAGGGACCCGCAGCGTGACCGCCCAACTCATCGAAGGCAAACCAGGCACAGCCCTGTTGGCACTGCGTACCAGTGTTCCCATCGTTCCGGTTGCCATCTCCGGCACCGAAAACTCGGTGGACCAATTACGCCATCTCAAGCGCCCGTTCATCACCGTCGAATATGGCAAACCGATTCAACCGCCCGTGCTGGACCGGAGCAACCGCGAGGGTCAGCTCGATCACCTGACCACGGAGATTATGTGCCAGATCGCCGCCATGCTGCCGCAGAAATACCATGGTTTTTATGCAGACCATCCGCGCCTCCTGGAAATCCTGACTGAAAATCGAGCCTCCCCTGACACCCGGTCGATCGAATCGCCTGCATGATCCGGGCCAGCAACCCTGTCATCCGGTACCGCTCCCGATGGCGTGATTAAACCCTATGCCCGACATCACCCCACCCAAACCCCGCCGTTCCCATTCATTGATCACCTCACTGGTCATTGGTTTGCTCCTGTTCGCCGTCCTCTCGCTCCTGTTCGAGGGTCTTTACCGCTGGACGCGGCTGGAGGGCATCGTTCCACTCCGTTCCGTCGGACTTTATCACAACCAGTTCGAGATCAAATGGTTCGAACTGCAGGATTTCGTTCGAAAGAACGGCGGAGTGGATGTGATCCTGCTGGGCAGCTCAATGGTCAACACCGGCATCGATCCGGATGTCCTGGCTGAACAGTACGCCTTACGCACCGGTCAGGAATTGCGCGTCTTCAATTTCGGTGTCGAGGGATTCACCATCTCCCCCAACGCGGAGATCGCCCGCCTGCTGGTGCAGGAGTACCACCCCGCCACACTCATCTTTTTCACCGAAATGCGTGACTATGTCGCCGCCAATGGGCTTGAAGTGGAACAGCAGGTCCTCAACGATGAATGGCTTGCCGCCCGGCTTGGTGCTTCGCCGTCGTTTCGCGCCTGGTTAAAAGATAAATCGTTACAAGTTCAGCACCTGTTGCCATACCGCAACTGGAGCCGTGCTGATTTTCCGGATACTTTCCTCATGAGCTTGCGCCGCTTCGCCGATACCACCGACGCGGGATATGAGCCTGATCGCAAGACCGCTGTGCAGCTTGATGTTCCACCTGATCCTGCAAACCCGGACGACCGGGATCTTTTCGCCATGTTCTCAGATTACGCGATCGATCCTGCGCGTCTCGCAGATCTGGCGCAGATCATCTCCCTCCAGCAGGAGGGGACTCGCGTCATCATCACCGAGTTGCCGCTCCATCCAACATATTTCACTTACTTCGGCGGGGAGGAAGTGCACCAGGCATATCTGGAACAGCTCGTTCCCTTCATTGAATCCCATGCTGGCGTGTTCCTGCAACCTCTCTCTCCCAACTTGGTCCCCCCGGATCACCGCTCGGATCGTTTTCATCTCAATTACAAAGGTGCCGCCCTTTACTCACAGCTCCTTGCCGATCAACTCTCAGGATTGTGCCAATCGGAGAACGTCTGCCTGCTGTTCAACGCCCCCGTAGAGGTGGCACCGTGACGGTAACCGCACTGCTCTTCTTTGCCTGTGCCGCCCTCGCCGCCCTGGTTTTCCACCGGCTGCCCGCCCGTTTTCGTTTATCCTGGCTCCTGCTGGTCTCCGCTGGCTTCATCGCCACCTGGTCGTGGCAGTTCGTCCTGGTGCTGGCTTTTTACAGCGGGGTAAATTACTTCCTGGGGCTCAGGTCCAGTCCATCCGGATCGCATTTCAAGCGCTGGGCGCGTGCCGGCATTGTGTTCAACATCCTTTTCCTGTTCATCTTTAAGTACAGTGATTTCTTCCTGCCGCAATTCTCCGCGCTGTTGAACTCGCTTGGTTTTCTCGAGCCTGGCCGAGTGCTGCAGATCCTCCTGCCGGTGGGGTTGTCCTTCCTCACCGTGCAGAACATCTCCTACCTGCTGGATGTAGCCAACAAACGCCTGCCCGCTGAAACCGGTTTCGTCCGCTTTGCGCTTTACATCGCCTACTTTCCCAAGCTGCTCTCCGGCCCCGTTGAACGCGCCCGCGTCTTCCTGCCCCGTCTGGCTGCCCCGCTCGTGGTCGATCGCCCGCTGCTTGAGCGCTCAGCTGCGCTGATCCTCGCCGGGCTTTTCCGCAAGATCGTCCTCGCCAATCCCTTGTTCAACACCATCCCCGCCGCTGCCTTTACCACCCCGCTCGACTACCCCGGGCAAAACCTGTTCTTCTGGCTGCTGGCTTACACCTTTGCCCTCTACAATGACTTTGCCGGTTACACCGCCATCGTGCGCGGCGTCAGCCTGTGGTTTGGTATCGAGCTCTCGCCCAACTTCAACCTTCCCTACTACGCGCGCAATTTCACCGAGTTCTGGAACCGCTGGCACATCACTCTTTCCCAATGGCTGCGCGATTACATCTTCTACCCGCTCGCCTGGTCGCTGCGCCGCCGCGTGCCCGATCAGAATCACTGGGTCAACATCGTCCTCCCCCCCATGATCACCCTGCTGGTTAGCGGCATGTGGCACGGGCTCTCGTGGAATATGCTGCTCTGGGGCGGCCTGCACGGGGTGTACCTGGTACTCGAACGGCTGCCTGCGTTGATCAAACCCTCCGCGCCGCTCAATAAACGCCCGCTCTGGCGCCAGCGCCTTGGCATCCTGGTCACGTTCATTCTCGCTGCCCTCGCCTGGGTCCCCTTCCGCATGCAATTGCCCGTTGCCTTCCACTACTGGCAGGGGCTGTTGCGCTGGACCCTGCCGGACTTTCTCGGTGTCGCCCGCATGCTCGTCGGCTGGAGCCCTCTCAGCGGCTGGTCGCAGTTCGACCTGCCCAATCCCGTCCTCGTGCTGGTGCTCGCGCTTGCCATCACCCTCGATGCCCTGCAGCACCGCGCTGGCAGCGAGGAGTTCCTGGCTGCCTGGCCGCGCTGGGCGCAGGTGCTGCTCGTCCTCGCCCTCCTCACCGCCGCGCTGCTTGCCTTCTTCGCCGATACCGCCGCGCCGTTTGTTTACCAGGGGTTTTAGGGCCGGTTGCGCTTTTCCAAAAATTCGATATAAATTAAGTTGTGTAAGGCATCCGGGCAGCATCACATGGAGTATGCCCGCTTGAAACCGTAGCTTCGCCAGGTGTCGTCGAGGATCCATGCCCCTGCTCTGGCTCTCAGCCGCTTTCATTATTGGCGTCTTTATTACCGGAACCTTTCATTTATCGCTCCCCGGTCTGCTGGCTATCTCCGGGATAGGCATGATCGCCTTGCTGACTGTCAGATATGTTCCGTGCCAGGCGCAATGGTGGCGCAAAGCCCGCGCAGTCATTCCAGTAAACCCCGCGATCCTCTTAGTCCTGCTCGCGCTGGGCGGTCTCCGTTATCTTGCCGGGCAGGTTGTCCCCCAAAATGCCCTCGCATATTACAACGACCGTGGAACCTTCACTCTCATCGGCCGCGTCTCAACCCCGCCCGACCAACGTGAAGACGCGGTGTATATTGATCTTGCTGCCATTGAAATTGAAGATCCTTTAGTCGCCGATCCTGCCCTGGTGACCCGTACCGTGAATGGGAATGTACGCATCCGCTTTCCCGCCGGCACCGATTACCGTATCGGTGATGTACTGCGCCTTACCGGCAAGCCGCTAACCCCGTCGGCAGATGCGTACTTCTCGTACAAAGATTATCTGGCCCGCCAGCACATTGCCACGGTGATGTATCACCCGCGTCAGGTTCAAATGGTTGACCATGTTCCTGCCGGTGGTTTCCGCGCCTGGCTCGAAGACCGTCGTCAGGATGCCAGGCAGCTCATTTTCTCGTTGTATCCGCAGCCGGCATCCGGGTTGCTCTCCGGTATCCTCCTCGGGCTTGACCGGGACATTCCCCAAAGCCTGACGCGCGCTTATCAACAAACCGGCACAGCTCATATCATCGCGATTTCAGGTTTCAACATGGGAGTGTTAGCCCTGGTGTTTTCAGGGATTTTTAACCGCTTTTTAAACCGTTACTGGGCGGCTTTGGCATCCGGAGTAGCTATTCTTGTTTACACTGTCTTTGTTGGTGCTTCGCCTTCCGTCGTTCGAGCTGCGGTGATGGCAGTGGTGGCGTTTGGCGGCCATTTGATCGGCCGGCGCCAGACCGGATCGAACGCCTTGGGTTTCACTGCTGCGTGCATGTGCCTGGTCAATCCCCTGCTCTTATGGGATGTGAGTTTTCAACTTTCCTTCGCTGCCACGCTCGGGCTGGTCCTTTTCGCTGAGCCGCTGCGTGGCTGGCTGGATTCCCGTTTTGCGGGTGAACCCACCAGGAAGTTGATAAATCCTGTTTACCAGTATTTCCTGCTTACATTGGCGGCGCAGTTGATGACCCTTCCGTTAATCGCCTGGCATTTCGGCCGAATCTCACTCAGTTCCCTGGTTGCTAACCCCCTTATTCTGCCTGTTCAGCCGCCCCTGTTGATCCTTGGCGGGGTCAGTGTGATATTTGGTGCGTTCATCCCTTTTTTCGGCAAGCTGTTTTCCTTTATCACCTGGCCGATGGCTGCCTACTCAAATTTCATTGCCCAGAAACTCTCCCTCTGGAATTTTGGCAGCCTGGCAGTGAAAGAACAATCCGCCATGTGGATCTTAGCCGTTGTGATCCTGTTTGTCCTTCTTTTCGTTTTCAGGGGATTTTTATTGAGATCATTCAAAGGCCGTTTTTACTGGCTATTGTTTTTCCTGCTGCTCGGTGCGGTTTCCACCTGGTCAATCATCACTCACCAGCCTGATGGTCACCTGCATATCCACCTGGTGTCCACCGGTGAAGAGTCCGCACTCTTCTTGCAAACTCCCTCCGGAAAGATTCTCCTTTTTGACCCGGGTAAGGAGGTAAACGAACTAAGCGCTGCGGTCGGTGGCGAGCTTTCCCCGTGGTCATACCAGGTCGATGCTGTCTGGCTGAGCGATAGATCATCTGCCCGCTATCTATTTGAACTCGACGAACGTCTTCCGTTGCACTCTGTCATCCTGCCACCCGTGGTCTACCGCGCGGGGGCTGAAACAAAACCGCTTGAAATACCCGACGGCATTGATCCCGTGAAACTCCAGCCGGGAAGCGCGGTGGATTATTCCCAGGGCTTGAGCGTGCGCGTGGTGGCTGAAAGTTTTGATAGCGCCGCCCTGCTTATCACCCACGGCGCCGTGAAGATCCTCATCCCCAATGGAGTGGATTTCGCACAGATCAAGTCGGTTGATCCGTCGATTTTCAACGGGCTTTCTATCCTCATCCTCAACGAATCCGACATCAGCTACATTCCCCCGCGCGTCTGGCAGCAGCTGGCGCCGCGCCTGGTGCTGTGGAACAGCCCGTCAGTCACCCCCGTCGATACCTGGCTGGGCCCTCGCGAACCGGGCAACATCCACCTCATCTCTGACGG
>DIWL01000046.1:7915-34549 GCA_002428455.1 Anaerolineaceae bacterium UBA6107 | reverse complement strand
GTCCCCGAACGAAGCGCTCTTTGCGAGTGAGTGGAATATGCAGTTCTAGAAAGAATGCTGTTTCCTATCAAAAACCGATTTGTTTTTATTTGAACCAATAGTTATCGAAACCATGAATCCACAGGTTGCCTGCCCTGGCTCGTTCTCACGAATTGCCTGCTCTGGTATGGTCTTTGTGCCACGGGTGTGCCCCCGAACGAAGCGCTCTTTGCGAGTGAGAGGGAAATAGTTATCGAAACCATGAAAACTAACCCTCTTGCGTCATCAGCCTGCGTCACCGCATAATCGTTTTTCCGGCTAGAATAATAAAAATGGTTCTTGATCATCTCTCGCCGCGCACCGGAAGTGACCTTTATTGGTTAATAATAGAAGCGATCGCAGTATTATCAGTACAATTATCTTTAAACAGAGGCTAATAAACTCATGACAGTCGAAACCCGGGAAGTAACCACGCTTCGTCAGTTGAAAACCTTCGTCAAATTCCCCCTTTCTCTCTACAAAGGGGATCCCTATTACGTCCCCGCCATGTACTCGGACGAGTTGAACACCCTGCGCACCGACCGCAACCCGGCGTTTGAGGACAGCAAAGCCCGCTACTGGCTCGCTTACCGGGACGGGAGGGTGGTTGGCCGCGTCGCGGCGATGATCGTACCGAAGCACGAGCAAAAATGGGGCGAGAACTACATGCGCTTCGGATGGATCGACTTCATCGACGATGCCGAAGTGCTCAGCACACTGATGGGAGCCGTGGAGAAATGGGCGCAGGAAGAAGGCAAGGATGGTGTTCACGGTCCCCTGGGTTTCACAGATCTCGATCGCGAGGGCATGCTCGTGGAGGGCTTCAACGAGATGACCACGCTGGCTACCATCTACAATTACCCGTATTATCCAAAACAACTCGAAGCACTGGGGTACATCAAGGATGTGGACTGGCTGGACCACGAGTTTACGGTCACCAACCGCTCTGAAGAAAAGATCAAAAAGGCGGCTGAACTCGTTGCCAAACACACTGGTCTACACATGTTCAAAGGCAGCAAGCGCGACCTGCTCAAACTCGCCCCGCAGATCTTCGAGGTGATCAACGAAGCCTACAGCGGTCTATACGGCACAGTCCCTCTCAGTGAAAAACAGGTCCAGGCATATATCAAAACCTACTTCGGCTTTGTGGTGCTCGATTACATACCCATCGTGCTGGATAAAAACGATCGCCTGGTGGGTTTTGGCATCACTTTTCCCTCTTTCTCCAAAGCCCTGCAGAAAACCCGCGGGTTCATGTTCCCGTTCGGGTTCATCCACTTCCTCCGCGCATTGCGCAAGAACGACCGGGCTGACCTGTACCTCGTCGGTGTGCGCGATGAGTACCGCCGCACAGGCATCACCGCCATGATGATGAACCAGATCATACAAACCTTCCTCAAACGCGGGATCAAGAAAGTGGAATCGAACCTGACCCTGGAGGACAACCTGGACATCCTCGCCATGTGGAAGTATCTGGATAACCGCCAGCACAAACGCCACAGGTGTTACATCAAGAAATTTTAAATTGCTAAGACAATGGTGACGCCGATGGAAATTCGAGAGGTAAAAACAACCGGGGAGCTGAAAGCCTTCGTACATTTTCCGCGCACTCTTTATCGCGGCAATCCGTACTGGGTGCCGCCAATGTATCAAAATGTGCTCAACACCTTCTCGCCTGAGAAGAACGCCGCGTACGAATACAGCCGGTCACGCCAATGGCTGGCTTACCGTGATGGGCAGATCGTCGGCCGGGTAGCGGCCATTCTCAGCGAGGGGCACCGTCACCGCTGGAACCAGTCCTATATGCGGTTCGGCTGGCTGGATTTCATTGACGATCACGCGGTCTCCGCCGCCTTGATGGAAAAAGTGGAGGAGTGGGCACGCGAAAACGGCTGCACCGCCGTTCACGGTCCGCTCGGTTTCACCGACATGGACCAGGCTGGCATGCTGGTGGAAGGTTTCAACGAGCCCTCCACCATGGCCACAATTTACAATCACCCCTATTACCCCGAACACCTGGAGCGCCTGGGGTACCGAAAGGACACCGACTGGATCGAGTACGAGATCACCGTTCCCTCAGAGCCCGATCCCAAGATCGCCAAACTCGCCGGCATCATCCTGCGCCGCGAGAACCTGCGCCTGGTCACCTTTACCACGAAAAAGGAGATTCTCTCTTTTGCAGCACAGATCTTCGCGCTATTCAACGAGAGTTACCGCAACCTCTACGGCTACATCCCGCTCAATGATAAACAGGTGGCGTATTACACAAAACAGTATTTCGGCTTTATCCGACCCGAGTTCGTACCGGTCGTGCTCAACGCCACCGGCGAGATGGTCGCTTTCGGCGTTACCATGCCCTCTCTCACGCGCGCGATGCAGAAAGCCAACGGTTCACTTTTCCCGTTCGGTTTTTTCCACCTCCTGCGCGCATTAAAGAAAAATGACCGCGCTGATCTTTACCTGATCGCAGTCAAGCCCGAGTACCAGGGCAAGGGCGTGAATGCCGTCCTGATCAACCGCATCAACGAGGTGTTCATCCAGAATGGGATCCGCAAGGTCGAATCCAATCCCGAACTCGAGGATAACCACCTTGTACAGGGTCAGTGGAAGCATTTCGACACCCGCCAGCACAAACGCCGACGTTGCTATATCAAGCACTTGGATAATGCTGCGCCATGAATGGGTGCGGACATATGAACAATTACCTCGTGCCCGTGGCTGACACCGAGTAGGTATAATAAGTACATGCCAAAAACGATCAGTCAATACGTGTGTCAGCAGTGCGGTAAAGTCGTCCCGCGTCAAATGGGCAAATGTCCCCAGTGTGGAGGGTGGGATACTTTCATCGAAGAAGTGATCCAGGCACGCTCCGAGCCGGCCAAAGCACATGCGCGCGGCGTGAACGTGCGTTCATTTCCGCGCCGTATGGGGGATATCACGGGAGACGCCGAAGAACGCATCCCACTGCCTATCGGTGAGTTCGCCCGTGTGCTGGGTGGTGGCGTGGTGCCCGGTTCCATCGTGCTGGTTGGCGGGGACCCCGGCATCGGCAAATCCACCCTGCTGCTGCAGATGGCTTTGGAAATGGCCGGTGCGCAAGGCTCGCCCGGACAGAAAGTGTTATACGTCTCTGGTGAGGAATCTGAACGCCAGATCAAAATGCGCGCTCTGCGCCTCACCCGCCTGGCTGGAGAGAACCACATAACTGAATTCAGCGAAGACCTGCTGTTGCTCACCGAGACCAACCTTGAAACGATTCTGGAGCATGTGCTGACGCTCAAACCTAATCTCCTGATCGTGGATTCCATCCAAACGGTTTACCTGCCCGACCTCGCCTCAACAGCTGGGTCGGTCAGCCAGGTTCGTGAATGTGCCAATCGCCTGCGTGAAATGGCCAAATCCAGTGGAATGGCAGTATTTCTGGTCGGTCATGTGACCAAAGAAGGCGTGATCGCCGGACCGCGCGTACTGGAGCACATAGTGGATACTGTCCTCTACCTTGAAGGCGATCGCTTCCAGTCATACCGGCTGCTGCGCTCCGTGAAGAATCGCTTCGGCGCGACGGCCGAAGTGGGTGTATTTGAGATGCGCGACCGCGGCATGGTGGAGGTGCTCAACCCCTCTGAGGCGTTCCTGGCCGAAAGGCTGGTCAACGCGCCTGGTTCTGCAATCGCGGTTACCATGGAAGGCACCCGCCCGCTGTTGGTGGAAATGCAGGGGTTGACCAGCCCGAGCAACCTCGGTAATCCACGCCGAACGCCCAATGGGGTAGATTTCAACCGCCTGCTGCTCATAACCGCCGTGCTCACCCGCCGCCTGGGCATCCGCCTGGCGGAGCAGGATGTGTTCGTAAATGTCATTGGCGGACTGCAGGTGAGTGAGCCTGCTGCTGACCTCGCCATTGCCGTTGCAATCGCCTCGTCCATCAAGGACATGCCGGTCAAAGCGGATATGGTGTTGATCGGAGAGGTGGGACTCTCGGGCGAACTGCGCTGGGTTGGACAGATGAACTCCCGCCTGCGTGAAGCTGCCAAGCTTGGATTTAAAACTGCCGTTATTCCCCGCCGTGTTCGACCAGGCGAAGCGTTACCTCAGGGAATGGAAGTAAAAGAAGCCCGCTCGTTGAGAGAAGCGCTCCAACTTGCATTTTTGACCGAAAAGTAACCTAATTGTATCTGGAGGAAAAATGACCGAAAAAGGGATTCTCAACTGGGGACCCGTCTCTCTTGTTAGGCGCAATCATGGCCTTGAACACGCTACGCTGAACCTCCTTGCCAAGGAGTATCCATCACGTCCATTCGCGGGTCACTCTGATAATAAGGGTTTCTGGGTTATTGGCGATATATCGACCGATAAGCTTTTGGAAACTGTTCAGGAAGCACTAAAACGTATGAACGCAGGTGAGAAAAAGCTCGCCATCCACGCCAACTGCGGCACCAATTACGTCACTGCGGGGGTCATAGCAGGTACGCTCGCCTGGTTGGCCACTCTAGGCAATCGCAATTCTTTCAAGAAAAAACTGGATAATTGGCCGCTGCTTATTACCGTCATCACCGGTTCTTTAATTGCAGCGCAACCTTTGGGTCCAAAAGTGCAGGCCAGACTCTCCACCTCCGGCGAACCGGGTAACCTTAAGGTGCGGCAGATCGTACGCTACGAACGCAAGGGACCCACCCTCCATCATATACTCACTGCGGATGTCATTTCGGCTGTCAGTGAGGAAGTTTCGGAAGGTGCGGAGAGCTGACCTTTGACTTCGACACACCTCCATCTCCTGCGCGGGGATGATCAATTCAGTATCAAATTACAGCTACTGAAGCTGCAGGAAAACCTGGGGACAGACTTTGACCCTGCCATGAATCTTTCCCGTCTTGATGGACGCACCGCATCGATCGAGGAAATCCGCACCGCGGTTTCCTCACTGCCATTTTTCGGTAGCAGTCGCCTGGCAATCATCGACTTCAACGCGGGAAAACTAGACAAGGCTCGCCAGGACGCATATGTTGCCGTGCTGGGATCCGTGCCGCCATCAAATCACCTGGTTCTGATCATCGAAGATCATCAAAAGTGGCGCCACGATCAGGGTGGTTGGGTACAGGTGTGGGAAACTCTCAACGCCGCACATTGGCTGGTAAAGTGGTTTACCGGCAACCCACAGGCTGAGATCATCGACGCCGGACTGCCGGATGCGCGCAACATGCACACCTGGATCGTCGAGGAAGCCAAACGCTTGGGCGGCAGGATTGATGCTCCGGCAGCAAACGAGTTGAGTCTCCACACCGGCAACGACACCGGTATCGCCAGCCAGGAAATCGCCAAACTGCTGATGTTTGTGGATTTCAAACGCACCGTGACCCACGAGGATGTACTTGAACTGGTTTCCGCGGAGGGATCAACGGACGTTTTCGAGATGCTGGACCGCCTGATGGGCGGACGTACAAAGGAAGCCCAATTGATGATGCGCCACCTGCTGGATGATGCACAACCAGAGATTCTCCTGGGCGCGGTCATTCACCGCTTCAGGCAGTTATTGCTGGTCAGTGAAGCGCTGGATAATAACGAGAATCCGGTTGACTCAGCCCGCAAATTAGGTATTCTGCCCCGGAAGATGAATGACTACACCGCAGCAACCCGACGTTACGGTCCGGGCAAACTGGAGCGTCTGTACCACCGGCTGTTGGAGATCGATCTGCAGTCAAAGACATCGCAGGTGGATCTCGCCACCAACCTAGAGCTCTTTTTACTTGAAGCGGGTAATTAATTCTAGAAAAATTCCAACTAAAGAGGTTATCCATGGCTCACCTGTTTGAACGGTTGAAGATCAAAGATGTCACGCTTCGCAACCGCATTGGCGTTTCACCCATGTGCCAGTACAGCTACCGCGACGGATTCTCTAACGATTGGCAGGTGATACACCTGGGAGCACGCGCGGCAGGCGGAGCCGGCCTGGTCATCGCCGAAGCCACCGCGGTGGAGTCACGCGGGCGCATCACCCCCTGGGACGTGGGTATCTGGTCTGACGAACATATTGCGCCATTGCAGCGTGTGACCCGTGTCATCAAGGATAACGGCGCTGTGGCAGGCATCCAGATCGCCCACGCCGGGCGCAAAGCCTGTACCGGGCAGCCCTGGACCGGGGGAAAACCCGTCCAGCTGGATGACCCGGATTGGTGGCAAGTGGTTGGCCCAAGCCCGCTACCGTTTTCTGCTGCGCACCAGGTGCCGGTGGAACTCATGGTGGAAGGCATCAGCGAGATTCGCGACTGTTTCGTGCAGGCGGCGCGGCGCAGCCTGGAAGCCGGTTTTGAGTGGCTTGAGATCCACGGCGCGCATGGTTACCTGCTGCAGTCGTTCTGCTCACCGAAATCAAACTTGCGCACTGACCAGTACGGTGGTTCATTCGAGAACCGCGTGCGCTTTCTGCTGGAGGTGGTGCAGGCTGTGCGCGGTGTATGGCCGGAGCGCCTGCCATTGACTGTGCGCATTTCAGGGTTTGAGTGGGTGGAGGACGGCTGGTCGCTGCAGGAATCTGTGGCTCTCGGCAGGCTGCTCAAGGCGGAGGGTGTGGACCTTGTGGACTGCTCTTCAGGTGGCAACCTGTCCAAAGCACCCGTGCCGGTTGAACCCGGTTACCAGGTGTTCATTGCAGAGGCGGTGCGCAAAGGCGCCGGCATCTCCACCGCGGCAGTCGGATTGATCACGCAGGCCAAAATGGCAGATGATATCATCCGTGGTGAATTGGCAGACGTGGTGCTGTTAGGCCGCGAGATGCTGCGCAATCCTTACTGGGCGATCCACGCGGCGAAGGAACTCGGCCAACCGCTTCCGATTCCAATACAATATCACAGGGCTTTTTAATTATTTCTTGAAATAAATTATGGGTCTATAGGTTACTCTTGCCTTATTGGTTCTTCTTCGGCGGGTTTGATAATGAGGAAAGCAATCGCTCCAAGAAACGGGACTGCTGCGATAGTTAATGCCCATACCGCCTTGGTCGTAGGGTGCAGCGACCTTGCCTTGAGGCGATACAAGCAGCTAATCACAAGTATTAGCCACCCCAAAGGAATGGCGACATACAAAACAGCTGCCGCCAGGTAACCAATTCCTAAGCCGATGTTCGTCATACTCCAAACCTTTCTAGAATTTCAAGATTTGCTGCCGAATTTCACCCCATTTGAGAGCGTCGGCGATACCCTGCTCGATGGAAAGTTCGGCCTTCCAGTGCAGTAAGCGGTAAGCCTTATCAGCATTTGTGTAGGAACCAGCCACATCGCCGGGGCGGGGGCCGCTCTCGCGCTTATTGATGGTCTGCCCGTACACTTTCTCAAAGGCGGTTACCAGCTCGCGTACAGTCACGCCGCGCCCTGTACCCAGGTTGATGACCAGGTAATTTTCTCGCGGGTTTGTGGCGCGCTCAAAGACTTTATCAAAATCAGTGACCGCGTTGACNNTGTGTGCCCGTGATCAGGAACTCTGCCTGGCGACCCTGGGCGGTGTCAACGAGCTTGCCGAGCACGTGCGTGGGGTGCTGCACGTGAATGCCGCTGCGCATCTTTGGATCCGCACCAATAGGATTGAAGTAACGCAGCGCGATCCCTTTCATTTTGTAGGCCGCACAATAATCTCTGAGCACCATCTCCATCATCAGCTTGGTGCGCGAGTAGGGGCTGTTGGCGTTGAGGGGAGCTTCCTCGGTGACCATGAAACCCGGCACAACATCGTATAGAGCAGCGGATGAACTGAACACTACCCGCCCATAACCGAGCATGGCAAGATAGTGAAAGAATTCGGTGGATTTGGAGACATTATCCTGATAATACTCGTAAGGTTGGCTGACTGATTCGGGCACAACGATCAGGGCGGCACAATGCACTGTTGCCTGGATGTCGGGATGATCCTTAAATAGCTGCTTGACCAGTTTTTCGTCTGCAATATCACCCTTGTAAAAAATGCGTCCACGCGTGAATTCTTCCCGCCCCGTGACGAGTGAATCAAGGATGACAGGTGTATGCCCGGCATCCTCCAGGGCAGAGCAGATCGTGCTGCCAATGTAACCCGCGCCTCCGGTGATGAGATATTTCATGCGCCTCCTATCATTCTTTACACCTGTGTGAAATGTGCCGTTCCTGTTCAGGTTGCCGCTGTCAAGTATACCCAAATTCGAGCTATTGTGACAGTTCTCTTCTTAATGGTGGCTGCGCTGCACGCTGTGGCAAGTGAGCCGGTCGCGTAAGCACAAGCTACACACCAAAGCATCAAGCAAAACTTCCGCTGCAAAAGGCGGAAGTTTTTTTCAACCAGACTGAAAAGCTACTTTCCAGTGTTGATGTTTTTTTCTAGAAATAATTAGAAGATCAGCGCAGCGATAAACGCCACCACGCCGACAGCGGACATTACCGCGCCGAGGATGGTGAGCAGTTTTCCGCCCGCGGCAACGGTTTCGAGCACAGCGTCTTTGGGTTTATCGGGGTTGTAGTACACATTCACCCGTGAGCCGGCCTGGTAGCGGGTGACGATCTCCTCGGCTTTCTTGTAGTTATAGCGGTTGGTGCCAAACGCGATGCGTTTGCCAGTGTATGGCTGCCCCATCACCGAGTAACTGTATTCCACCACCGGCTCATAGGTCACCGAGGAGTTCCCTTCCGAGTCGGAATCCTCGTGCTGTACTACGTCGGTGCGGTCGACCGTGCCGGGGATGGACGGCCAGGACTGGGCGGCTTTGGCGCGCTTCATCGCGACAAGCCCGACGATCAGGAAAATGATGCCAAGCAACAGAAATACGAGCCCGAAGATCCACGCGATATTCACACCCATTTTATTTCTCCTTTTTGATAAGCGTTACGCTGGTTTAATTCGGGAACAATATCCCGAATAAACCGATCAGCAGACCAGAAACGATGAAGAAGATGCCCGGGACGAAGGAACGGGCGCCTTCAGTGGACCACGGGGCAAGCACCGCCTCAGACGGAAGCGCGGGGTTGTAATAAACCTCCGGAGTGGTATCTACGGCGTACTTCTCGCAGATGCGGGAGGCGGTGAGGTAATCGTAGGTGGTCTCGCCAAAGATGACGTTCTTCGAGGTGTGGGTTGTGCCGTTGACGTTGTATTCAAAGGAAACGTCCGGCACATAGGCGATGGTGGCTTTGCCTGTGGCGTTGCGGAGGCGGTCTTCCATCACTTCAGAAGTCAGCACACGGCCTTTAACAGTAGGCCAGGATTTGGCTTTTTTGGACTTGAGACGGCCACTGGCCGCCTTGTACATGAAGAGGACGCCAACCGCGCAGATGCCGATCATGAAGATGATGGAAAGAATCATTCACAGCTCCCTGTTGAGATTGATGTCTTATTATAACCGCGGATGGTTTCAGGCCAGGAGGATGGAGCGCGCCCAGGCAGCGGCACGCTCGCGCTCACCCTCTTTCAATGGTCCTTCCGATTCGAGGACGATAAAACCGGCGGAGGGAATGGCGAGGTTGGCGGCTTTTGCGGCGAGGGCTTTGGCGATGGTGTGGTCAGCGTAACCACCCGCCTTGACGACGAGGCGGAAGACAGGGTTTTTGATCGATTCCAGCGGGATGCGGGTATCGAAGGCAGCCGCACGGACGCCCTTGAGCGCGTCAGCGGGGAGGGAAGCGAGAAAAGCGGTGATGGCGGGGGTCGGCTTGAAGCTACGAGTAGGTGAACCGACAAAGAGAATGTCAATGCTGGTGAGATCGGTGGAGGTGACGGCGCTGACGTTTTGCGCGGCAGTGCCTTCCCCTAACGCGGCAGCAATCGCGCGGGCAATCCTTTCGGTATTGCCGAAGACGGAATCGTAGATGACAAGGGCGTTCATGGTACTCCTAAAGGAGGGGATGGGCGGAACAGGGGGGAATTATAGCAAGGATCAGGACGGGGGCACCTTGCGATTTTGTGAAGCGGTGACACAACCACAACTGGAAAACGAATAAAAACGAATCAGCCTCCTGCGAAGCTACACCCGCATGGTTTCGATAACTATCGTAACAAATGGAAACAATTCTATCTTTGTGAAAAGCCGATCAGGGTGTCGCTCGGAAAGCGGCTGTCTCAAGGGTTTGATAAGTATTACCTTTTCACGAGCAAAGATCACTTTGTTCAGGGATGCACCCACCGCGGGAACAAATCGGTTTTTGATAGGAATCATCATTATTTCTGGAGCTGCATATCCCTCTCACTCACAAAGAACGTTTTGTTCAGGGGCGCACCCACCGCGGGAACGAATCGGTTTTTGATAGGAATCATCATTGTTTTCAGAACTGCATATCCCTCTCACTCGCAAAGAGCGCTTCGCTCGGGGCCGCACCCACCGCAGGAACGAAAGAGAAACGAATCGAATTTTGTAAGGTGCTGGAAAGCGGGACATCCGGCTTATTGATGAAATTGTTAAAGGACAATATAAAACCAATTTATTATAGAACATATTTTCTGTTTTGTCAAGGGTTTTTGGTTTTTTTAAGGTTGCAGGCGTACGCCAAGAACCACGCAGGCCAACGCAGCGCGGCGTGCAAAAAGGCCCCTGATGCGGTTATGACAAAAAAGCGCTCAGTCCTCGAGGACGAAAGTGACCTTGAGCTGCACCAGGTAGGCGCAGATCTTGCCGTCCTTGTCAATCTGGACTTCCTGGTTCTGGATCCAGGCGGACTTGACGTTGTCGAGGGTTTTGCAGGCGCGGGCGACGCCCTGTTCGAGGGCATCCTGGAAGCTGACGGTGGATGAAGCTTTTAGCTCGGTGACACGCGCAATTGACATGGTTCCTCCTTGACCCGCGCCGGGGTTGATCAGGCACGGGTTGATTAAGTTCATTATAGGATATTAGAGGGGAAAAACAAAACCCGGAAATTTGGAGTTGGTGCATCGCCGATGCACCCTACAACTATTTTTGCTAATGTTGTTGTTTTGAACCAGGTATATACTTTATGAGGGAGGACACTATGACTATTCCAAGTTACGAAGAGATGATGCTACCGCTGCTTGCCTTTGCGGGTGACACTAAAGAACATTCGATGGAAGAAGCGCTTGAATTTATTAAGAAGAAATTTAACATAACACCAGAGGAGAGCGCTATCCTGCTAAATAGCGGCAAACAAAGCGTTGTTTCCAACCGCGTTGGCTGGGCACGAACTTATCTTAAAAAGGCTGGATTACTAGACTCTAAACAAAGGGCACGGTTCAATATCACCGAACTGGGCTTGCGTGTTATTAAGGAAAATCCTCCCAAAATAACAGACCGTTTCCTGATGCAATTCCCTGATTTTCAGGAATTCCAGAAGAGACATAAAGAGAAACGCTCAGTCACTGGCGGTGGTGGTGATGACGGCAAGACTCCTTTAGAAGTGCTGGAGGATAGTTATGGAACTCTGAGGAGCAACCTGGCTGATGAATTGCTCTCCAATATCGCCAAGTGCTCGCCTGCCTTTTTCGAAAAGCTGGTGGTGGAACTTCTGGTAGGCATGGGGTACGGCGGATCAATAGCTGATGCAGGACAGACTATTGGTAAATCCGGGGATGGAGGAATCGACGGGATCATCAAGGAAGATAAACTAGGATTGGATATTGTTTACATTCAAGCAAAGCGATGGGAAAATCCGGTTGGTGCCAAAGAAATCCGCAATTTCGTCGGTGCATTGGCGGGTCAAAAAGCCAACAAAGGGGTTTTTATCACCACAGCCAGTTTTACCAAGGACGCTTCCTCGTTTGTGCAACAAATTCAACAGAAGGTTATCCTCATAGATGGTCAGTTATTAGCTCAATACATGATCGATTATGATATTGGAGTTTCCCTGGAGAAGACTTATCAGGTTAAGAGGGTAGATCACGACTATTTTGAGATCTAAACACCCAACAGACTGAGCAAGAAAACGGTCCCTTTTTTCATTCCAGCCCCTCGGCGCGCTCGAGACGCTCGACCAGGTCGGACACGAACTTGAAGGCGGGCATGCCGTCGATAACATCGTGATCAAGGACAATGGTGAGGTGCAGGATGTCGCGCTTCTGCACTTCGCTGCCACGCAGGAGTGGGTGAGGAGATTGATCAGCGCATTATAAAGCAGGGACAGACAAGCGCATACTGTATGAATTGTGATCGGGGTCTTCGGCGGAGACCGTGAAGCCCAGCGAGCAGTAAAGCTGTACAGCGGGGAGATTATCGCGATATACATTTAACGTGATTGCGGCGGGGTGGAAACGCTCCAACGCCGAGTCGACGAGCGCGCGCACGAGGATGCGCCCCAGCCCCTGACCGCGCACGGCGGGGGAGAGGATGATCCGCCCCAGGTGCACGCCATCCGGCGGGCGGGGGAAGGTCTGACCGAAGCCCGCGAGACTGCCGGCGGGATCGACCAGGGCAAAGGTGTTGTTGTCGTCGGCGCAGATCTCACGCCAGGTTTTGACCTCATCCGGCGGCCAGGTAAGCAGGGGACCACCCCAGAAGCGCAGGTCTGCCGGGGAATGGATCCAGGCGAGGACGGTGGAAAGATCGCGCGGGTCGGCGGGGCGGAGGGCGTAGTGCATAGGAGGATTATAGCGGATCGCGCGGGATGAAGGCATAGGCGCGCACGTGACAGATACGCCACACGCCATCCTGTTTCAACAGCACATCGGTGTAGTCGTGCACGAGTTGACCGCCCGAGAAATTATCCCCTTTGAGAGTGGCCTGACCATCCACCAGCGCGACGTCGGGAGCGACGAGGAAGACAGACTTGAGGCGGCTGGTGTGGGTGGAACGCGCCCCTTCACCCGCCAGGAAAGCGGTGAGCGACGCCGCGATCTGCGCCAGACCGGTCCACTGCGTGCCGTAGGGATTGATGATCACCGCGTCCGGCGTGAAGAGGGAAAGCAATTTTGCCCTGTCACCGGCAGACCAGGCCGCGTCGTAGTTATGTTCAGCCGCCCGGACTGCAGTTTCCTCACGGGCGCGGTCAGCTTCTGAAAATGAGGTCATGCGACCCTCCTTCGGCTTAATTGTAAGGCAAAAGGAGAGGGTTGCTGCAACCGGAGACATTCAAATGCTGCTGGAAAAGCGGATTTTCGCGTGCTATACTGACAATAAGAACTCTCCTTCTTTTTACAGGAGGTACGCGCATGCAACAAAAATCCTTCGGGCGCACATTAATGGAAATACTGGGGATCGTCCTCGCCGTTGGCGCGGCCGGTGCGTTCCTTCTGACCATGTACACCTTCTCCGCCCTGCGTTGGGCGCGCAACAACGGTGTTTACGAAACCCCGCAGCAAGGGACGATTGCGAGAGCGAATATGTATTATTGCGACGTCGAAAAAGTCGACATTGAGCACGCATCGACCAATTCATTCGACGGGTCCAACCCGCATATCTGGTACGTGATCTACCGGGTATACGCAAAAAACCATATCCCTTGTGATGCGGAAAATCCGGGGTCGGCTATGTATCACGGTACATACGAGAGCGGCGGCAACTTCTGGCTGAATGTGAAACAGGGCTGGGTGTTCATGCCGGAAGGGAAGTTCCCCGGGGTGATCGGCACCTGGATGAAGGTGCTGGGCCTGGCGGGAGAGGGGGACTCTTTTCACATCCCGCGCGAGGGGTAGGAAAACTCGTCGACTCCTACGCTGCGCTCACCCCTCTCACTCCGTTCGGGAAAGAAAAACTCCCCGCTCTGTGTTGAGAAAGCGGGGAGAAAATTATAGTGTGCTCATTGAGCGTACGATTATGGATTGACCACTTCGATGTTCAGCGGGAGCGAGCAAAAGGCGTCAGTCCCGTTCATCGTTAATATCCAGGCGGCGGTGTATTTTCCGGCGGTAGAGGGTGTTTTCATATCCACAACGAGCGTGATTTCAGCGCCAGGCGCGACTTCCTTGCTGACATCAAAGATATCGCCCTTTGTTTGAAACTTGGTGCCGCTGACGTATTTGAAGTCAAGGCTGCCCACTTCCCAGCGCTTGGTACCGACGTTTTTTACCGTCCAGGCACCATCAAAATCCCAATTGGTTTTAATTTTGGTGCCATCTGTTGGGGAGATACCGGTCACCTTACAGGTATAAGCGCCGGGCGTGGGGGTTAAGCTTGGCACCGGCGTATTGGGGACCGCGGTAAAGGGGATCCAGGTGTTGGTTGGCGAGGGGGCTAATGTGGCGGTGGCCTCGGGGGTGAATGTGGCCGTGGGTTCAAGGGTTGGGGCTACGGTAAAGGTGCTGGTGGGCAATGCCATGGCGGTGCTGGTAATATTTGCTGAAACCGCCTGAAGCGTCTGTGCAACAGATGCATCGACCGTAGCCTGCTGGCTTACCGGGTCGGGCGTAGGGGCGAAAGAGCCGCAGGCAGAGAGAAGCAGCGCCAGCGTGATAATGAGCGAACCCGACATAAACAGGTTTTTTGTGCGTTGTGTTTTGTTTTTCATAGTTTTTTTCCTTATCAGTCACTATTTTAATCCGTTATTCATTGTTTAAGATGCTTTTCAACCAAAAAAAGTTCCCGCTGAAAAGAGATGAACCCTTGTCGACTCCTACGCTGCGCTCCGGCGCTTCTGGCTCCTCTGTCCCCTGAGTAAAGAGCTCTCAAAAAACCATTTAGAATAATGTACCTCGTCGACCCTGGAGGAAATTACCCTCCAGGGTGACGAAGTGCACATAAAAAAGGCATCTAGCTGGGTGTTTTTTTATGTAGCTCCTCGTCGAAAACTCGAACTTCGAACATAGCGGAACATAGGATTATTCTTACTGGAATATGAATTTTGTGGAAATGTATGATGTTCTAACAGGTGTACTGTATCAAATGAGAATATGTATTTTATCCGTAGGCTATTTCTACCTTATCTATTGGAATGTTTATCCATCTCGTTTCATCGGTTTTGCTACGATTTGGAGACATAGAATACTTCTCAACTCCGAACAATCCGTATGAATGGTGTAGATCTATTGCTTCGCATACTACATGATTATAAATATCATCATTTATACCAAACTTATTATAACGATTTATAACTCTACCAATGATCTGTTCTGTTTCAAGTCCCAAAGTAAGGAATAGTCTGATTGCCTGACCGTCTCTTGAATATAAAAAAAATAACGGCTTATTTTGATCTAAAACAGTAAGAAGTATGGGGTCAAGTACTTCGATTTGCAGCTCAAGCGCTTGTTTCGTTGTAACTTCATCGTTCAACATTTTTTGGCACATCCCAAAGTTACCTGTATCAATTGGATTTACTTCGGTTACCTCTTGAAGAGCAGGGGGTAATAATTTAGCTAGAGTCAAAATGTCTTTTTCGAGTTGATCAATACGGTTAGTTTTTTCTGGAGTGCCTTCGCCAATATTGCTAAAAATACGTAATAATTCTCGTTTTTTATTTTCGATGTCTTGTATTGTTTTAAGGTCGTCCTCGATTACGTCTGCCCAATCATACTTTGCAGATTTTATGGAATCGCCTATGTTTAGAAAAACTAACTCCGCGTCGCTTTCTCTTTTTTTCCGCAACAAGCCTCGATTTACTAGGATTTCTATGTCGCTTAATCTTCGAATTGCTCCATAAGCCTTAGATTTTAAATCAT
Organism: Anaerolineaceae bacterium UBA6107; assembly: GCA_002428455.1. Classification (GTDB taxonomy): domain Bacteria; phylum Chloroflexota; class Anaerolineae; order Anaerolineales; family Anaerolineaceae; genus UBA6107. The sequence continues at coordinate 18,988 of DIWL01000046.1, read as the reverse complement.
TCTCAAATTCTTGCCTGGATTGAATTTTTTGAACAAAGAAGCCTATGACTATGGAAATAAGAAAGAGAATAATTAAAAATGAAACATAGACTCCTTTGCGATCAATTAACGAGTATTGAATAATCGTAAAGGCAATATACGCAATTATCCCCATAAATATATAGATTAAGTATTTTTTATCTCTTTTGTCCATAATCCCTCTTTAAAGATTTTGCGATATCTTAGGCGCAAATAGAAAATATTCACAAACTAATAAGTGCTTTAATCTGGGCAATTATTTTCCTAAGATCACTTTCATAAAGAAAACGAGCATTTTTTAGGGGTTGCTGCTCCAAAACAGATAACTCATCGTTTCTACAGGAAGCAGAAACTTAATGGAAATGAAATACTGAATAGACTTATTATGTGCTCCGCTTAAGTAAATGCTTTCTTTTTAACTAACCGACTGGATGCCTTTTTCTATATGCGAAAATCCCTCCTAGCTTATGTACCAAGTTCACCAAATTGCATTTGACTGAGAGTAGCTTCTATTCGGGCTTTCCGAATTTAATCACCTAGAGCAATAGTGAAATTGTTCGGTATACTTCGTTGTTCTCTAAGTTTACCAACAATATCAAACAAAAATACTTCTTGATGATTAAGAGATATTCTTAAATATTATGTGATTTTCTAATAATATGTTTTTTAGACGTTCAAAATGTTTTTTTCTAGTATCACCTTCCGGCAATCCTAAGCGGTCTGTCCGCAGTCGGTTTCCACCGCTCTCCGAAGCTAAATGAACCCTCGTCGCCCCTGGAGGACCCATGGAACAAAACCCGTTCCAGGGCAGGCAGACCGCTACAGGGTGACGATCAGAATAATGAACCCTCGTCGACCCTGGAGGATAAAACCCTCCAGGGTGACGAAGTGCATACAAAAAAGACACCCAGATGGGTGTCGATGTGTAATGAACCCTCGTCGACTCCTACGCTGCGCTCCGGAGTGCCGAGGTGACCTGAATAAAAAACACCCGAATTCGGGTGTTTTTTATTCAGGCTCCTCGTCGAGGACTCGAACCTCGAACCTAGCAGTTAACAGCCGCCCGCTCTGCCAATTGAGCTAACGAGGAAAGCGTTCATTATTATAATTCAGGAATGAAAACTGTCAAGCGAAGTTAAAGCAAAACAGGACTGCGAGTTGCAGCCCTGTTCGTGATGACATCGATCAATTTTACGGTTGGACGGTGCAGCTGCCGTCTTGCACACGCAACCCGCTGCCGAACTGTCCACCGCCGCGGCGCATACCGTAACCGGTACCCGTGCCGTCAGCAGAGCGAGTGCCCATGCCGTAGCCGCCGCCGAAGCCGCTCGCCTGGCGATCAGCCGCCTGGATCATCCAGTCGTATTGTGCCTGGTCGATGTAACCGGCTGCCAGCGCCTGTTCAGCTACAGAGGTATGAATCTCTGTCTTGAGGGCGCGGAAATCCTCGAATGCAATCCCGGTGGAAATGGCGATCTGAGACAAGCGTTCGCCGGCATCTTCACGGGTTTCCAGTTCTTCCACGCTGAGGCCAAGTTCGGTTGACCAGGCATCCATCATCAGGTTATGAACATCTTCATTCACTACCTGATCCACATTGGCCACACCCAAACCCCCGCGTGCCCCACCGCGTCCGCCGCCCTGTCCGTAGAAGGGCTGATCAACCGGACCCTGAGCGTTGGCTGTTGATACAAAGCCGAACGCCGCAACGATCACACCTGCCAAAAGTAAACTTACCACTAATTTTTTCATCTTAATCTCCTTTAGATTTCAGAGTCTGTTTTCTCTGTTTGATTACCCCCATGATAGCCGGCAGATGTGAAGTTCTTGTGAATTTTATATGTGGATGGTGTGAATGTTCGCCAGGTCACCCCGCCAGGCGCAAACTACTGCATTAGATGATCAACAAACGCGCCAGCGCGACGAACAGCATACCCGCCAGCACGGTGCCGAAGAGGCTTTTCCACTTGATGGCGATGAAGATACAAGGCAGCGCCGCCCACAGGTAGAGGTTATTCCACGCCAGGTTGAGCGCGCCGCCTTCCACCAGCAGCGAGGGAGCCAGCAGGGCTGCCAGCACCGCTGCGGGGATGTAGCGCAGCCAGGCGGCGAAGAAAGGCGGTAGGGCGCGGTCGCGCAGGAACCAGGCCGGCAGGAAGCGCGGCAGGTAGGTGACGAGCGCCATGCCGAGGATGGTGATCAGGAGCGTGTTTTGCGACATGTCTCCACTCCCGCAGCCACAGCTGCCGCGATCACCGCTGCCAGGATCACGTTCCAGCGCGTTAGACCCACACCCCAGATGAGCATGGAGAGAGCGCCGGCTCCAAGCGCCACCCACAGGTAAAGACTGCCGCGGATCTGCATCACCAGCAGGGCGATGAACATGGCCGGCAGGGCGTAATCCAGCCCGAACAGGCGTACATCCTCGATCAGCCCGCCAGCCAGCACACCCAGCAGGGAGCCGACAACCCAGGACAGGTGACACACCAGGTTAATGCGCAGGGCGCTGCCCGGCGCGACATCCCCCTGCTCAAAGCGCAGGCTGTGCACCCCGAAGGTTTCGTCGGTCAATTCAAAGGAGAAAGCGGCCACCTGCGCGCCGCGCCATTTTTGCATGTAGGGTGAAAGAGAGGCTGACATGAGCAGATGGCGCAGGTTGATAATGAAGGTGGCGGCAATAAGCGCCCACGGTCCGACCCCCTGGGTAATGAAACCCACCGCCATCAACTGCGCGGAACCGGCGAAGACGATGAGTGACATCAAAACGGAGTTAAATGGAGAGATACCCGCGGCGGCAGCCAGCACGCCGAAAGCAAACCCGATGGGTAAGTAGCCCAGTACCACCGGCAGCGCCGGTGCCAGGCTTACCCATGCATTCCTGTCAGGTGCACGCAATCTACTCATCATTCAGCCTTGAAATTAGGCTGGATTATACTGTCAATCATGGATTAAAACCTGTAAATAATGACATTTTCCTGCTCAAACCGGATATTCATTCAATTGACAACCTGTCCTCCCGGTGCTATCCTATTGCAGAGTCAAAAACCTCAACAAACCAGAAAGGAAAACTCTTCATGACTTACAAGATCACCACCGATTGCATCATGTGCGGTGCCTGCGAAGCCGAATGCCCGGAAGGCGCCATTTCAGCCGGAGACACCCAGTACATCATCGACCCCGCCAAGTGCAAGGACTGCGGTTCCTGCGCCGAGGTCTGCCCGACCGGATCCTGCGTTCCCGCGTAAGGCCATCAGCGAGCAAATACTAGCCTTTCCAATATGGAAAGGCTTTTTTGCTGCCATTTTTCGGGAATGGTATAATTTTTTAAGTCCAACCCCATCATCCTCGAGGATGCCATGAAAAAATTTATCGCGGTCGCAGGCAACATCGGTGTCGGAAAATCCACGCTGGTCGAAATGATCTGTGAACGGCTGGATTGCCAGCCTTTCTACGAACCGGTGGCGGAGAACCCGTATCTCTCAGATTTCTACAAGGATATGCAGACGTGGAGTTTTCACTCGCAGATCTTCTTTTTAACCCACCGCCTGCGCATTCACCAGGACCTGGTGCGCACGCCCGGATCGGTAATGCAGGACCGCAGTATTTACGAGGATGCCGAGGTGTTCGCCCAGAACCTCTTTTTGCAGGGCAACCTCAGCGAACGCGATTACACCACCTACCGCTCACTTTACCGTACGCTGGCGGAATACCTGCCTCCGCCTGACCTGGTCATCTACCTGCGCGCATCGGTGCCGACTCTTTTAACCAGGATCGCACTGCGCAACCGCGATTACGAGCGCAGCATCGCGCCGGAATACCTGGAACGTTTGAACCAATTGTATGAAACCTGGATTCAGCACTTCACGCTGTGTCCGGTGCTGACCGTGCCGGCGGACGATTTGGATTACGTGGCACACTCGCGCCATCTTGAGCTGATCATCAACAAGGTAAAGGAAAAACTAACGGGCAAAGAGGAAGTTGTCTTTACCCGTGAAGAAGCCGTAACATCAGATTAGCAGAGCCAGGTGCAGCTCCGCCGGAAAACCTGTTAGAGACAGAAAAGATCAGGTCTTAACATTCACAACGAGCTTGATCGCTGTGCGAACCTTTCCTTCAATTTCCACATCTACAAATTCTGGTACGCAAAAGATCTCCAGACCATCCTCGGCCAGATATCCTTTCGCTAAAGCCAGGGCTTTGACTGCCTGGTTAACCGCCCCGGCGCCAATGGCCTGGACATCCGCGTGTTTATGCTCGCGTACGACCCCTGCTATGGCTCCTGCAACTGCTGCCGTGCGAGAGTTAGCCTTTACTTTAATGATATCGACCATAATGAACTCCCTCCTGAAATAGTTCAGGAACACTATGCTCATTTTAGTGTTACAGGATCGAAATTGTAAAATTATTGTACACAATCCAACAGGCAAATTCAAGCACCCTTTTGGATCACCTGAATTAACCTTTATTTGTTAGTTAATGTTAATAGTCGTAGTCGTAGGGGGTGTGGATTTGTGGAGAGAAGGTCAAAAAGGGGTCAAATACACCAGATAAGGGGGAGACGATTGGCATGATATGCTGTATATGGGGAACTGTTAACTGATAGTTTTGCCTCTTCGAGTGTGAATCCTTTGTGGATAAATCCACCGCTGGTGAAAAAATAGGAAATGGCGAGAAAGCTGTGGAGAACAGGGATAAACAATCCTTTTTGTCCACAGATTTTTCCATAAAGTGGCACTGAATAAAAGGTCTTTGTGAGAATTTATCCACAGGAAAAGGGAGTTTATCCACAGGTTTAAGGTGTTTTGTGCACAAATCGGGATAGAGGGGCAGGCGGATCAGCTGGCAAGCCGATCGGTTACCTCTTCGACGGTATCGAGGAGGTGGTCCAGATCATCCAGCCGGGCGGTGAGACTCTTACTGTCCACCTCCAGTTGCCGGCAGATGGACTGCCAATCCTTGTACGGCTGTTCCGTTTTAGGCAGAACGGTTGCGGCGCGGGTCCAAGTGTTGAGCAGGAGCCACAGCGCGCCGGCCGGGTTGACCGGGTAAAGGGCGCGCACCGCCTTTTCGTAGTAGGCGCGGCGGCAGAGTGATAATTCGGCAGGGACGTTTGGAACGTCCTTGAGTGCGTCGAAAAACAGGTGATAGGAATCCGCCCAGGCGGAGAAGTTTTCGTCAGTGAATTCGGCAGAGGTGAAGAGAGGAATAAAATTGGCGGTGAAATCGGGTAATCCGGCGGCTTCTGCGCGGGAGGGCAGTTCGTACACCAGGCGGCGTTCGGCGACGGGGGAACCGGTAAGGCAGGCAACCGCGTTGGCGGTATCGGCCAGTGCACCCAGGAAGGCGGTTGTGCGTTTGATGCCCTGGGGAATGGCTTCTTCCTGCAGATCAGCCCATGTTTTGCGCGCAGGCACGAGGAAACTGCGCACGCGGGCAGCGACATTTTCAGCTTTCCATATCTGGGCAGTGGCAGCGGCGCGCATGAAATCGTACCAGCGCAGCGTATCGTATAGCACGATCGGAACGGCTTCCAGCCAGCTGCCGATCCAGGCATTGGTGCGCAGTTTACGCGGGGGCTCAAACTCCTCCTGGTCGTAATGCGCAAGATCAAGGGTGATATCGGGGCTGAGGCGGATGATCTCACGCTGGGTTTTGACCGGGCGGTCGTGCACACAAATGAGATCAATGTCCGTGATCCCGCCGAGGAAGGGATCTTCCCTGAGCAGCGAGCCGCTGACGTAGATACAGATGATGCCGCGGTCCTTCGTGGTCAGCAGTTTGGCGTTCTCGCGCGCCTGGTTGAGGAGGGTATCACGGGTGATGCGCATTTCTACCTCGCTTATTGGATGGGCAGTTGAGGCTGATATGGAGCCAGCCGCAATTCTTCACGGATACGGTTATTGATGAAGTCAAGGTCCTGCTGACGTTCGACAAAGTTCAAGTCGTCGGTATCGATGGTCAGTACGGGTGTGCCGCGCGAATTGGCACGGTAAAAATCGTCGTAGGAGTGATTCAACAGGTCGATGTAGGCGCGTTCCATGGCGCGTTCGTAAGGGCGATCGCGAAAGGCGATGCGCTTCATGAGGGTGTCGGTGCTGGCGCGCAGGTATACCACCAGATCAGGCGGGGTGATCTTTTCCGCCAGCGCCTCCTGGACATTGTAGTACATATCCAGCTCGTCGCCGGCCAGGTTGATGCGCGCGAANNTGCAGCAGCCGGGCGAGGGTTGTCTTGCCGACCCCGATGACGCCCTCGATTGCAAAATACATAAACTGGCTCCGAATGGATTCCCCGCAGACCGGCGGGGAAGGTGTGATTGAATTTAAAATATACCATAGATTGAATTGCGGGGTTCTAATTTCGTCTCTCGCAAAGCCGCAAAGACGCAAAGGTCCACGAATGTAAATTTATGCATTTAGATGCTAATCAGACAATTTCTCTTTTATAATTTTAGCAAGCATATCCCCAGGTTTAAAATTCTCGTTTTTTTCGACGTTCTTACCAGATTGTTTATCAAATTCATATTGCTGCCATTTAAGAGCCCATGTCCTCAAGGCAAACAAGATGAAAAAGCATTTTGTAGAAACAATATTGTTGTCATAAGATAACTCACGACCATGAAGGATGCCGTGTCTGTAGGGAAAATCTATTTTTCTTGCTGAAGTTTTATTTCTGGGCTTTGCTGATTTTTTCGATAATCTTGGCAAACCGGTACTCTGAGTAGAAATCAAATCGTTAGATTCTTGTATAGCCTTATCACTATAAAACGATTTATTACTAATGTCATACATTAATCCATCTACTTGAGCAAGGACAACGGGGATGCTTGCGTGATATCTACCCTCTTTGTGGTCAATGTAAGCCAGATTCAATAATCGCGATCTGTTATTATCCCAAACCCATATTGCATTCATTCTAGAGCTATGTAAGTCAAAATAATCATCATTGAATGAATTACACATGAATAACTCGGCCTCTGCCAGTCCATTGTTATTAAGAATTTGGATAGCCTTTTCCATAAGGGGAACACTTAAATCTTCGGTGGCGATCCAACCCTGATTAGAGAAAAGCTCATTAAATTTATATGGCAATGCGCCTAGATTTTTGGATTGACGAATTAATTCTTTTATCGTCTCGTCCAAGCCCAAGTTTAAATACCCCGAAACAATTAGAAGCGTCTCTAGTGATGGTTCATTATGATGATTATCTTGAGTCGCAGGATTCATGGCTGTCTTTCCATATGTATACTGAAATCAGTAGTATCAAGTAGATGCCTTCCTGAATGTCAGGGGAAGACCTGTCCGCTGTCGCGGATGTACTTGAGAATGGGATCGAGCGTGGGCAGGGGGTAACCCAGTCCGGTCATCACGATGGAGAGCTCGCCGCGGTGATGGATCGAGTGCAATAAGGACTGTGCCATGAACTGCCAGCGCGGCAGCGTGAACTCGCCGCGGCCGAGGTTTACCGCGATCTCCTCCTCCAGCTCGAAATCGTTCACTTTTGCCAGGTAGTTCTCACGCGTGGTGTTTAACACCGAAAAGCACTCTTTTAGCTCTGCGATTGACCTGTCGCAAAGCCGTTCTTCGGATGGGTCGGCGACGCAATTCATGCATTCCATGGTGAAGTAAAACTCGCATCCGAAGATGTGGGTCAGCAGGTGCATCACCGAGCCGTGGCTGGGGCTGGACTGGCGAGTCAATTCGTCGGGGGTCATTTTTGCCGCGGTTTCGAGCAGCAGGTTGTTGGTGTACACGTTGTAGGTGTGCAGGGTATATAAGGAAGAACGGTTCATGTGTTCCATGAGATCACCTCCGATCGAAAGGGTGGGAGGTCAATCCACCACGAGCCAGTAAGCGCCGCCGCCGCCTTCACGCTCCATCAACTTGTACTCCACCAGCCCGCGGCGCAACGAGGCGGTATCTTCATTGTAGCGCTTGAGGATCTCGTTGACCTCTTTTTCGGGATAGTGTCTGCCGGGGTCAAAAGCTTTGGTTACGTAGCGCAGCAGAACGAGGAACTTCTTTTCCTGCGCCGGAAAGGCGCTGATGCGCCCCTCGCTGTCGACGAAGGCTTTCATTACTTTGCTGTCGAAAGGGTCACCTTCGGGGCTTACAGCCCCCTGCGAGAGGGCAGGCAGATTCTCCTCCTGCAGCAAGTGCTGCGACATGCCGCGCAGCGCGTCGGTGTTGAGCGAGTATATGTAGTAGTGCCCATCGGCGAGCGCCGAGACGAGCCCGCTTTTGGCCAGACGAGCCAGGTGGTGCGAGGTGGTCGATGCGCTCAAACCGAGCGCGTCAGCCAAAGCTTCCACCGAAGAGGGCTTCTGTGCGAGCAGCCCCACTATTTTCAGCCGATTCTCATCCGCCAGCGCCTTGAAAAAGTTTAATAACGCGTTGATCTGTTCCTGGTCAGTCATACGATCTCCTTAACAATTCGATAAGTATCGAAATGATTTTATCACATTGATTATTGATGTCAATAGGTTTGAAATGAACAGCCTCTTACCTGCTGCGGGTTGATGTTTGCGGTTCTGCAGCCAACCCCTCAAATGACGAAACCCTTGTATAAAGTTTTTGCTTGCCAAGCGACCGGCATTGAAGTATTGTTGAGTGATAACGGAGACGGATATGACAGAAACACCCAGGTACGAGTTGATCGAGCGGCACGAAAAAATTGAAATCCGCAGGTATGCGGGTTACATCAAGGCGGAAGTGACGGTGGATGGCCAAAACTACAGAACCGCCATTGAGCGGGGTTTTAATGTGCTGGCGAATTTTATTTTTGGCAACAACACTTCCCGGCAGAAGATCGAGATGACAACGCCAGTACAGGCCAGCCCGGCCGAAAAAATTGCCATGACCACGCCGGTAACAGTGACCCTGTCCGGTCAGTATGTTGTAGCGTTCATCATGCCCGCGCGTTACACACTGGATACGCTGCCCCTTCCAAACGACCCGCGCATCCACTTTACGGCGATCCCGGAACATACCGCGGCCGCCATTCGCTTCAACGGTTATTTCAACGAGCAAAAAATAAACCGGAACAAGGCACACCTGGTGCATTGGCTGGCCGAACAGGGACTGGAAACCGACGGAGATTTCACCCTGGCCGGATACAATCCCCCCTGGGTGCCGGGCTTTCTGGCGCGCAACGAAGTTATGGTTAATATCAAAGTTACATCAAACTGATTTTCCAGTAGAGAAGCAGTTACTTCACTCCTCACTTAAAAAGGATTTACCAAATGAAAAAAACAGACCGCAATGCTTTACTGGCTTTACCCGCAATTATTCTTGTGGGTGTACTGGTCGGGTTGGCTGGCAGCCAGGGAGGGGCGCGCGTGGGCAATGTGCCGGTATTTGCCCTGGCGGTTGCCCTGGCTTTTATTATCCAGTGGATTGTTTTCATACCCGCGTTTCTGCTGCAGAGCGAGAAATTCTTTGACCTGACGGGGAGCCTAACCTACATAACCGTCATCACCGTAACGCTGATAATGAGCGGTGCCCCCGACGCCCGCGCCATACTGGTCTTTGCACTGGTGCTGGTGTGGGCAGCGCGGCTGGGAACTTTTCTCTTTCGGCGCGTCAAAAAAGCCGGCAAGGACGACCGGTTTGATGAGATCAAGCCCTCCTTGCTAAGTTTTCTCAACGTTTGGACGATCCAGGGATTGTGGATCACCCTGACGCTGGCGGCGGCGCTGGTTGCCATCACCTCCTCCACTCGCAAAGGGATCGATGTTTTCGCGATCCTTGGTCTATTGATCTGGATCTTAGGATTTGGAATTGAGGTTGTCGCGGATCTACAAAAAAGCCGTTTCAATGCGAACCCCGCCAACAAGGGTAAGTTCATCAATACCGGGTTGTGGTCACGGTCACGCCACCCGAACTATTTCGGTGAGATAACACTCTGGGTGGGCATCGCCGTGATCGCGCTGCCAGTGTTACAAGGGTGGCAATGGGTCGCCCTGATCTCACCTTTGTTCGTGACCCTGCTGCTGACGAAGGTCAGCGGGATTCCTTTACTGGAGGAAAAAGCGGATAAAAAGTGGGGCGGGCAGGAGGATTACGAGGCTTACAAAAAGAAAACCCCTGTCCTGATCCCCAAGTTTTGGTGATTCTGTTTATAGAAAAAAGAACAGGCGGAGAGCAAATCTCCGCCTGTTTGCTTGACTCTTCCTTAAGCCATCTTTTCCAGTTTGTCCACCATTTCACTGAGCACATCAAAGCCACCCTGCCAGAACGCGGGCTGACGCACATCAACGCCGGCGTCGGCAAGGATCTTCATGGGTGACTCGGACCCGCCAGCGGAGAGCAGCTGGATGTAACGGGGCTTGAAGGATTCACCCTCGGCTTTGTACTGCTTATAAAGCGAGAGCACCAGCAGCTGCCCGAAGGTATAGGCGTATACATAGAAGGGCACCCCATAGATGTGGGGGATGGACACCCATTCGTAGCGGAACTCGTCTGCCACCTCAACCGCATCACCAAACTGGGTCTTGAGGTTCTCCATGTAGGCTGCGGAAATCTCATCCACCGAAGCGCCATCGATGACCATCTGGTGCGCCTGTTTTTCGAACAGGGCGAAGAAAGCCTGGCGCTGGATGGTGGCATAGGCGTCGTCCATCTGTTTGAAGAGCAGATCGCGGCGCACCTTTTCATCCGGTTCTTCTGCCAACAACCGGTCGACCAGCATCATCTCACCGAAGGTGGAGGCGGTCTCGGCCAGCGGGAGGTTGGCGTGCTGGGTGAACAGGGAGTGGTGCTCGGCAAGCATGGAGTGGATAGCGTGGCCCAGCTCGTGGGCCATGGTCGCCACATCATCCGTCTTGCCCTGGTAGTTGAGCAGCACCCAGGGGGTGAGATCGGGGGTGGCGGTGGCGCAGAACGCGCCGCCTTGCTTGCCCTTGCGCACCTCGGCATCGAGGTGGTCTTCAGCGAACACGCGTTCCGCCAGCTGCGCAAAGCGCTCATCGAACTGGCTGAAGGATTCCAATACCTTGGCTGCGGCTTTGGTGTAGTCGTAGTCTTTATCGGCTTTGGCAACCGGCGCGTAAATGTC
>DIWL01000046.1:7551-7863 GCA_002428455.1 Anaerolineaceae bacterium UBA6107 | reverse complement strand
GTCGTTGGCCAGGTTGCGTGCGGAGATGGGGGTCTTGTGGTGGCGCAGGGTTACCTCTTCGTTGCGCCAGTCGCGCACGATGGTCTGGTACATCTGGCCGAGGATGGGTGCGTCATCGCCGTAGACCTTGTACAACTCCTGGTAGGCACGGGCGCGCAGGTCAGGGTCATCGCTGCGCACCAGGCTCATCAGTTCGCCGCGGGTAAGCTCCTTCACTTCGCCGGCCACTTCCACCTTGAATACATAGCGGTTGGTGAACGAATCGTATAAGGTGTTGAGCGCACTGACGCCGGTGACATTCTTGGTGTTGAT
>DIWL01000046.1:834-7544 GCA_002428455.1 Anaerolineaceae bacterium UBA6107 | reverse complement strand
GGTAATCGCCGGCGTTTGCCATCAAAGGGGCGGCGATCCCGTCGGCGAGATCCTTCCACCACAGGCTGAAGAAGAGCGTGCGGTTCTGGATCTCGGACAGCAGCTGCTCGGTGCGGGCTACCAGACCGAGCGCTACCTGGTTCTGAGTGTCCATGGCGAACCACAGTTCAGCGTAGTTGGCGACGCGGTGCCCAATGCGGTACAGTGTTTCCAGTTCATTGATGAGGGATAAAAACTCCTGCTGGCTGATCTTGTCAGTCAGCAGCGGGCGTTTTGTTTCCAGCGCGGCCGCCCGCGTCTCAAGTTCTTTGATGGCAGCTTTTAACTCCTGGCTGTCGGCTGCGGGGAAGAGGTCGGTGAGGCTCCAGGCTTTTTGGGTGTAGGCTTTAGTCATTGCACTCCTTTTTCTCTGGTACATAAATTGTTAATAATTGCAGGGACATTATACATTACCGCACCGGCAATTTTTACTAGCTAACAATTGACGCGTGGTTGTGAACCGATCAGGTTTGGTCAAGTTGCCTGAATAGCGCCACCAATTGACCGTGAATGCCCGGCGCGGCGGCCAGGATGGCATAAGGCGGCTTGAAGTAGTTCGGGTCTCCGGTCAGATCGGTCACGGTAGCTCCAGCTTCCTCGGCAATCAGAGTGCCAGCCGCCACGTCCCAGGCGTTTATCTCCTGCTCCCAGTATCCGTCGAAACGCCCGCTGCCCACGTAGCATACTTCCAGGGCGGCGCAGCCCAGGCGGCGTACACCCTGGGTCTCCTGGGTGAGTTTGGCAAAAACACGCAGATTATGCCGGAATTTCTCCAAGCTGTGATAAGGGAATCCGGTCGCCAACAGTGCTTGTTGCAGATCGTTGCAACCGGAAACGCTCAGGGTCTCTCCGTTCAGCCAAGCTCCCTTTCCGCGCTCCGCGTAATAACATTCCTTGCGCGAGGGGTTATACACCACTCCAAGTTGTACGCGGCCTTCACGCGCATACGCGATCGAAATGACATAAAGAGGGATGCCGTGCGCGTAGTTGATCGTCCCGTCAAGCGGGTCGATGTACCAGCGGTCAGTATTTTCTCCGTTGACCGCGCCGGCTTCCTCGGTCAGGATCGAGTGAGACGGGTAGGCTGCCCGGATGGAATCGACAAGGTACTGCTCGCACTGGAAATCCACCTCGGTGACCAGGTCGGTGCTGCCCTTGAATGCAATATCGTGGTCACCCAGGAATCCCTCACGGGCGATGGTGCCAGCGTGTTTTGCCCATTCGATGACCTGGTCAAGCGTGGGTTGATTGGTGTCAGTCATCAGCGTTCTCCGTTGATCTCAGCGATGAGTTGCGTAAAAAAGTCATCCAGGTACTGGCAACGCTCACGGGCGAGGGCTTTGGCGGTGGTGGTGTACATGCGCTTTTCCACGTTGCGCAGTTTGAAAATATGCTCGTGATAGGCGCTGTGCAACTCACCGGGTTCCTCGTTGCCGGTATCTATGAATTGTCGGGAAGGCTCACTGTAAAAAGGGGTGCCGGCGAGAGCAGCGTAGACCGTGGCGCGCACCGCGCCGATCGCCCCCAGCACGTCCAGCTTGTCCGCGTCGAAGAGCACTTTTGCCTCAATGGTCTCAGGCGGTTCGCGGTCGTCGCGGTAGCGGTGGGCGCGGATGCAATGCTGCACCGCCTGGATGCGCTCGTCCGGCCAACCTTCAGCTTCTAAAATGGTTCCAGCGAATTCCGCTGACCGCAAGTGGTGTTCCTTGCGTACATCGCTGCCTGGGGTGGTGCCGTCGGCATCGTGCAGCAGGGCAGCGGCACGGACGATCTCGAGGTCAGCACCTTCAGCGCGGGCGAGTCGTTCCGCCATGCGGTATACGCGCTCAATGTGGGAGAAATCGTGTACCGGGTCGGTGTCTTTGTACCATTCCCGGGCTTGGTCGAAAGTCAGCATACATTATCCTTTGTTTCTAGAAATAATTACTAAACTGAAACAGTTGGCCTTTCTTGATCACGCTTTGCACCAGGCTGCCGCCGAAGCGGTAAGCCAGCTGGCGGTAGTCACTCACTGAGAGGATGAGCAGGTCAGCCTGTTTGCCGGGTTCCAGTGAGCCGACGAGGTGATCGCGCTGGATGGCATGCGCAGCGTTAATGGTGGCGGCGGCCACGGCCCCGGCGGGGGTGAGCTTGAGATAACGGCAGGCCAACGCGATGACGAACTGCATGTTCTCGCACCAGGCGGTGCCCGGGTTGAGGTCGGTGGCGATGGCGAGGATGCCGCCGGCAGCCAGCAGATCGCGCGCAGGCGTGTAGTGGGGATCAGCCAGCCCGAAGGGCGTGCACGGCAGTGAAACCACCACTGTATCAGAAGTTCCCAGCGCGGCGAGCTCAGCCGGTGAGGTCTTGACCGCGTGTTCGATGGAAACAGCGCCGAGCTCCAGCGCCAGGGCAGCTCCGCCGAGGTTTTCAAATTCATCCACGTGCGCCTTGAGGGGGAAGCCCAATTCCCTGGCGCGGGTGAGGATCAACTGCGTCTGTGCCAGATTGAAGGCATTGTTCTCACAGAACACATCAATGAACGGCAGCGGACGGGAGTGATGATGGTGTGTCCACCAATCTTTCAAATCCGGCAACATTTTTCCGCTCACCAGCCGGGTGTAAGCCTCTGTGCGTCCTTTATATTCAGGGGGAACCGCGTGAGCAGGCATGAACGTGGGTGCGATCTCCAGCGGACCTTCGGCGTCCAGTTGCAGCAGCACTTCCAGTTGGGCAATCTCGGCGTTCCATTCCAACCCGTAGCCGGTCTTGGCTTCAGCGGTGGTGGTACCGTTGCGGAACATCGCCAGCGCACGCTGACGGGTTTGCGCGTACAACTCCTCCGGCAAAGCCTTGCGCGTGGCGCTCACCGTGGCGTTGATCCCGCCACCGGCTGCCATGATCTCCATGTAGGTACTGCCCTGAAGGCGCGCTTCAAATTCGGCGGCGCGGTCGCCCGCCCACACCAGGTGGGTGTGCGGGTCCACCAGGCCAGGCATCACGACCCTGCCTTGCGCATCCAGGCGTTCCTCATCCGGGTAGCGGGCGAGAAGGTCCCGGCTGGCACCGACCGCGATAATGCGGTCGCCGGAAATGAGCACAGCTCCGTCTTCAATGATCCCTATGTCGTCCGGATTGTTCCCGCGCTGCGGACCGCCAGCGAGGGTGAGTACCTGCGAGGCTGAGTGAATAAGCATGCCGGTTAATCCTCCCTTATTAGTATACCGTTATCAGATTAAGAAAGGCGTTTGGCTTTGGCGCGAGTGAGAGCCCAGAACGCGATGAGGATAAATATGACGGCTGAGAGTGCGTTTGCCCAGAAGCCGATGCGGAACACAAAAGGCGAGACCAGGTTGCCGATCATGCGTCCCAGCGCCAGGCAGGCAACGTTGGCGCCCAGCATCGTGCCGCGCGCTTCCGGTACCAGTTCGGTCATGAACGGCAGGGTGGATACGAAGGTAAACTCGTAAGACAAGTAAAAGAAGAACAGCCCGATCAGTGCGCCAGCCTGCGTGCCGCCGATAAAAGGGAGAACCATGGAAACGATCAGCATCATCCCCATGCCCAGCATGATGCTGCGCTCGCGCCCCAATTTGTCTGAGACGACCCCGCCGATGGATTCGCCGCTGATCTCGGAGATGCCAATGACCGCCGAGGCAGCGCCCAACGCAGCGAGCTTCAAACCGAAGGATTCCTCCAGCCAGACTCCGAAAACAAGATTGATCACCTCGTTGGAAGAGATCAGCATGAGGCTCATCACCAGTCCATAGCGGGCGGCGGGGATCTTGAGCACCTCGAGGATGCTCTTGAAGACATTTCCCGACAGGATTTTCTTCTGTGGTTTGTAATTGGGTATAAACACCAGGATGAGCACGAACGCCAGAACCCCCAACGCAGCGGTGAACGGGAAAGGCGCGCGCCAGCCGTAGCGGTCGATGATCCAACCGAGGATGGGCATGCCGATAATGTAACTCACGCCCCAGCCGGTCTCGATCAAACCCAGCGCAGTACCGCGCCGGCCAGGCCGTACCTGGTCGCCGATGTAAGCCTGTGTTGAGGAGAGATAGACGAACATACCCAGGAAGGTGAGGCTGATTGCGATGGTGAACGCGGTGAAGGAATGCCAGAAGATCACCAAACCAGCGCCAACGATGAAGATCGCCACGCCCAGTAACATGCCGGCTTTGCGCCCGTGCCGGTCGGCGACCGGGGTGATGAAAAGACTGAGTGCGCCGCTGATCGAGCGGATCGTCATGGCGAGGGAAATCGCGATCAGGTCAACACCAAGCCCGCTGGCGAAGGTGTTGAGGAACGGGTAAACCATGCGGGTATTGATGTTAATGATCATGCGCACGGTAGCAAAAAGCATCACCTGCGCGCGCATTGGCAGGGGGCTTTTCACCGGTAATGGATCAGATGGAAGGACTGGATCGACGGTCATGTGGTTTTTCCGGGTAATTTTATCCGAGAAAGTGCGATCAGTGCGAGAATATCCAACCCGGCGCAGACGGCAGCATTCACGAGGAAACCGCTGCGATAAAGCCATGGTGCAAGTATGTCACCCAGCGCGCGACCCAATGACAGGGCGGCGATGAACAGGGACATCATGGTGGCACGGGTGGCAGGGGTGATCTCGGAGATGAGCGGCAGGATGCTGACGATGGCGACCTCAAAGGTGAGGTAGAACACGAATAACCAGATGAAGCCGCCAAGTTCACTTTTTGCCAGCCAAGGCAGGGCAATCACCCACAGTGCATTCAGGATGAGACTCAATCCGATTGTTCGCTCCTTCCCCAGGCGGTCGGTGATCAGGGCGACCAGTCCTTCTCCGCCCAGTTCAGCAAAACCGATCACCATCGAGGCAGCTCCCAATGCGGCGACCTGCAATCCGAAGGAGGATTGCATCCAAACCCCGAATACCACGCTGACGACCTCGTTGCCGGTGATGAACAGCGTTCCGGTGAGGATGCCGAAAACAGCCGGCAGGTAGAGCAGCACTTTCTTAATATCGCGAAAAATGGTGATCGGCTCAGGTTCCAGCGGGTGATCAGCAGGGATGAGGATTATCAGAAGAATGGCCATCAGGATACCGGCAGCGCTAAGCGCGATAAACGGAGCGTACCAGGTGCTCCATTCCATGAGCAGACCGGCGAGTGGAACCAGCAGGATAAAGGAAAGCGCCCAGGACAGTTCAGTAACCGCCATGACGAAGCCGCGCTTTTCGTAAGGTGAGTGATCCCCGAGATAAGCCTGCATGGCGGGAAGGAAAATATTGTTGCCCAGGTTACCCAGCATGATGGCGAGAAAAAAGGTGAAATAGTTTGGGAAGATACTGACCGGAAGCGTGCCGGCGAGGAAAATCCCCATGCCGATCAGCATGCCGACCTTGCGGCCGCGCTGGTCAGCAATGGGGGCGATAAAGGGACCCACGGCGCTGGTCGCCATGGACACCGCAAGCGCCAGCGAGATCATACCGATCTCCCGGTCCAGGCTGGCGGCGAATAATGCCATGAACGGGTAGATCATGCGGATCGATGTATTAATCGTGAGTCGCAGGGTTGTAAAAAAAGCCAGACGCTGATGCAGTATCTTGGTTGAAAACATGGTCTAATTATCCCCCAATAAAGAAATTCCTCCCGCTAATTCCGGGAGGAATTTCACGATTACGAGATCTTAGTCGATTGTGCGCAGGGGTCTTTCAGGTAGATTGTGGACGTGCACGAGTTTGGCATCATAGGTGGCGACGCGGCCTATCTTGACGAGCCAATCCAACTCCTGGTTGAGGATATGATGACTGTAATCCTCTTCGCGGATCGAGAGAAATTCTCCTGAACGGATATCCTGGTACAGATCATCCCCCCAGTCGATGACGATACGGCCGTCTTTAAGAACCAATACCCAGTGCCTGTTGATCGGTGTACCACCAGTGATCATTGTTCACCCTCCCATAAAGTGCGATGCGCTAGTTTTTCTTTACTGCGTATTTATCAAACCTGGTATCGCGAAGTTTTGCCACGAGTTGATCCTGTGTTTCCTGCCAGATGTCGTGCAGCGGGCAGTTTTCTGCGTTGTCGCATTTACCGGGATCGATGGTGCATTCATTAAGCTCGATCGGCCCGTCAATGGCTTCGATGACCTGCAGCAGGGAAATCTCGGCAGAGGGACGAGCGAGCTTGACGCCACCGTGCGCCCCGCGCGAAGTATTGATCAGTTTAGCTATGGATAGCTGCGAGATTATCTTGGCCAGGAAGGACGGGGGAATCCTTTGAACTTCAGCGATCTTCTTGGTCGCGGCGCTTTCGTTGGGATCAAGACGGGCAAGGTAAACCATTGCCCTGAGTGCGTAATCAGCCTGTCGGGTTATTTGCATTAAAACCACCTCTTATGGTAATTATGGTCAAAATAGTCCTCTTACACAGTAATTGTACTACGCATTAACGCTTGAAAAAAGTGACAATAATAATTTGTAATAATTAATAATTCAAATCCTGTGACCTTTCCGGTTGTTGAGGTTGATATGGAGCTTCAAGGTATAATCTGGTTATGAGCCGATTTAATTACCACTACCCGATCGAAGTTCGTAATGGTGACCTGGATGCCTACTGGCACGTCAATAACACCAAGTTCCTGGTTTATATGGAACACGCCCGCAGCCGATATATGCTCGAAATGGGCTTGTTCGACGAAAAAAA
>DIWL01000046.1:540-785 GCA_002428455.1 Anaerolineaceae bacterium UBA6107 | reverse complement strand
GAGGGCGGCTCCCCGCTCTACGCCACCGCAGAAACGATTATGGTGGCGTATGACTACAATACCAAACAGTCTGTGCCGGTCTCAGAGGACCTGCGCAAAAAGTTCTCAGAGCGCGAAGGCAAAGATCTTTAAATCGAGGACATACGCATGAACCTGCCTGACATTGATGAAGCCCTATTGCAAGGTTTTCTGGTTGACCTGCTAAAAACCCCCAGTCCAACCGGTTTCGCCGAAGAAGCCATCGC
>DIWL01000046.1:0-413 GCA_002428455.1 Anaerolineaceae bacterium UBA6107 | reverse complement strand
CCATATTCACCCGGGACGGGAAACGTGTGCGCGGCTCCATCCTGGTTACGGTCGCGTCCAGCCACGTACACGGCGAGAAGACTGCCGAGACGAAGCGCAGCGACGAGACAATGGAAGTGCGGCTGGATGAAAAAGTTGCCACGAAAGAGCAGGTGCGTGAGTTGGGAATCGAGGTGGGGGATTTCATCGCTTTTGACCCGCGCGTGGAACTGACCAACGGTTTCGTGCGTTCGCGGCACCTGGATGATAAGGCGGCGGTAGCCTGCCTGGTGGAAGCGGCGCGCGCGCTGCGCGCAGCCGGGTTGAAGCCGAAGCAAACCACGCATTTCTTCATCAGCAACTTTGAAGAGGTGGGGCACGGGGGAGCCAACGGATTGCCCGCGGATATCAGCGAGCTGGTGGTGGTGGATATG
>DIWL01000010.1 GCA_002428455.1 Anaerolineaceae bacterium UBA6107 | reverse complement strand
GGAGTCGCTGACGAGGTCACACAGTTTATCGGGGTGGCCTTCGGTGACCGACTCGGAGGTAAATTTGAAGCTGGGGCTGTCCATGAAAGAGCTGGCTGACATTGATAAGTCTCCTTTTAATAAAGAATTGCCCGCACCGGTAAACTCGAGGGGCAAGATCGCGTTCGGCTGCCCTCTATCTTCCAGATCCTTTACTGCCGGAATTGGCACCATATCAAGTGATTGGTTGCCGAGGCATCATCGGGCCGGTCCCTCCGCCTCT
Organism: Anaerolineaceae bacterium UBA6107; assembly: GCA_002428455.1. Classification (GTDB taxonomy): domain Bacteria; phylum Chloroflexota; class Anaerolineae; order Anaerolineales; family Anaerolineaceae; genus UBA6107. The sequence goes on along the minus strand of DIWL01000010.1, from coordinate 33,295 downwards.
CTGGATAGAAGTGCCGTGTTAGGGCTATTTAATTGAAAACAGTTTATCACGGGTGCGGGGTGATGTCAAATACCGCGGGTCACATGCGCGGGGGGAGGAAAGTCACAGCAGGGAGGATCAGTTGATCTTGGTGGGTTTAGGTGTAGGTGAAGCGGTGGGGACGAGCGGCGTGGCGGGAACCAGGGGATCGGTGGGGATTGGCACCTCGGTGTTGGTGGCGGTGGGGGGTACCGGTGTGGACGTGGGGGGCACGGCGGTGTTGGGGCGTTTGGTGGGGACGGCCGTAGGCGCGGGCGGGTTGTAGGGCGGCGGGGTATTGGTGAAGGTGGCGGTGGGTGAGCGGTAGCGCGTGGGGGCGGCGGTGGGGGGTAGCGTTCCGGTGGCGGTGGAGGATGCGGTGGCGGAGGGGCGCGAGGTGGCGGTGCGGCGCGGGGCGGGGCTGTCAGTGGAGGTGCTGGTGTGCGTGGCGGTGTGCATGGAGGTGAGGCTGGGGGTGAGGGTGGGCCAGTTGCCGCCTGAGGCGCTGGTGGGCGCGAGCGTGAGCAGCGCATCCGAGATGATACCGGGCATCCACAGGATGAAGAAGAGCGCGACCAGGAGAGCCGTCGCGCCGCCGAGGGCTCCTTTAATGAAAGCCGCGCGGTTGAAACCGGGGTAGCGGTTCCAGCGCATCTTGGCGGGCATGCGGTCAGGGGCGATGCCTTCTCTCATCGGGCATTTGACGTAGTTCTGCGTGAGGCAGTAGGTGGACTGGTGCGCGTAGTTGGGGACGGCGGGCTGGTGGGAGTAAGCGCAGAAATTGGCGTCGGACGGGAAGAGCGTGACGGTGCTGGGGTCATCCAGCATGCCGAGGTGGGGGCAGGTATAGGAAAAAGGCCCGGATGGCGGGTTGGTTGGGGTAGTTTTACCGGTAAGAGGACTCATGATGTAAGGCGACCCCGGAGGTCCAGGCAGGATAAAAAAGGAGGGTAGCGAAAAAGAATCCCCAAATAATGATCATGATGATGGCAATGAAAAATGGAAACGCTTGGATCTTCGCACTTTTAAGAATACCATAAAACAGGCTGCATGTATATCAATAACAGGCGCGAGTTTTAGCGGGCGGGGGTACGGGTGATCAGGCTTCTTTGCGGATGGTGAAGGTGTCGAAATCGCGGGCGACGGAGACGTTCTCGAAGGTCTGGCGTGCTTCAGCCAGCACGTCCTTATCGCGGTAGCGGCGGCTGAGGTGGGTGAGCATGAGCTTGCCGGCGCCGATCTGGCGCGCGAACTCGGCGGCCTGGCGCGCGGTGAGATGCGCAAACTGCCTGGCCATCTCGCGCTCCTCCTCCAGGTAGGTGGACTCGATGACGAGACCATCCACGCCGTTCAGCAGGTCCACCAGGCTGTCTGTCTCGCCGAGGTCGCCGATGGCGGCGAGGCGGGTGCCGGGGCGGAACTCGCCGGTGACCATGTCGGGGGTGACCACGCTGCCATCCGCGAGGGTGATGCTCTCGCCTTTGACAAGTTTGCCGTAGAGGGGTCCGGGCGGGACGCCGAGGGCTTCTGCTTTATCGGGCAGGAAGGGCTGGCGGCCTTTCTCTTCGAAGAGATAGCCGTAACAGTCGGGTCCGCGGTGGCTGACCGGGAAGGCGCTGACGGTGAAATCGGGGGCGTCGAAGATCAGGCCGGGCTTGACCGGGATGAGGGAAACGGGCATGGGCGCCTTGGCGCCGCGCAGCACCACCCCGTGAATGAGGTCGCTGATGCGTTCAAGGGCGCTGGCACCGCCGTAGATCTCCAGGTTGTCGATGCTTTCCCAGCGCATGAAGGTGGAGAGCAGGCCGCCCAATCCGAGGATGTGATCGAGGTGACCGTGGGTGATGAGGATGCGGTTGAGGCGCTTGAAGCCGATGCCGGACTGCAGGATCTGGCGCTGGGTGCCCTCGCCGCAATCCACCAGGAAGCGGTATTCATCGTGCTGCACCAGGTAGGCGGGGAGGTTGCGCTTGGGGGATGGGGCTGAGGCGGAGGTACCGAGGAAGATGATCTCGAACAATGGCGGCGTCCTTTCAAAATGCCTCTCTATTTTACCTTAAGAAACCTGATCGCGCCGCGAAGTGAAAAATGGCATAAAGATTGCAATCATAAAGGGACGGTTGCAACGAATCCACATCCGCCGTGTATTGCAGTATTCAGAAGGGAGAATGACCATGGAATTTGAAAATATCGCGATCAAGAAACCTGCCGATCTGAATTTCATCCTCGGACAGTCGCATTTCATCAAGACGGTTGAGGATATCCACGAAGCGCTGGTGGGCGCGGTGCCGGGCATCAAGTTCGGGCTGGCGTTCTGCGAAGCCTCGGGTGCGTGCCTGATCCGCTCCTCCGGGACGGACGAGCTGCTGACCGACCTGGCGCGTGAGAACGCCATGCTCATCGGCGCGGGGCACTGCTTCATCATCATGCTCGGCGAGGGGTATTTCCCCATCAACGTGCTGAACACGGTCAAGAACATCCCCGAGGTGTGCAACATCTTCTGCGCCACCGCCAACGACACCGAGGTCATCGTGTATGACAACGGGCGCGGACGCGGGATCATGGGCGTGGTGGAAGGCGAAGAGCCGAAGGGGTTTGAAACGGAAGCGGATGTGAAATGGCGCAAGGACTTTTTGCGCAAGATCGGATATAAAGCAGGTTGAGGTCACCCTCGGCTGCCAGATGAATAAGGAGCTGAACATGAAGAAACTCATCCCGGTAATTATTGTGTTAACCCTTGCGCTGAGCGCTTGCAGCGGTTTTCCGCTGCGCGGCAATGATGATCCTGTCACCGATGCTGAGATGGCGACGCGGGTGGCGGAGCTGCTGGCGACGATGACAACGCCCACGACGGAGATCGCCTTCCCGGCGACCTCCACGCCGATGCCGGCAGCACCGGAACCGACCGCGACGCCCGTGGAGCCGACCGCAGTGGTAGCCACCAGCGAACCGGTGGAGGCGACTACGGAACCCACCGCAGAGCCCGAGACGACCGAAGTGGTGGCCGGAGAGACGGTCACGCCGGAAGCGACCGGGCAACCCACTGTGACACCCACAGCGGTGGTGCCCGACACGGATCCGGTCAAGAAGCTGGGCACGCCCAGCAGCGTCGATCCATTTGACACCTACGAGAAATGGGCCTGGCCGACCGGCGCGGATGACTACATCACCGTGAATTTCAAGGACGGGTACATGCAGATGACCGGATTGACCACGATGGCGGGTTGGCGCCTGCCGATGGTGACGCAGCAGACCAACAGCTATATCGAGTTGACGGTCAACTCGGGGACGTGCGACGCCAAGGACTCCTACGGCATCATCCTGCGCGTACCGGTGTTCAAGGAACCCACCCAGGGCTACCTGTACGAGGTGACCTGCGACGGCTACCTGCGCCTGTGGAAGTGGGACGGCAACGTGAAGCCCAAGGGCGAGGCGGAGATCCTGATCAACTGGAAGGAATCGACGGACATCAAGAAGGGCGCCAACCAGGTGAACCGGCTGGGTGTGATGGCGGTGGGCAACAAGATCAGCATTTACATGAACGGTGTGCCGCAAGGCGAAACGACCGACGGCAGTTTCAAGGCGGGATTCTTTGGCACCTTTGTGCGCTCGGTGACCACGAGCAAGTACACGGTGAAGTTTGACGAGATGAAATTCTGGGAGAACCCGGCGCAGTAGCGCATCAGTGGGGATGATCAACGCGGAGCGCCTGCGCTCCGCGTTTCGCGTCCGCTGCGGGGCGTGGCGGCGCGGCGTTGGAACGGGCATTGGTGTAAAATCAGACAGTAAGGAGAGCGGAGAATGAAAAGTTACCGGAAAGAACTGATCATGAACCTGCCCTCGCGGCGGGGGTTCGTCAACATCACCCCGCAGGTGAACGCCTGCCTGCGCGAGAGCGGCATCAGCGAGGGGCTGGTGCTGGTCAACCCGATGCATATTACGGCGTCGGTTTTCATCAATGATGACGAGAGCGGGCTGCACCGCGATTACGACGCCTGGCTGGAGAAGATCGCACCGCACGAGCCGGTGGGGCAATACCGGCACAACGATACGGGTGAGGACAACGCCGACGCGCACATCAAACGCCAGGTCATGGGGCGAGAGGTGGTGGTGGCGGTGACGAACGGGCGACTGGACTTCGGCACCTGGGAGCAGATCTTCTACGGCGAGTTCGACGGCCGGCGCTCCAAGCGGGTGCTGGTGAAGATCATCGGGGAATAAGGGAAAGGTAAGGCGAGCGGAATATGAGCGGAGTGACGGGATGAACAGGATCTATTACGGCGACAACCTGGAGCTGCTGCGCAGCCTGCCGGACGAAGCGGTGGAGCTGATCTACATCGATCCGCCGTTCAACACGGGCAAGGCGCAGGCGCGCACCCGGCTGCGCACGCAACGCGCGGAGAACGGCGACCGGGTGGGCTTCCAGGGCAAGCGCTACGAGACTATCAAGCTGGGGTCGCTGGAGTACAACGATATTTTCGATGACTTCATCGCTTTCATCGAGCCGCGGCTGGTGGAAGCGCGGCGGGTGCTCAGCGCGGCGGGCAGTCTGTACTTTCACATCGATTACCGAGAGGTGCATTACTGCAAGGTGCTGCTGGATCAGATCTTCGGGCGAGCGAGCTTTCTGAACGAGATCATCTGGGCGTATGACTACGGCGCCCGCACGCGGCGCAAGTGGCCGCCCAAGCACGATAACATCCTGTGGTATGCCAAAGATCCGGACCATTACACTTTCAATTACACAGACATCGAGCGCATTCCTTACATGGCGCCGGGGCTGGTGGGGCCGGAGAAGGCGGCGCGCGGCAAACTCCCGACGGACACGTGGTGGCACACCATCGTGCCGACCAACGGGCGCGAGCGCACGGGGTATCCCACGCAGAAACCGCTGGGCATCCTGCGGCGCATCATCGCGGCCTCGTCCAACCCGGGCGAGACGGTGCTGGATTTCTTCGCCGGCAGCGGTACGACGGGCGCGGCATGCCTGGAGCTGGGGCGCAAGTTCATCCTGGCGGACGACAACCCGCAGGCGCTGGCGGTGATGGCGAAGCGGTTTGACGGCATCGAGGACATCGAATGGGTCAACCATGAGCACACAAAAAACGTATGAGGAAGTGATGCAGCACTTGTATGCGCTGGCCAACCCGGTGAACGTGGAGGGGCAGCAGCGCTTTGGCATCCGCGGGGAGAAGATGCTGGGGACATCGATCTACGACCTGCGCAAGCTGGCAAAGGGTGTGCGGGACCATGAGCTGGCGGCGAAGTTGTGAGCTTCGGGTGTGCATGACGCGCGGTTGTTGGCGACCATGGTGGATGACCCGAAGCTGGTAACCAGGGAGCAGATGAACGCCTGGGCGGAGGAATTCGACTCGTGGGATATTTGCGACCAGGCAACCGACAATCTCTTCATCCATGTCGATGGCATCCTTGAGATGATCCCGTTGTGGGCTGAGCGTGAAGAGGAGTATGTGCGGCGGGCAGCGTTTGCCACCATCGCCGCGATCGCGTGGAATGGAGAACAGTACCCGGATGAAGTGGTGGAGACTTTCCTACCGCTGATCGAGAAACACGCCGGGGATGAGCGCAATTTCGTTAAGAAAGCGGTCAACTGGGCGCTGCGCAACATTGGCAAGAAGCGCCCCGCATTACTGCAGCAAGCGGTGGCATGCGCAAGGCGGTTGTCCGGACGGAGCGAACCCTCAGCACGGTGGATCGCGAGGGACGCTTTGAAGGAATTCGAAGCCAAATTTGGTCCATTGTCCTGAACGAGGAGAAGAATGCAGAGAAAATATCCGATTTTGGAATTTGATGAAGACCGCACCTCGATCACGATGCCCGATCCCTTCAAGATCGGCGTGGGAACGACCATCCCCGCGAGAGGCGTGCTGTGTTTCTTCCAGGATGTGATCGAGCAGCTGAAGAACGAGGAAAAACTCACTCATATCGGCGACTTGCGCTCAGAGATGGGGCGGCACCCGGTGTACCGCTATAACGGGGAGAAGGAAGCGGTCACGGTCTTCCACCCGGGGTTGGGCGGGCCGCTGGCAGCGGCTTTCCTTGAGGAGCTGATAGCGGTGGGAGTGACGAAATACATTGTGTGCGGCGGCTGTGGTGTGCTGGATAAGAAGATCGACCCCGGTTACCCGGTGGTGCTCACCGCGGCAGTGCGCGACGAGGGCACATCGTACCACTACTTTCCCCCCTCACGCGAGGTCAAGGCGCATCCGCACGGGGTGGAGGTGCTGGAAGAAACCTGCCGGGAAGAGGGGGTGGAATACCGGTTGGGCAAGACCTGGACCACCGATGCCTTTTACCGCGAAACGCCGGGGAAGCGCAAGAGCCGGCTGGTGGAAGGCTGTGATGTGGTGGAGATGGAAGCGGCGACGTTCTTCGCGGTGGCGCAATTCCGCGAGGTTAAGCTGGGGCAGATCGTGTACGGCGGCGACCTTGTCCACCCGGACGGCTGGGATATGCGCGGTTGGCCCGGGCGCGGCGATTCGCGCCGGATGCTGTTCGAGCTGGCAGTTAAGGCAGTGCAAAAGTATTAGTGTAAGATCCCGGGGGAATTACACAGGATTCAGCGAGCGGTGGATGGCACTTAATGCGCGCACCTGTTCGGCAGCATGGTAAGAAGAGCGAACCAACGGGGCGCTTTCGACCCACTTGAAGCCGATCTCAAGACCGTAAGCCTTGAGTGCGGCAAACTCCTCCAGGGTATAGTAACGATCGATGGGCAGGTGGCGGCGGCTGGGTTGCAGGTACTGACCGATGGTCAGGATATCCACATCCCACTCCCGCAGATCACGCATAACGGCTTTTACCTCTTCAAGGGTCTCGCCCAACCCCAGCATAATGCCGGATTTGGTCAGCGTGTCGGGGTCAAGTTTCTTGGCATTGCGCAGCACAGCTTCAGACCATTCGTAATGATCCTGGGGCTGTACCGTCTTGAAAAGGGACGGAACAGTTTCGACATTGTGATTGAGTATCTCCGGCCGGGCTTCCATGACGATCTTCAGCGCGTCCAGGCTGCCTTTGAAATCAGGGATGAGCACTTCGACTGAACAACCGGGCTGGAGTTCGCGGATACGGCGGATGATTGCGGCGAAAATGGGAGCCCCGCCGTCCTCACGCTCGTCACGATTGACTGAAGTGATCACCGCGTGCTGCAGACCCATCTCTTTAACCGCCTGCGCGACACGTTCCGGTTCCTCCCAATCGAGAGGTTCAGGCCGACCGTGTTTGACATCACAGAAACGGCATGAGCGCGTGCAAATATCGCCCAGGATGAGGAATGTGGCTGTACCGCTGCCCCAGCATTCCCCCATATTGGGGCAACCAGCTTCCTGGCAAACGGTGTGCAGCGAAGCGCGGCGCATGAGAGATTGGATCTGATCGTAATTCTCTCCATGAGGAACACGAACTTTGATCCAGTCAGGGCGGCGTTTGGGCCGGGTATCGAGCGAGGATGGGTTCAGACGGTCACGGGTAGGTTGTGCTGGCATAGTGTCTCCTGACGCAATTATACCTGTAGGTTAACGAAAAAACCGGGGAGCACCTCCCCGGCAATCTACAGGAAAACCAATCTTACTCGGTCAGCAGTTTGTATCCGAGGCGATCGATATTGCGGATGATACCTGATTCGCCATCCATGCGATTGAACTCCTGGCGGAGCAGATAGATGAGGTATTTCAAACGGTTGCGGACTGCGACACCGGTTTGCCCCCAGATCTGTGTGGTAATCTCATCGTACGTAACCACTTTGGGAGCGCTTTTTGCCAAGATCAACATCACTTCAAACATTTTTCCTGTCAACTGAATGCGCTCGCCGCGATAGAAGACTTCCTGTGTATCGAGATCGAGAACCATTTCTATGGAGGAGAAAACGAGTCGTTTCAATTCCTTGACGCCACCAGTACGACGCAGCAAAGCCTGTGAGCGGGCAATCACTTCTGCCTGGTTGAACGGCTTGGTCACGTAGTCATCGACGCCCATCTGGAGGGCTTTCACGATGGTTTCAGTCTGACCAAGAGCTGAGACAACAATGACCGGGATGTCGGTGAGCTCGCGCAGTTTCGTAAAGGTTTCCCAGCCATCCATACCGGGCATCATCAGGTCCAGCAGGATCAGGGCGGGCTGTACATTGGTGAGTTTGCTTAATGCCTCGCTGCCGCTCAATGCTCCAGAAACATCGAAACCTTCACGTTGGAAGATCATTTTCAACAAGGTTACTGTATCGGCTTCATCATCGATCACCAGGATACGTGTACGTTTCTCTCCCTGGAGCGCGTCGAGATCGATACCTGCGGCTGTTTTATTGTGTGTGTTGTTACCCATCATCCCCTCCTTGTATTAACACTTTGCACAAAGGTTGGCCGCAATGTTCGGAAACCCCCTGGACACAGTGTCTGTTATGCTTTAGTTTATTATACCTATTTATGATTATTATGTAATGGTTTGATTTCCGTTAGAGCAAAGGCGGTAACCGAGCCGATCGATGTTCTCGAAAACCTCAAAAGAGGGTTCGATCGCCACGAATTCTTTTCTGAGCAAGTAGACCAGGTACTTTAAGCGGTTTCGGACTGCCGGGGTGTTCTCACCCCATACTTTCAGGGTTAACTCCTGGTAATTAACCACCTTGGGAGCGTTACGGGCAAGCAGGGCGAGCACATCAAACATCTTACCGGTCAACTGGATGCGCGTGTTGCAATAAATCACTTCATAGGTATCCAGGTCAACCGTGAGTGAGATCGAAGGGAAGGAGTACGTGTGATCAGGTGTGTAACGTTCCGCCCGACGCAGGACAGCATTGACGCGCGCAAGCAACTCAACTTCGTCGAAAGGCTTGGTGATGTAATCATCGACACCACCTTGAAGCATCTTCACGATCTTATTTTTGTCATCCACCGCCGACAGGACAATCACCGGAACATTCATCACCTGGCGAATCGCCGTGAGTGTTTCCTCACCGTTCATTTCCGGCATGAGCAGGTCGAGGATCACAAGCGAGGGATGAATTTCGTTGAGCTTTTTTAAGGCTTCCTGTCCGCTGAAGGCACCGGACACATTGAAACCGTTGCTCATGAAGATGCGTTTCAGCAGGTTTACGCTGGCAGGTTCATCATCAATCACCAGGACGCGTTTACGGTTCACTGGTTGCTGTTCGTCCAGATCGATGCCCATATCTTCGAAGTTGTTCCTGGGTGATGAGGTTATTCTCTCTTTTTCAGACATACCTGCTCCGGACTCTACGCTGGATGGTTAACCTGACGATAATCAACCGGCTGTTGGTTGGTTATTGGTAAATAAATGTGTAAATTAAAGTAATTTTATTATAACAAATAGTGGTTTCTTTTCAACAAATAGTAACCACCTTTCAAAATCACAAGCCCAACTCATGATATACTGCCTGAAAGGAAAAAAACATGCTGATCATGGTCGCAACCCCAATAGGAAACCTGGGAGATATCTCACAACGGGCGCTGGCGGCACTGGAGTCAGCTGATGTGGTGGTGAGTGAAGACACCCGAAAAACGGGTTTCCTGTTGAATCACTTTGGTATCAAAAAGCCGCAGATCTCGTTCCGTGAAGACAACGAAACGCGGGCACTACCGAAAGTAATGGAATTCCTGGCGTTAGGGAAAGTGGTTGCGCTGGTCACGGATGCCGGTACACCGGCCATTTCAGATCCAGGGTTCACATTGGTGCGCAGTGCATTGGAACAGGATATCCCTGTGTCTGCAATCCCCGGACCAACAGCGCTGATCACGGCGTTGGTGCTTTCAGGGTTGGCGGTGCACAGCTTCACATTTCGCGGATTTCCCCCGCGCAAGAGTGCAGCGCGTAAACGTTGGCTGGAAATTGATTTGGTCTCACCGCACACGCTGATCTTTTACGAAAGCCCATACAGACTGTTGGCTTTTCTGGAGGACGCGTTAGCCGTTTTCGGGGACCGAAAGTGCGCGGTAGCCAACGACTTGACCAAGAAGTTTGAGACAGTTTACCGGGGAACGATCAGTTCCGTGATCGTGGATCTAAATAAGGAACCGTTGCGGGGGGAATACTGCGTGGTGATCGCCGGGGCGGGGTAGTTAACGGCCAGCAATCAATCTCCAACAAGTTTAAATTTTGTGTGGGTGTCGAAGTAATCTTCCTGCTCGGCTTTCTTTAACTTATTCACTACGAGGTAGGTGAGGGGTGTCATGATCACTTCAACTGCGGTCTTGAAGATGTAATTGGTAACGGTCAGGGTCCAGAAAAGACTCCAGGGGAAGACACCTGTGAGGCAGGCAATCCCGACAAACGCAACAGAATCGACACCCTCGCCGACGAGGGTGCTGGCGATGGTACGCAGCCAAAGCCATTTGCCGCCGGTAGCGACCTTCAATTTTGCCAACACGACCGAGTTCATAAACTCACCCGCCAGGTAAGCCAACAGGCTGGCGAGCACAATACCGCCTGAAGTAAGTCCGCCAAGGATGGCCTCATAAGCAGCCTGACCGGTTTGAGCCTGCCAGGTGGATTCTCCGGGCATGAGGCGCACAAGCCACAAGACCACGGCGGTGAGAGCAAGGCAGCCGAAACCCGTCCAGATGACGCGGCGGGAACGGCGAAAACCATATACCTCAGTAAGCACATCCCCAAAGATGTAGCTGATCGGAAAAAGGATGGTGCCGGCATCGAAGGCGAGCGGCAGGAAAAATATCGACACGCCCCAATCAACGATCTTGGCGGAGGACGCGATGTTACTGACGATGAGCACGGTGACGAACAATGCCATGACCAGGTCGAAATATCGGTATGAGCGAACACTCTTATGATTCATGGATACTCGTTTATACTAAGAAAAAGTACGCTCCAAGTATAATGCAGGAATCAGGACTGACGGAGATCGAATGCACCGTTTTTTTATCCCACCGGAAAATATCCACGTCGAGCATATTGAATTTAAGGGAAAGAGCGCGCAGCAGATCGCCCGAGTGCTACGTTTGAAAGAGGGTGATGAGTGCATCGCCCTGGACAACCTTGGGATTGAGGTAGTGGGCAGGCTGGAGCGGGTGAGCCCGGATACATGCCTGGCCAGGGTGATCGAAAAACGCAGGGCAGATGAACCGCGGGTAAGGCTGTTGATGCTGTTGTGCCTGACCCAGCGCGAAAAATTTGAATGGATGCTGCAAAAGTGCACGGAGATCGGCGCTGCGGGATTCCTGCCCGTGATCAGCCAACGTTCGCTGGTGCAAGGAAAGACTGACACGCTTGCCAAGTACGAACGCTGGCAGATGATCCTCAAGGAGGCTGCCGAGCAGAGCGGAAGGGGGATGATCCCTCAACTGCTCCCGCCCGCGAACCTGAAAGAGGCCGTGATGAACACGCGGGACGAGTATGCCTTACGCTTGATCCCATGGGAGGATGAGAAACAAACCGGGATCAAAGCAATATTAGGTGACGGAAAGCCCGCGCGGGTAGCCGTGCTGATCGGTCCGGAGGGTGGATTTTCGGCTGAAGAAGTACAAACGGCGACACAAGCAGGATTTCTACGGGTCACCCTGGGCAAGCGCATTCTACGGATGGAAACCGCAGCAGTGGTGAGCGCGGCACTAATCTTTCACGAATTGGAATAGATCAGATAACTTTTTTCCGCACCAGGTTCTTCAAACCTGAGGGAGTGCGGAGCGCACGACCGAGCGGGACCCCGGTATGATCAAGAATGATTATGTAGCGTGGATCCTCCGGCAATTTTGCGCCGGGGAGGTCCAGGTTTTCCCCCTTGAGCCAGGCAGAGGAAGATTCTTCATCGAGAGTCATCACGGCGCGGGTGCATTGTGCTCCGTAGCGGCTTACCCACGCCTGGGAGGGGAGAAAGCCATCCGGATTTTGCTCTCCGAGGAGCATACCGGCCGCCTGTACGGGCAGCCCTGAAAACCGCTCAAGCAGCATTAATGGAAAAATGAAGACCTGTTCGTAGTGGCGAACCAGGGTTCTGCCATTTGCAGACAGGTCAGCAGCGAGATCAAAACCAAAAGCGCGGATGAATTCGCTGCAAAAGGCGTCCTCCTCGCGGGCGCTGAAAACATGATAGGCAACCTGATCGAGCGGGCGGAAAGGCGGGGGTTTGGCAGGCGACACAAGTGGGGCAGTTTTCCGGATGTGGCAGGCGAAAAATCCCGCAGTATCCAGGCGGTGCGGCCAGAGTCGGATTGCATGCTGCAGTGAAGCGGAGAAATCAAACTCCTGATAATGAAGCAAGCCCGGCGCAGGACGCGGGAGCGATTGTTGCACGTCGGTCAATTCCACCACGCCGGCGAATTCGCGCAGGATGGCATCCACAACCATTTCATCTTCTTCAGGCAGCAGGGTGCAGGTGGAGTACACAACCTCTCCACCCACACGCAGAGCGTGGAGGGCGCTGGTGAGCATGGCACGCTGACGGCGGGAGAGCTGGGAGCTTTCGCGGCTGGTGACAGGCCGCACGGGGTGAGATTCGGCGGTGCGTAAGCCCTGCATGCTGCAGGGGGCATCGAGGAGGATCTTATCGAACACGCCGGGATACCATTCTCCAAAGCGCTCAGCCGGGAAACGAGTGACAGCGTAGTTGACCGCGCCCCAGTTCTGCAATACAAAGCGCAGCGATTGGATGCGTCCCTGGCTGGAATCGTTCGCCAGGATCAGCCCGCGATCACCACTGCGGCTGACGAGGTGGGTGGTTTTGCCACCCGGTGAAGCTGCCATATCCAGGATGAGTTCCGTGGAGCCGGGAGTTGAGAACAACTCGACCGGCAGCATTGAAGCGGCTTCCTGGATGTAGTACATGCCTAATTTGTGTTCCAACGCAGTGCTGAGTGCCGAAGGCGCGGCATTTGGCACGCGGTATCCGGTCGGGCAGAAGGGGATTGGTTCCAGCTGCCAACCATACTTGTCCGCGAGACGGGGGATGAAATCCGGTGTGGTCTTGAGGGGATTGATGCGGAAAGAGGGCGGCAGGGGTTTTTCCAGCGACGCTAAAAGTTCCTGATACTCTGCAGCGGAAAGCAAATTGCGGTACGCCTCTGCCAACACAGTTGGAGACGGGAGAGAAGCAACTTCAATGGTAGTTTGTTTGCGTTTGCGCTTCATGCATCTTTCCTGATGAAGAACACGATCTCAGTGGAAAAGAGCAGTTCCGTGACCTGCCAATTGGTATCCGCGCAGGCCGAAGTCACCAGGCGGCGGTCCTGATCGAGCATGGAACGGCGACCGCTGAGGGTTTCAACCGGTAACGAGAGCAGGATCTGCTGGGACGCCAGGCGGTGCAGAAAGGAGCGCACAGAGCCGTTTTCGCGTTGTTCAAAGCGATGTGCCTCCTTGAAGAAAAAAACGGTCGCAGTTTCATCGGCGGGAGGATCGAGCAGAATATCCTGCTTGACGGCGTGGCCAGCCTGACCGAAATGTTCAAAGAAGGTGTTGATCAGTTCTATACGCGGCTGATGCAGATCGTACGCGAAGTAATGCGTGGAAGGCGGCAGGTTCATCCAGGGCAGGGCGAAGGGATGCATACCGCAGGCAAGATCGAGAATCACGGCAGGTGTATCGGCGGCTGCAAAAAGGCGGGAATAGAACTCAGCGTGGATCGGGACGCGTTCACGCGTGGACGCGTGGGTGTTCAACACTTCCAGGCAGAAGCGGCTGACCTCTTCAGCGTGCAGATCACGCGGAAGTTCAGCAATGCGGGATTGGAGGAGCGTATAATCCGGTTCGCCCAGGTAAGGAGCGACCAGGTTGTGCATTTTTCGCCGGACAACCTCTTCAATCTCGCGGAAGGAGGTATGGGTGAGTGACGCTTTATTGATCAGATCCAATAATGTTTCGCGCGGGATGCCCAGCCGGCGGTACTTACGCGAATCAGCCAGCTTATCGGCCAGAACGGCGGCAAAATCTTCATCGTTAACGGCGGGAGTCTTTTTTACCATGGAATCATTTCTGAACCAGGAAGGCCAGCTCACCGGGGAATTCAAAACGGGTGATGCGCCACGCACGACCAGCGACCAGTTCGTGGAAATGCTGTTCGTAATGGCGCACCATACCCTTTGATTTGCCGCCGAGTGAGCGTGCGGGGAACGAGACCAGCAGGTTGGGCGCGGCGAGGCCGGTCAGCAAGCGTTGACCGGTTTCCTTGTCCATCTGCTCGAGGCAGGGAATGGTCTTCAGAATTAACACCAGATCAACCTCGATTGGCGGGATCTCCCGGGTGACATCCGTGAGGAGCGCCTGACCATTGAGCTGGAAATGTTCGAAAAAGATGTTAATGAAGTCGATCATATCGGAAAAGATATCACAAGCGGTGTAGGTGCAGCCAGGTTTGAGAGGCATCCAGGGGATGGCGAGCGGGTTCAACCCGCAGGCGATATCCAGCACTGAATTAATGTCTCCCAGTCCGGCAAGGCATTCCGTGAAGAAGGTGGGGAGTATCGGCATGCGTTCGCGGGTGGAAGAATGAGCAGGGAGTACATGCTGAAGGAACGCAAGCACCTTGGGGTCGTGCAGATCTGCGGGCAGCGCGGCGAGTTCTTCCGACCAGGCGCCGTATGGCAGGGGTTTTTCCTGGTAGGCGGTGCCGACCTGGTGCAGCTTGCTGCGCACAGCCTTCACGGCTTCTTTCGGGTTCGGTCTTTTGGCGAGTTCCCTGATCAGAAGCGAGCGGATCAATTCCGTTGACACCCGGCTGTATTTCGCGAGGGTCTGCACCTGGCGGATCAACTGATCAAGATCAGGATTGGATTCAGGCATTGTCCATCCGGCTATGGATACGCTCGGTCAACTGCACCATGAAGCGCAGGTTGTGCAGGGTGGCAAGGCGCATGAAGAGGGAATCACCCTGTTTGAAGAGGTGATGGAGATAACCAAGCGAGTAACGGCTGCAGCAGGGGCAATCGCAAAATTCGCTGATGGGGGCGGCGCTGCGGATATTGCGTTCATTATCCACATAAGCAAAGGCGAACCAGTTTCCGGTCAGGCCGGCACCCGGCGCGGCAGCCGGCTGGGTGAAGCGGTACAGCCGTCCGTGGCGGGCGTCGCGGGTGGGCATGGCGCTGTCGAACAGATCGTAACCGTGTTCATAAGCTGCCAGTACGTTGACCGGATGCCCGATACCGAGGGCGTGCATGGGGAACTGTTCAGGGATGACCTCGCGGGTGTAACCGATGATCTCGCTGAGCAACTGGTTGTCTTTATCCAGCGGCCAACCGCCAAAACCAAAGCCATCAAAACCGATTTCGAGCAGTGCTTCCGCGCAGCGTTGGCGGAGGTCCTTGTAGCCGCCGCCCTGGACGACCGCGAAGATCAAAGGCCGTTGAGCAGAGTCCAGTTTTTTCTGCTCGAGCAGTCTGTTGTATTCCTTTTTACTCTGGCGCGCCCAGGCGATGGTGCGGTCAACGGAAAGACGCTGCGCTGTGTAGCCTTCGTCCACGTGTGTGCAATCATCCAGGGTAATGATGATGTCTGAGCCGAAGCCAAGCTGCAGTTGGACCACCTTCTCCGGAGTGAATTGGTATTTGCGCTGGCTGCCTTCAGGGAAAAAAGTGATCCCTTTTTCGTGGATCGAACCGAATTTCGGGTTCTGGCGGATGAGTGAGTAAGCCTGGAAACCACCCGAATCAGTGGTGATGGTTTTCTGCCAACCGGTCATGCGATGAAGACCGCCGAGCGCCTGGATGGTGGAAGAGCCCGGTTTCTGGCTGAGGTGAAATGTGTTCATCACCAGCGCTGCAACACCACAGGCTTCAAGGTCAGCGGCATCCACCGTGCGCACGACACCATAAGTGGCATCGGGCAGGAAGGCGGGTAGTTTTAGCCGCCCGGAACGCAGATCAATTGAGCGGGCTCTCATATCCTTT
Source organism: Anaerolineaceae bacterium UBA6107 (assembly GCA_002428455.1). GTDB lineage: Bacteria > Chloroflexota > Anaerolineae > Anaerolineales > Anaerolineaceae > UBA6107. Next base: position 17,408 of record DIWL01000010.1, on the reverse strand, counting down.
TCATTCGCAGCGCGGACCAGTCAGCATCTATGGAGATGATCGCGATTCCCGTCCAGCTGTGCTGCTGGGCGTACGTATTGATCGTGTCGCGGTGGATATTGCCTAGCAGCTTTGAGGTCAGTTTTGGGTAGGTAAGCCATAGCATACCATCGGGAAGGACAAGCGGTGCGTAACGGTCAATCGCGGCGGTCAGATCGAGCCAGGTGCGGATGAAGACCTGGACGATGAGCGCCGGTTGTAATTCCTGTACCACATTGGCACCAACGGGAATCTCACCGAGGTTTTCCAGGTAACCCAAGGGGGGATCGATCACCAGGATGGTACGACCCGGCTTTACCTGCAGCCTGTCAAGGATGGACTTTTCTGACATTGGTTATCTCCTGCTATTGCGGTCGCGTGCGGTTTGCATGGCAAATAGGACAAGCCCTTTCAGATGCGGATTCTCAAATACCGCACTGGTGAGCGGTACGGTGGCATGCACCTTTCCACTGCCCTGCATTAATCCACCGGGGTCAAGCAGCGCGCGGCCGCGGTAGAAACCAAGCTTCACCCCGGTGCGAGAAGGGATGAGCGTGAATACTATTCCTTCGTTCCCCGCAGCGATGCGGTACACGATTAACCGCGATGGCTCATCCAGCTCTACGACCAGTTCCGGACAGGTGTTCAGCAGGAAGGCGCGTGCAGCTTGAAGCAACTCAATGACGGGTTGAGTGTAGCGGGTGATGAAGTTGTCAATGGCCATAACTCTATTATAAAGTATGCCGATCTGATCTCCCGAAGGTGGCTGGTTCAATTGCGCATTGATCAACCGGAAGCTTTACGGGGTTCAGGGACCTTCAGCAGTGCGACCGCTGAAAGCAGCATCAGTACAGCAGATACAGAGAAAAGGGCGGTCCACCCCCACCACTGACCGGGGGCGGCGTTGTTGAGCGCGTCGGTCATGGGGCCTTCCAGGCGGGCGATAGCTGCCGAGCCGGCGGTGGCGATGTTGGTCAGCCCGATGTATTTTCCGGCATCATCCTTTGGCGCCATATCGTTGGCCAGCGCCCAGTTGGTGCTCATAAAAATGCCCAATCCCACACCCATGACGGACCCGAAGATCAGTAATTGGGCGGGTGTTACCGCGAAAATGAGCAGGATGGCGCCGATCGCGCCGATAACCGAAGAGAGGAGATGCAGACGCTTGCGACCATGTTTATCGCTGAGCACGCCGGCAATCAGGCTGAAGATGATCAGCACGATCACGAAGGAACCCATCACGAACTGGGTGAAGATAATGGGGTCCTGTTCGGGAAACTTGTCGCGGATGAAGTACTGGGCAAAGGATTGAAAACCGTAGATGCCGACCAGGTAGAAGAAGCGGCTGAGGATCAACTGCCAGTAATTGCGGTCGCCTTTGATCTTGAAATTAAAGACATCCCGCACCAGTTTCCCCAATTCGATGCGATTGCGATTGCCGTCAAGGGAGGATTTTTCTTTGGTAAAGATCAAGGTGATCAGACCGAACACAACGAGAAAGCCAATGATGACGGTGATCGAGAGGCGCGGATCAGGATCCTTGGCCGTGATGAGGAAACCCATCAGTAGAGAGGAAAGGACGATGCCGGCCATATCGAGCGCGGTCTTGATGCCGCTGGCCAGGCCGAGCTTCTCAGCGGGAACGAGATCCGGGATCAGCCCCTGGGCAGGACCATGTGCGACATTGGAAGTGGTTTGCAGTCCGATGTAACCGATGAACAAAGCCGGCAAGCCGCCGATGAAACCCATAATGGTGAGGAAGACGAGGTCGCCGGCCGTCCCCAGCCACATCAGCGGTTTACGGCGGCCCATCTTCGCGCGCCAGTGGTCACTGATCGAACCGGATAGCGGCTGGATGAGCAGAGCGAGGATCAACCCGAAGAAGGTCAGCAAACCGAGCCAGGTATTCTTCTGAGTTTCCGGGACATACTTCAACAGGACAGCGGGCAGGATGGTGACATGAAGGCTGTTCCACATGAATGAAAGGCCGATCCAATAGGCGTTAATGATGAAAAGATGCCAGGCGTTGCTACGTTTCATTGATTCCTCCACTGCAAATGCTTAAAGATTCTCTTTCAAGAAGGAGAGCACCTGCTCAAGGTACTCATCGGGACGGGTGTCTTCGATGTTGCGATGCTTTGCCTCCGGCACAGACCAGAAGCGGGCACGTGTTCCAGCGAGTTGCATCAGTTTGTTGAGCTCCTCCGACGTGGTGTAACGGTCAAGACCACCATGGATAAACAGTACCGGTGTGCCAGGTAGATTCGCTGCCGCGCGGTGAAGGTCATTCCTGCTTAAATTTACACCCGTCAGAACAGAAGCGCCAACCAGAATCATACGAGCAAGCAGCCAGCCAAGGGCGGGCGGGATCTTCCTTAGGAGCAGGTCCTGGGTGATTGCGGTGACCAGGCGGGCAGGGGCTCCATCGGAGATTACTGCCTTTACGACCGGAGGATAAGGGGCGGCGAGAATAGCCGCGCGCCCGCCCATAGAAAAACCAAGCAAGCCAATACTTTGGCTGCCTTTTGCGCGGGCAAGGTTGATGGCGGCGTGCACATCACGTGACTCAAGCGCGCCTACGCTGGTGAGACGGCCGGAACTGCGCGCATGCGCGCGGAAATCGAACATCAACACGTTGAAGCCGGCTTTGTGCAAGGAAGGTGCGTAACGGATGTCGGGGTCCATGCTGCCGGCGTACCCATGCAGCAGGATGACGGTGCGGGTGGAGGCGGGAGAAGGAATCCACCAGCCGTGCAACTGCAGGTGATCAGCGGTGAGGAAGCTGACATCTTCGTAAAAAAGATTAAATTCTGCCGGTGATCGGATCTCTTTTTGACCCTGGCGTTTTACCAGGGGGACCGCCAGCAACAGGCACAGCCCGAGGGTGAGTAATAAGATTGCTGCAGGAACCGCCAGCCCATCCACGGGCAATTAGCGGGGATAGGTGTTGAAAACCCGATCCCAGATGGGCGAGCTCACCCCAAAGCGCTTGTCAGGTGTTTTGTAATGATGCTGCATGTGGTAGCGTTTGATGTACTTGAGATAACCGCTGCGCATTGGAAAGTGGTGCGTGGCGTAATGGGTGAGGTCGTAAATGAGGTAACCGATAATGAAACCGGAGAAAAGCGGTCCAACCCACTGACCCGCGTTCAAGAGGACTGCAAATACGAGGTGGAAAAGTCCATAAAAAACTGCAGCGAGCGGAATGGAAACAACAGGGGGCATGACCAGGCGCGTCTTCATCTGCGGCTGTGCGTGATGGACGCCATGGAAGAGGAATACGATGCGTTCCGCGCGGGCACCCTTGACGGGCATGTGAAAAAGGAAACGATGCAGCGTGTATTCGGAAAGGGTCCACAAGAACAGGCCAAGCAGAAAACCAAGCGGGATATACGCTGCGAACGCGCCCGCTGGAACTTGGACAATGGAGCGGATGAGGAAAAAGAGCGCGACGGGGAGCCAGATGATGACCACGGCGATGGGGCTGATGTGGGAGAAAAATTCGAGGAAATCAGATTTGAACAATCGGATGGGAACGTCACTATGATCGGTTGGTAAATGGGCCATGCAACACCTCCACTAATAATGGTCTTTATCTTTGATGATCAACCCGCAGGATTGACCTTAATTATATGTATATCCAGCTTTCCGGGGGTATATTCGAGTAATTGCTGCGCGGGGTCGTGCCGGTATCCGCCATCCGAAAGCCAGACTTTGATCCCTCGAGGGTAGTGAAAATTTGGTATGAAGAGGTGCGTTGAAGTGGCCGTACCATCTCCCGCATCTTTGAAGGAGTATTCAAATGCCGCTGTTTGGTAATCAAACTCCAGACGCAGGGGGATGCCCGCGGTGGCGAGCGGATACGGTCGAATGATTGCATTCAACGCTCTGCCGCCGGAATTGAGATCGGTTGGATCTGTCTGCTGATCGCGGCTGAAGATGGAAAGATCCTCATCGTTCCAGCGATCGCCGCGTTGATTGATGTTATCGGATGTGTAGTCCCAGAGGGTGCAGTTCAACAGGTTGTCCTCGATGGCTTTCATGCTGCGGTCCATGGCGCGGGACTGAGCTGAGAAATTACCTTCGCGGTAAGCCTGTTTTCCATTCATATCATAAGGGATGCCGATCTCGCCGACCAGCACCGGAACGCCGCCCATCTGCACTGCGCCTTCCTCCCGGAAGATGCCCAATTGCCGGGCGTAGGAGCGGCGGATGGCCTTTCTACCGAAGACCGGCTGCCGGCTGCGCATATCCGAACCGATGAAGGGAAAGAAGCGCTTGGTGATAAGGGTGATCCCATCGTACCAGTGCGGCGCGTAAACCACGCGATGGTCGGAGGCTTCAGGCCAGACAGGCGAAACGTCCTCCACCTCGTTTTCAACGAAGATCATGGAGCGCGGCGCGACGGTGTGGATGGCTTCAGCGTATTTGCGGCTGAAGGGGAGCAGGTAATCACGGGTGAACTCCACATCGCGGTCGCCTACGCAGGCGAAGTGGGCTGGCCGCAGCAATTTCGGCTTACCATCAGCGTCGTAGTCCCAAACACCGTTCTCACGCCAGACACAGGTTCTGCCGGGCAACCAGGCGGATGCGCGTTCTGCGTTGAGCAGCACATGTCTCTTGAGGGGGACCCCCAGTATGCCGAGGGGGAAGATGGGCACGCGCTGCGGAAAACCGGCGGCGAGCTGGATCGCCTGCCAGGGGGTGGGCATGGGTCCCATTTTGAGCGTATCGAGATCAGCGCGCAGATCCTTAACCCCGATGTAACCGCGTTGCGGCTCGTTGAAGACATCGTAACCGATGACGCAATCGAGTCCGTTCAACTGTTGCGCGACAGCCTGCATGGCGCGCAGAAAGTGTGATTGCAGGTAATCCTGGATGGGTAGTCCGTCCACACAGGTGGCAGGGGCGAAATCATTACCGGCGAAGAAGAGAGTGAACATGGTGGCAGCGGCAAGCCTGCTGGCGTTAGTCGGCCAGATCATACGCGGAAAGGGGTCACCGTGGGTCTGGTGGACGATGGCGGCTCCAGTGGGCGCAAATTTTGTCATGTCCAGGCCGGCTGCTTCGAGGGTCCAGCCGGGCGCACCATCCCCGCCGGAAAAACGCGACCAGACATCCTGATGCGGATCGATGAAGACGAAGAAACCGTGCTCACCTGCCTTCTTCACCACGGAATAGAGATAGTCCAGGTAAGCCTGATCATGATTACCGGGTCCGGCGTGTTCGATGGCTTCCCATGTAACCAGGAAGCGCAGGGTGTTGAAGCCCCAGGAGCGCAAGCGGGAGTAGTGTTCGTCGGCTTCCTCCAGAGGGAAAGGCCGCCCGACAAATGAAACAGAATGGTGATCGAAGAAACCGTCGGCGCGGTAAGTGGAACCATCCGGAATAACGGGTACTTTGCTGCTGCCGCCAAGGTTGACACCGCGCAGCATAAGCACACGGCCTTGGGCGTCAATGATTTGTCCACGATCAATTCCCGGCATGATGACAGCTCCAATCAAAAGAGTGAATAAAATCTTTTGTTGATAATTTTATATGAAGTTGGTTGAAAAAGGGCAGGCTGCCGCCTGCCCAGTAAGTTGAAGATGGATCAATTAATCTCTTGGCGGGTAACCGGTGATGCTGCGGATCTCATCGTAAAGCGGCTTGAGGCGGCTGTACATCTTCAGGTAAACCCGGTTGTACAGATCGTCGTAGATGCACTGATTCTCTTTGATCGGTTCGAAGGTCTGCCCTTTGCGGGTCATTTCCTTCACTGCAGTGGGGAAATCAGGATGCAGCTTCAAACCAACCGCCAGGTCGATGGCAGCCCCCAGACCGCTGGTCTCGTAAACATGTGGATTGATCGCCGGCAGTCCGAAGATATCCGCGGTAAGCTGCATGGCGGCTTTGCTTTGACTGCCCCCGCCGCTGACCCTGATCTCGGTGATGGGAACATGGGTGTGCTTGCTGGTGCGCTCCGCGCCTTCACGCAGCCCGTAGGCAAGGCCCTCGAGGATGGATCGATAGAGATGTGAGCGGGTATGTACATCCCCAAAGCCGATGACGGCACCCTTGGCTTCGGGACCGGGAATCTTGAGGCCCGGCGACCAGTAGGGCTGCAAGGTTAAACCGAGCGAGCCCGGCGGAACTATGTTGACGAGATCATCGAACAATTCCTCGGTCGGAACACCGCGCTGTTGGGCAAGGCGCTCCTCATTCATGCCGAACTCGCGCTTGAACCAGGAGACCATCCAGAATCCGCGGTAGATCTGGATCTCAAGGGAGTACCAACCGGGAACGGCGGAGGGATACGGGGGGATGAGGGGGATCACCTCGACATACTTTTCGAGCGTGGTGTTAATGGTGGCGGTCGTGCCGTAGGAAAGACAGGGAATATTCGGCTCGATGCAGCCGGCACCGATCACTTCGCAGGCTTTATCCGCGGCGGCGGCGATGAGGGGCAATCCCTCAGGAATACCGGTGGCGGCAGCGGCTTGGGCGGTGATGACGCCGATCTGATCGGCGGGTTTGACCAGTTCGGGCAGCATATCCTGCTGCACAGGCACAGCCTGCCATTTCCAATCTGATTTGCCGCTCCATTCCTGCTTTTTATAATCGAACGGGATGTAGGCTACGGTGCAACCGACCGAATCCGCGAAGCGCCCGGTTAGGCGTTGGGTGAGATAACCGGAGAGGAGGAGGTACTTGTATGTCTTGTTCCAGATCTCAGGCTGGTAACGCTGAAGCCAGTTGCATTCCGCCTCAGCCTGCAGGTAGGCGACAGTCTCTTTCATTCCGGCGACCGCGAAGAGCATCCCCCACAAGCCGCCAACGGGTTTGACGCCGGGTGTGCGGCGCTGGTCAAGCCAGTGGATGGCGGGGCGGAGGGGTTTGCCTTCCTTATCCACGTTGATGAGCGTGGAACGCTGGGTGGTGAGCGCGACGCCGGCGATATTCTGTTTCTCCACACCGGGCTGCGCGAGCACCTGTTGGCAGGCCTGACACAAGGCGTTCCAGAATACCTCCGGGTCCTGTTCAGCCAGGCCGGGGGCGGTTGAGTAATACGGTTCGATCTCCACGCGGGCTTTGGCGACCATGTTACCTTGCAGGTCAAAAACAAGGGCGCGTGTGGATTGCGTACCCACATCTATTGCCAGCAAATGTTCTCCACTCATGCTATTCCTCCAGGTCTTTGCTCCAACGGAATTCCTGCTGTTCCGGCGACATGTCCAGTCCAAGGGTTCCGCCGGGATTCATAATATTGCGCGGGTCGAAATGGTTCTTCAGTGCACGAATCACATCCATTTGGGGGGTGCCAATCTGACCCTCCAGCCAGGGTGAGGTCTGCTTGCCGACACCGTGATGATGACTGAGGGCAGCACCGCTTTGCTGGATGGCGGATAAGATTCCGTACTGGAAATCAAGGTACTCTTTAATTGTAGCGATTTTTCCGATGAAGATGAAATAGAGGTTGCCGCCCTGGGGGTAGGCGTGGGAGATGTGGGTCATGCAGACAGTATTGGGACGGCTCTTTACAAACCCTCGAACTTTGGCGTGTACTTCTTTCATCTGTGACCAGGTTACCGCGCATTCGAGTGTGTCGATGAGAATGCCGAAATCCTCCAGGTCTTCGCGCATGTAGGGGTCGCGGAAACGGCCTTTCTCCCAGTTTGACACAACAGGAGCAAAGCTGATGTTGAATGCGCCGTGCTTGCGGCAGATCTGGCGGATCTTGCGATTAACATTTTGCGCGTAACCACGCTCTCCGTCGGTCAGCCCGAGGAGGAGGCATTTCTGCATCGGCTGGTAACCGGTGAGCTTGAGGAATGTGTCAGCCGGTGTGCCCTCGATGTGATATAGCTTCATCGCCACGTCGGTTTCCTCCGGATCGGAGAGGCGGAAGACTGAAGGAAAACCGCATTCGCATTGCATGATCTCACGGCAGGCTTCGACAGCATCGTCCCAGTTCTTAAACATGTAGCTGTAGCGGCGGCGGTTGCCCGGCATCCAGCGGAAAACCTTTAGTGTGACGTTCACCAGCACACCAAAACTGCCCTCGCTGCCCATCATGATCTGGTCAAAATCAGGGCCGTTGGCGCTGCGGGGGTGGGGGCAGGTGGTGAACAAGCCGCGCGGGGTTGCATACTTCTGTGCAATGACGATGTCTTCGATCTTGCCGTAGTAGGTGGAATTCTGCCCGGCACCGCGTGTGACCACCCAGCCGCCCACGCTGGAATATTCAAAGGATTGCGGGAAATGCCCGCAGGTGTAGCTGCGTTGAGCACCGAGATGTTCAGGGGCGTGATTGAGCAATTCCTCCAGCTGCGGACCGGTCATGCCGGCTTCCACGGTGATGGTTTGATCCGTCTCGTTGAAGGCGACCACCCGATTCATGTGGCGGCTCATGTCCAGTGAGATACCACCCTTGACCGCTTCCTTGCCGCGAGTCACCGTGGAGCCCGCACCGTGAATGTAAACCGGGATGGCGTTCTGATCACAATAGGCGACGATGTGCTGGATCTCTTCTGCGGAACGCGGCGCGAGGACGAGATCGGGCAGGTTTTCCACGATGCGGTTTCTCAAGCGCAGCGCGTCGATCATACCGTAGCCGTACGAGCATTTGATGCGGGTGTATGTATCAGTGCTAACGTTTTCCTCCCCGCAGAGCGCACTCAACGCCTGGACGTGCTGAGAGGCGAGCATGACCGGTACATCCACATCCACCGGATCGAGGCCAAGATCGAGCGGTTGTTTGAACTGTTCCTCGGTCAGATCAAAGGTGTCCATGACCAGGCGGACCAGGCCGCTGTTGGGGTGTTTGAAGCCCGCCGGGTCACCCCATTTGAATAGAGAGCGGTAAGTACCCGGGGGAGTGGGTTCAGAATACCAGTTGGGAACTACCTTCTTTTTCTCAGCCATTCATTCCTCCTAACTCAACATCCGGCTGGTGCCGGGCTGTATGCCTTTTGATAGATCTCCAAATACCTGGCGACCTCCGCTTGCCAGCGTTGGGCGTCCCAATCGAGTTCTGAACGCACAATATCTCCAATCCTGTCCAGATCAGCGCGGGCTGCGTCGGGCAGGAGCATGCCCAGGCGGATCCGGCGCAGCAGCAGGTCATCCAGATGTTCCACGGCACCGGTGCGGGCTGCCCAGCGGAGCTCGGACCATAGATTGGTCAGATTGTGGATGGGTTCGTTCTCATCCACGCCAGCGGCTGCCAGCAAAGCGGCGGTTTCATGCCCATATCTACCGATGAGGTAACTGTAGGTTTCTTCCGGCAATTCAATTGACGCTCGTTCACGGGGGTGGGGGTCGAAATACTTTTTCCTGGCGGAAAGATCGGCAGGATGTGGCAGGCGGGGTGCTGCCATTTGTAACGCCTGTTCCGTCATTATGCGGAAGGTGGTGTACTTGCCGCCCGTGATGGTGATGAGACCGTGTTCCTGCCAGACCACATGCGCGCGGGATTCCTTTGATGGATCAGCCTGTCCGGTGTTGATAATGGGGCGCAGTCCGGAGAAAGTGGATACTACATCGGATTGAGCTAATTCGAGAGAGGGGAAGGTACAATTGGCGGCTTCGAGGATGTAATTGATCTCAGCTGCTGTGCAAAAAGGTTCACAATCTGCCAAAGAGAAGGTGTGGTCCAGGTCGGTAGTACCGATGAGCGAAACGCCTTCCCAGGGGATGGCGAACATGGCGCGGTGATCCCGCGGGTGCATGAGTGAGACAGCCCGCTGGAGGGGAAGACGCTCGCGTGAGAATACCAGGTGGGAACCGCGTAGTTTGCGTATGCGAGCGGGCGCACCAACCTCAGCGCGCAGTTCATCGCTCCAAGGTCCGGTGGCGTTGATCACCACCCGCGCGGTGACCTCTTTTTCTCCCAACCCGGACGGAGACCGGTCAAACAGGACTGCCCCGCAGACTTCACCCTGTGCATTCTTGAGCAGCTGCGAGGCTCGGGTGTAGTTAAGGGCGGTGCCGCCCCCGGCAACCGCCTCGCGAATGAGGCGGAAAACCAGGCGAGCATCGTCCATGGCAGCATCGAAATACAGGTAACCACTGCCGAGATGACCGGAGCGCAATTCCGGGCAGCAGTTAAGGATCTGGTCGCGCGAAAGTTTGGAGTGTTGCCACTTGGGGGCGAGGAGATCATAGATCACAACACCGATCCCGTACTGGCGGGCGATGTGGAGATCATCCGGACAGGGCATAATGAATCCCAGAGGGGTGACCAGGTGGCGGGCTTCCTTGAGCAGCCACTCACGCTCCCGCACCGATTCACGGGTGACTTTGAACTGCTTGTTGCGCAGATAGCGAAAACCGCCGTGGATCAACTTTGAGGACTTACTGGAAGTGCCAGAAGCAAAATCTGCGGCTTCAACCAGTAGCGCGCGGTAGCCCTCTTGCACGGCGCGGCGGAGGATGCCGGCAGCAGTGATGCCGCCTCCAATGATGAGAATGTCCCATTGCGGAGCAAGATCATGCCACACCTGCTCCCGCCAACCTTTATGCCACATTGTTCACCTCCTGATCTTGATCATTTTCCTGCTGCAGCGCAGCTTGCTTCCAGATAGCGATACTCTCACGCATGACGCTGCGGGTTACCTCCTCAGCCATGAAGGCATCATTGGAAAGGGCGGCGGAGAGAAGTTTTTTATAAAAAGAGCGCGAATGATCGCGCGCGCGGGTATCTGTAAAGTAGACCAGTCCCATGGACTGATAGAGCGGGGTAAAACCGTTGAAGATGAGGGTGAAAACAGGATTACCGGAAAGGATCGTCAGGCGGTAATGGAGGTTATGATCGACACGGGTGAAATCCACGCTGGTATCCGGCACCTGCTGCAACGATTCGAGGAGGCGGATCACATCAGCCGGCGAGTTCTGGATAGCGCAACGAGTGTACTCAGGTGCCAACAGGAGACGAATATGCAGCAGGTTGGCGACAAAATCAGGGGTTGATAGCTGTTGATTGCGGGAGATGGCGGAGAGGATGAGCAGGTTGCCTTCACGCCAGTAATCCCGTACGCGGGTGGATTTTCCCTGGCGGATCTCGAGCCAGCCATCACGCGAGAGGCGCTGGAGGGCTTCACGGAGCGTGGGGCGGGTTACACCAAGCATTTCAGCCAGGTCGCGTTCAGGGGGAAGGGTGGAATTGATGGGAAAGGACCCGGTGAGAATCGCCTCTACAAGGCGGGATTCCGCGTACTCAGCCGGTTTTTGCGGGGTGGACCATTCGTTCATTGGAAGATCCTATTTAAACTAGACTAGTGGTAACATGAGAGGTAAGAGGTCTGACCAGTTAATACTATTGTAGCAAGAAAAAATAAAAAATCAAGTGGTCTCTGAAAAACTATCCACAGATATATACGCAATCTACCGAAGATATAGGGGTATTTTTACGGTCAACCCCTGTATTTTCCGGTCTTGGTGCTGCGTCTGAAACCCTCTATAATTAAAAGAGGGTATTTCCCCGCAGCTTGCTGCGAAAAAAGTTAGTAGTTTTTACCTCACCCCAAACCCCTCTCCATCCACGGGATGGAGAGGGGCAGGGAAGAGGCCGGAGACAAAGAGTGGAAAAATTGACTCATCGTTCGTATATAGTAAGGATTCATGCGTAGAGACCGAAACAAGACTGTCTTATGGATTGCCAGGTTTTTGATCGCGGCAGTGACCGTGATGAACATGCAGGCGGCTTTTCAATTCATTCTGCGCCCACAGGATTTCGCGCCGGGTTTTGAGATGACAGGTGCAGCGGGTGAGGCAATGCTGCAGGGAATGGGATTGTTGTTCCTGATGTGGAACATCCCCTATGTTTTCGCTGCCGTACAACCCGTTCGGAATTTTGTTTCCCTCATTGAGGCGGTGATCATGCAATTCATCGGAGTTTGTGGAGAAACGCTGCTCCTGCTGGGGCTGCCCGGAGAGCACCCCATGCTGGAAGCGAGCGTCAGGCGATTTATAATTTTTGACGGAGCGGGTCTGGTTGTTCTGCTCGTGGCCCTAGTACTGGTGATTACCCTGCGCAGAAGCAGGGTGCCGCGACCTGACGGAGCAGGTTCTATTTAAAGATCTCTTGCACGGCCGGGTTGATCAACTCCCAGTTGGGGATGAGCACCTGGGCTCCTTCATCCGTCACCCAGGGGGTAACCCAGTTGCGGTCAAGCGTGTTGGTTTCAAATCCAAACACAGCCGAGAAAGCCAATCCGTAAAAGATGCGCGGCCAGGCGTAAAAGGGGATGTTGCTATCCACGGCCTGCAGCGTGGTGGTGATGACTGCCGGGATACGAACCCAACGCGCAGGATTGAGCATGTACTTGACTACCGATTCAATAAAGATCTGCCCGTGTTTTTGGCGGGAAAAATCATCACTACTGCTGCGGTCGCGGACGAAAGCCAGCGCGGTTGTTCCGTCCATGTGCTGCACACCGGCTTCAAACATGGGGGTGGCTTCTTTAACATGGATGGTAACCCCACCCATGGCGTCGACGATCTCGACGATGCCGTCAAACTTGACACGCAGGACATAGGGGACATCGATGCCAAAATTGGCTTCCACCACACCCGCGGCGGCTTTAAGACCGGTACCGGGTTCGTAAAGTTCGGCGAAGTAATGGGCTGTGTTGATGCGATTCTCGCCGACCCCGGGGATGTTGACCCATAGGTCGCGGGGGATGGAGAAGAGGCTCAATTGCGGCAGGAATGGGGGGAGGGTAGCGAGGATCATGGTGTCGCTGCGCCCGGCGTTCGATCCTTCGGGAACGCGGTCGATACCGATGGCGAGCACGGTGGTACGCATGGGAGTAAAGAACAAGAATAGCACCAGCAGGATGATGATGCCGTTGCGCACCGGGTGAGACTTGCGCCGGGTTTTTATGGGCAGTGCCTGGTGCTCCGCATGAGGTGAAATACGAGGTTGTTGAGAAAAATTATGTGACATTTTTTGATTCTACCCTGACCGTGAGGAATTGTCATCCTCTAGAAAAATGCCTGGAAGGCGACAAAAAAGAGCCGGAACTCGCGCTCCGGCTTCAAATGGTCGGTAAAGCGGGAATTATATGAAGACGATTTGCGCGCCTTCGGTCATATCCATGAAATCGCTGGCGGTGACGATGTCGATGACACCATCGATGAAGTCTTCTTTTTTGAGATCGAACATATCGACTGACATCTTGCAGGCGTAAAGTTTTGCGCCGCCATCCACCATCATTTCAAGATACTCACGCACCGGCGGAACCTTGAGGCCTTTCATCTTCTTTTTCATCAACCAGCTGGCAAAAGCAGTCATGCCGGGGATGATGCCAAAGATCTGCGGGATACCGATGTAACCCGGAATGCCCATCATGTTCATTTTCATGCTGGTGTTGGCGATGGGAGGAATTTCAAGGTGATCGACGCGGGCTTTGTTGATCATATCCATGCCCCAGAAGGTGAAGAATAGGGTCACTTCAATACCGTTGCCGAGGGCAGCCCAACCCATCACGAGGGCAGGGTAAACCATATCGAGGTTGCCTTTGGAGCAGATAAATGCGATCTTGCGGGGTTCGTCAGACATTTTTTATCCTTTAGTTAGTTGGGATGACGAGATTAGACACAGCCTTCAGGTTTGCCGAGGCCTGAAATCCTCGCGACCTTCTTGGCAGGACCTTTGGGGAAGAGGGCGAAGACTTCCTTGGTGCTGACACCGGAGCCAGTCGTGATCGTGCGGAGGGTGGGCACCGCACCGGTGGATTCGGCGTTGGCGCGGCAGAAATCGATGACTTTCCAATGCATTTCGGACAATTCGGAAATTCCTTCCTCTTTGGCGATCTCGGCCGCGATCTCTTTAGTCCATTCGGCGGGGTTGGTCATGAAACCTTCTTCATTGACCTGAATGTCTTTTCCTGCAATATTTTTCGTGGGCATGTGTTTTCTCCTTTATTCGAGTTCTGTAGTTTTTTTATTTTCCGGCTGGTTAGATTGAACCAATCGGCCGGCAATTGCCTGGGATTAGATGGATACCTGCTTTTTTCCGGCAGCCGAGTACTCCGGCGGCAGCGGGAAGGGGATCCCGCGCAGCATGATATTCCAGTAGATCCATTTGAAGGATAACTTTCCAATGTAATTGAGCCAACTCTCCTTTAGCAGGGGGAAGGGACCAACCACGGGGAAGGGATAAAGGCCAGTAAGCGGTTCGGTATCGTAGCTGAAGTCGATGAGCAGGCTTTTGTTGAAACCTGAGACGATGTGGCAGGTGGAGTGACCGTCAAATTTGGCGGTCAGCGGTTTGCCTTCAAGGGCTGACATAATGTTCTCGATCAGCGTTTCAGCGGCATAATGCACGACTGAGCCGGCTTTGGAAGCGGGCAGATTGGCGGCGTCGCCGATGACCCAGACGTTTTCGTATTTATCCGAGCGCAGGGTTTCCTTGTTTGTCGGGATAAAGTAGAGATCATCGCCCATGCCTGAACGCTTGATGACGTCAGAGCCCATGTTGGTGGGAATGGTGATGAGCAAGTCATATTCAAATTCGCGACCGTCATATCCGCGGATGATATTTGCGGCAGCGTCGACTTCCATCACATCAAATTCGGCTTCGGTGCGAATGCCCTTTTTCTCCATCACATCGCCCAGCATTTTTGACGAAATAGGTTTGGTGAAAGCCCCGGTGAGGGGTGTGGTGAAGAGGAGGTCAACCTTGTTACGAATGCCGCGCTGGGTGAAGTAATAATCGGCAAGAAACAGGAACTCAAGCGGGGCGACCGGGCACTTGATGGGCATTTCCTTGATGTTCAGGACGACGCGGCCGCCGTTGAAATTTTTCAGGAAATCCTTGAGCGCCATCGCGCCATCAAATGTGTAGTAATCGAAGATATTCTTGCGCCAGCCATCCAGCATACCGTCGATCTCTTCCGGATGGATGTCAGTACCGGTGGCGATGAGCAGCTGGTCATAATGAATGACCTGGTTGTTTTTGGTGAGGGTGACCTGGCTGGCTTCCGGCTCGATCAGTTCGATGTCGGAGAGGATGAACTCCACACCGTTCGGCACGAACTTTTTCTTGGGTTGATACACAGCTTCAGGCTTATAGTAACCAAAGGGAATGAACAGGAAACCGGGCTGGTAATAGTGCGCCTCGTCCTTGTCCACGAGGATGATCTTCCATTCCTTTGGATCAAGCCGTTTGAGGAGCTTGTTGGCCATCATGGTTCCGCCGGTGCCGGCTCCGAGGATCAGAAAAGTCTTCATAAACATCATTCTCCGTTTTCTTTTATGGGGTGATCTTCTGGTTTACCTGCCTGGCCAGAAGAACCTGTTCGCGCAACTGGTCGGCCAAGATCGATCTTAGAATGTCAAGCGCATCGATAATGCGAGGATCGCTCAAACGATAACTGACGGATTGTCCCTGGCGATCGGCGTGAACGATGCCGTGGTCGCGCAGAATCTTGAGGTGACGGGAAATGGTGGGTTGAGGGAGTTCAAGCGAAGCGGCAATATCATTGACGCAGCGCGGTCCTTCTGACAAATTGTAGAGGATCAGAATGCGGTTGGGGTCAGCCAAACCACTGCAAACCTGGGCGTGCAATTTTACAACTTCCTCGCGCAAGCTGTCACTCATTTTAATCTCCCACACCAAACCATTTATATGTATATGCGTTTATTGACATATATTATACTCCACGTTTGAAATTTGGGAAGAGTAATAATGTTTAGAAATAAGTCAAATTTCAAGAAATATTTGGTTGTAGCACAGGGATGAGAGAGTAGTGGGCAGAAGGGTGGACTTGCCCAAGGGTGAAAGCCACACCGCGGATTTCCAACCAGTGGATACTATGGGGAATGAATCCCTTGCGTTAACGATTTACGCGGTGATCTTTTTTCTTCCAATAACCGGGAACGATCCTCCAATTGGCACCGAGATCGAAATCGTATTGGGTGGGTTTGTAATTGATGTCGCCGGAGTTTGTATAACAGGTTAGTTCGCTAAAGAAGATTTGACCGCGCAAGTCATACAGGTCAACCCGGACGTAATCGAAATCTTCCGCCAGTTTTTCAGCCAGGTGAAGCATTTCGGGCAGGTTGGCCGGCCGTGGCAAGGGCGGACCCATGGGATAGCTGGCTTCAGTATTGATAAAATTCCAATTCTCATCGAAATTGGATTGTTTGAGATCGTTATACCTACCCACGATCACCACAATACGCTTGCATTTCCCATGAAAAACATGAAATTTGATCTCCCTGGGGACATTGTTGTCATCATCCAACAGCAACGGTTCAACCTGGATCATCGGTTTGAGACTCTGGTAAGCCCATTCGTGCCGGTAAAAACCGTATGTGTCAGACAACCATTCTTTGCAGGTGGCGATAATTGCATCCTGGTCAATCTCACGCTTGTCCCTGACGATGATGATCCTGCCTGATGCGTGGCTTGGTTTGACCACAAACTGGCGCGGTAATCTGTCAAACGGGATCGCCGCGGGGTCTTTCCCGTAGAACAACAGCGGGATCAGGATCTCGTTAGCTTTTTGCGCACCAAGTTTTTCACGTAAATAATCGCGGACCAGGTATTTATCCGTCACCCTGGGGTAGAGGGGATTTCTGTCGTAAATTTTTCGCCAGACGATCTTTTCGTTGAATGAGCGCGGATTTTTTAGATCGCACGGATAACCGTGATTGGAATAGAATAGCTTTCGCTCGTTCGGATAATTGCGTAATCTTTGCGTCACCGAGTAGGCTGCTCGGCTAACCTTTCGCACAACCATTCGACTCCAAAAATCTGATACCCGAAGGGAAATCGCGTGACCCTTCACCCTGGCTTTCCGGACGGACATGTGCAACCGGGTTTTTAGGTTGGTTGGCAGTGGAAGGAGATAAAAAATTGCTTTGAGAATTTTATGCAGTGTCATGCCCGGCTTGTGAATCCTGTACGATGGAACGGGTTGACTTAGTATATAACAGATTCAGGATGCTATTAGTTGAAGAGTCACCCGAGTAGGTGGTTTATGTGAGGTTCCTGGAGGAAAAAACTCCTGGACGCGTAAAGATCACTTGGGGCGCGTCGTACTGGTGAAAAATCACACCAGCATTCGCAAAAATCGCTTGTACACAGTACTCGCAAAAATCGCTCGTACACAGTACTCGAAAAAAAAGGGCGGACTCGAACCTCGAAGCGGTGTGATCTTCACCGCGAAGATCCCGGCTGTTCTCGCCGGGACAGACCTTCGGATGTGAAAAACCACCCGGGTGGGTGGCTTAGGTGAGGTTCCTGGAGAAAAAACTCCAGGACGCGTAAAGATCACTTGGGGCGCGTCGTACTGGTGAAAATTCACACCAGCATTCGCAAAAATCGCTCGTACACAGTACTCGCAAAAATCGCTCGTACACAGTACTCGCAAAAATCGCTCGGACTCGAACCTCGAAGC
>DIWL01000009.1:36360-38095 GCA_002428455.1 Anaerolineaceae bacterium UBA6107 | reverse complement strand
ACCTCGCCACCATAAACAATGCGTTTGTGGTCAGCCCCGTGTTCGATGTCCACAGGATCAAGGTACAACAGACCCAGTTTGCTGACCGGTGAAAGTTGCAATGCGCCGGCTGCGGGGTGTTCGAGGGCGTAAGCATAGGCGCTCAACTGCCGCCCGTAGAAAGCAACATGCTGCCGGGAAGGCGTGGAAGTCTTAAAATCCATCACGGCGTAACTGCCGTCGTCAAAAGCCAACACCGAATCAAAGGCGCCTTTGATGTAACAGGACGCTTCGACTCCCGGGAATTCGATCGGAGCACTGGTGACCCATTTGCCCTGCATGGCCACGTGGCCGGGGGGCAGATCGGGATCGATCGCAGAAGTGGGCTTGCCGGCAAACAGGTTTTTCATCAGGCTGTCGATCCGCGTGAAGACCTTGGGGAAGGCCATGGATGGACGGTCGATGCCGCGCACCACCCGCAGGTAGAAACAGCGCGGGCATTCGTCCCAGGCAAAGGTGAGCATGGAGGGGCTTAGTTTGTAAGGGTCCAATGAATTCCTCGTTCCTTTTTCCATCTTTATTGCCAGTTTATCCTGCCAGCCCTTCAGTCACCTGCCACAGCCGCTGCCAGGTTTCACTCCGGTATGAATTGGCGTTGGATTTCACCTGTTTATTGTGTTCATCCCAGTATCCACCGGTTACCTGTCCCACTGCCGGGTCAACCGCCAGGTACACGTAGGTGCGCGCCATCTCCTCAGGGGTGAGCGAGGCTTTTTTCTTCAGCGCGTAAAGCTTTTTCTGAAAACCGGGCATGTTCCCCAACCGGTCGTCCGCCAGCGCCACGCTGCCTACACGCACACAGTTCACGGATGCCCCCGTGCCCGCCAGCCGCTCCGCGAGGTCGTACGTGTACATCACCTGTGCCAGCTTGGAATGATAATAGGCGCGCTGCGGGTTGTAGCTGCGTTCCCCGTTCAGGTTATCAAATTCAATGTCCAGCCCCGGATAGACCATCAATCCCTTCGATGCCACGGTGATGATACGGCTGGGCGCGCTGGCTTTGAGCATATCCAGCAGCAGGTTGGTCAGCAAAAACACGCCCACGTGGTTGGTGGCAAAAATGGTCTCAATGCCATCGTCGGTGAGGACGGGTTTTTTTATCGTGAGATCAAAGTTCGCCGCGTTGTGGATCAGCACATCCAGCCGCTGATGCCCGCGGCGGAACTCGTCGGCAAAACGGCGGATCGATACCTGCGAGGACATGTCCACTTGCAATAACTCGACCTGTTCATTGCTCGTGCGTTGCTTCACCTCGGCAAGCGCCGCTGCGCTGCGCGCAAGGGAGCGGCAGGCCATTACCACGTTAGCACCAAGTTCAGCCATCTGTACCGCAGCGGCTTTTCCAATGCCAGAATTTGCGCCGGTGATCACAACGGTCTTACCGTTCATCGTGTCCTTGCCTTCTGCCATGTAGAATCTCCCTAAGATCAGTTATCCAGCACGCCTTCATTCACATATGCGGTTATTTCGCTGACGCTGTAATTGGTCAGCCCGAGCTTTTCGACCGTGCGCCCGCGCCGCCAGTAATCGGTGCGGTGCACGATATTACCGAGCGCAATTATCGCATCCATGGCACGTACATTCACCCCGAAGCGGTTACCCAGTGAGGCAATCGGCACCAGGCTGCACGGCACGTCTTCGAAGATGTAGCGGTGGTTGAGCGTGGGGGGTGCCTTGATGCCGTAGTAACCCTCCT
>DIWL01000009.1:34852-36316 GCA_002428455.1 Anaerolineaceae bacterium UBA6107 | reverse complement strand
TAAGCGAGTTTGAGCCAATCCATGGCGTTACGGGTGCGCAACCCCAGCGAGGAGCCCACGGTAACGCGTTCCCGGTCGAGCACTTCCAGCACGCGCGCCACGGAAGGGGAAACGCCGTCGATGTAGANNTCCAGCCGGCGTTGAGCAGGGTGAGCGCGGGATGGAAGATGGAGCCCATATTGTTCAGCCCGGTCTGCAGCACGTTACCCCCATCGATGAACTGCGGGTAAGCCTCGTGGATGCGGTCGAGCACCTCGCGGTTGCGGGTGGCGGGCAGGGCGGCCAAAGGCACGGCCTCCTTGATGCGGAATATGCGCGCCTGGGCGGGTCCGTCAGAACGCGAGGCATAGATGAAGGTCTCGGCTTCTGACACAGTCACATCTGCAGCGCAATGGTTATCACGCAGCACCTTGGCCACCTCGATCGCGCCGCAGGTGCGCCCCGGATGCAGCACGATGATCTGCCCATCCTTCAAGTAGGGTGACATGTTTTTGGCGACCTCGGCGTGCGCAGAGGAAGGGATGACCACCATGATCATGTCAGTATCCTGCAAGGCTTCCTCGATGTTATCGGTCACCATAGCCAGTTTGCCAAAATCACGCGCTTCCCCATTGAAGCCCACCAGGTCGATGCCTCCCAGTTCACGGATGGCCGCGATGTGGTCCATCGAACGATTGTAAAGTTTGGTCGTAAAACCCATCAGCGCCAGGTGTGCGGCCATTGCCTTGCCCCCGTGCCCGGCGCCGATAATGGTGAATCTTGTCTTGTTGGTCATGTTCCACTCTCCTTATTCATATGCAGGTTCTGCAGCCTGGCTTCTTCGGTTATCTCCCGCCCACTGGCATCCACGGTAACGCAAGCGCCATTGATGAACGCTGTGCGGATCTCACCGCGCGCAAACGGATTGTTACGCAGGTGCGGCGCGTCAAGGATGCCGCGCTGCACCGCCTGCGTCAGCACATCCGCGTCGGTTAAAGGATCGGTAGAGCTGACACTCAGTGCGCTGATCGCATCCAACGTGAGTTGGGTATCCCGCACCAGGGTATCGATGCGGCGCTGCACCGCGGGGTCAGCCAGCATGTCGGGTGCGCCGCGCAAGGCATTGTCGATCGCTCTCCGCGCCATGCGGGCAGCATCGATCACATCCTGACCTGTCGCCGCGTGATCAGCCTCGGTGTGTCCGACGATGTGCACGATATGCGGGCGCACAGCCATCTGCAGGTAAATGCTCGCGGAAAGATGCGCACGGGCGGCTTCCGGCTGCAACGGGTAGCTGAGCAGGCCAGTGCGCGTCTGGCGCCAGATGTGGAAGTCCTCATCCTCCAACGGGGTGATAACGCGCAGCATGGCGGCCATCTTGGCCAGGTCCATCGCGTCGCTCAAACCGGGCGGGCTGTTGAACATCAACTGGGCGATGTAATCCTTCACCCCGCAGGCTTTAGCGTTGTAGGCAGCCAGGTATGC
>DIWL01000009.1:0-34776 GCA_002428455.1 Anaerolineaceae bacterium UBA6107 | reverse complement strand
CCGCGTCCGTCCATGCGGTTGAACCAGAAGAGCGGAATGGCGCACCAGGCGTTGTGGATCGTCTCGACGAACACCTCTGCCTGGCGGATGAAATCATCGGTGCCGGAGTACGTGCGCAGCAGGGGATAGTTGCCGGTGCGGCTGGCCTCGTAAAGGGCGCGGTAATCTTCGGCTGAGCGTACGGGTACCCCGCCTGCCCCGAACTTGCGCGGGTTCTGGCGCTCCGGGTGGAAGAAGTTTTCCTGCGCGTCCTGGTCCACGCCGAGGGAAATGACATCGAGCACGCGCGATTCAGCAATCTGTTGTATGCCCGCGATGGTGGCTTCCATCGTCGGCAGGCCAAAGTGATGGCGCAGGATGGGGTAAGGTGCTTTCCAGCGCATGCGCTCCAGCGCCGTATCCGGCCAATTGGCTTCTACAGTACCATCGGCAGGCGTATCCTGGAGGGAGTTGATCACGTCCTCCACCTCTTCGCTGCCGTCAAACACCATGGAAAAGAAACCCATCGCGCGGGCGCGTTCCGCCACCGGCGGGGTACCGGCAAAGTAGAATTTCACCCCACGGCTATGCAGCTCATCAGCAGCTTCGGCAAATTCCGCCAGCAGCCGCTCGCCGGTCTCGGGGGTAAGGCGGTAGGACACCCCCACCAGGTCAGCCTTCTCGCGCTGCGCGGCTTTGATCACTTCATCGACCGGCACCGCCGGACCGAGGAAAACTGTGCGCCAGCCTTGGGCTTCCGCCAGGCGCAGGAAGTTCATCACGCCGGCAACGTGCACACATTCCCCCAATGCTGCGGCTACGACTGTCTTAGACAAAGTGCCTCCATTTCCGTATCATACCTCCCGCACCGGGGAAGTATTTTTGTGTTTGATTGAGCCCAATTAACTCAATATTTTTATAACAATAAAGCGAACCTGCTGTCAACGCAGTTCTTGCAAAGAGTCTTCTAACCAGGCAGGCTCTGCCACGTCCGGCGAGACATGTAGTTCAAGTCTCACACAACCAGTTGAAAAATCATTATAAAGGAAAAAAACCGCTCTTGACAAGAGAGCGGTTGAAATTCTGTTAGCTTCCAGGATTATTCAGATGAATGGATTAAAGTATCGTCCGTGGTTGAGGAAATAAGCCACGGATGCCACGATCAGTACGGCAACGATCGACACCGCCAGCGCGTAATAATCCGCAGGGCGCAGCTTTTGCACGCAGTACCAGGTACGGCGCTTCTCCTTGCCGAAGCCGCGCAGGTCCATGGCATTGGTCACCACCTCAATGCGCTCCAGGGTCGAGAAGATCAACGGGATGATGATCATCAGCGAATTTTTGACGCGCTCCTTCATTTTCGCCTTGCCCGACATTTCCAGCCCGCGTGCCTGCTGCGCCTGGCTGATGTCGTTGTAGACGCGCAAAATATCCGGGAAGTAGCGCAGGGTCAGCGAGATCGCGAAAGATGCTTTGTAGGGTACCCCCACCGCGGTCACCGAAGAAGCGAACTCGCTCGGGTTGGTGGTTAGCAGGAAGATGATGCCCAGGGGTACGACCGAGAGATATTTGAACGCCAGGGTGACCTGGTACAGCAATTGTTCCTGGGTCAGCTCAAAGTTACCCCAAAGCTTCATAATCGGGTTGCGCGTGTTATATAGGGTGGTTCCATGTTCCGGGGCAAAGAAAAACGTAAAGATGGCGTTGATGAGAATAAAGATCAGCACATAGATGAGCATCACTTTGATCTGGCTGAATTTGATCTTTGAGATGCGCAAAATGATCAAGGAAAAGACCAGCATGCCGAGAATGACGCGGATGTCGTATGTGTACATTGTGGCGAAAGTGAGCAGCAGAAAACAGATGAACTTGATCAATCCCGAAAGATTGTGGATGGGAGTGTTTTCATAATTATATGAAAAGAGTTTCGTCTTCATTGACCGGCAACCCTTTCATAATCAATGAAGTGCTGAACGAACTGTGTGCCATCCGGGATACCAGCGAGCTGTGCAAGGTGGTAGAGTGAGGTTTCTTTCAAGTTGGCAGCAGCGATCGTTTGGGGATCGGTAAGCACTACCGATGCGAGCGTATCAGCGATTTGTTGTCCCTCCGAAAGCACAATGGCGCGCGGGGTATATTCCAGCATCAGGTGCATATCATGCGTGATCAGGATAATGCTGACGCCGGTTTCATTGATCTGGCGTAGGAACTCCATGATCTCGCTGTAATGGCGGTAATCCTGTCCGGCGGTGGGCTCATCCAAAATGAGAATATTGGGTCTCAGCACCAGGATCGAGGCGATGGTAACGCGCTTCTTCTGTCCATAACTCAGTGCGGAAATCGGCCATTCGATAAAGGGGGACAAGCCGCAGATGTCCAATACTTTTTCAACGCGGTCCTTGATCTCTTCCTCATTCACGCCGCGAAGCCGCAGCCCGAGCGCCACCTCGTCAAAGATGAGGTTCTTGGAGATCATCTGGTTGGGATTCTGCATCACGAACCCGATGAACTCGGCACGTTCTTTGATCGACTGCTTATGAATATCCTGTCCTTTGTACAGGATGGCTCCTTTGTCCACCTTTTCAAAGCCGCACATCAGTTTGGCCAGCGTTGATTTGCCCGCGCCGTTCTTGCCCACGATGGAGACCATCTCCCCTTCCCTGATCTCAAAATTGATGTCACTCAGGGTGGGTCGCACGCCATCATACGAGAATGATAAATGATCGATCGTCAACAGCGGCGGTCTGGGCGGCGCTTCCAGCGGGGTTTTTACCGAACGGTTCCAACTGCGCAGCGCTTCGTTCACCGCGTTGGTGTCCAAGCTCCAGATATGCCCGGGCTTCATTTGCGGGGTCACATGGATATTGGCGTATTTCAACGCAGTGACGTAGAGCGGTTCGCGAATGCCGTTTTCTTTGAGGACATCGGAACTGACCAGGTCGTGCGCGCTCATATCAGCGATGATGCAGCCATCGTTGATCACGATCACGCGGTCCACATCGCGGTGCAGCACATCTTCCAGCCTGTGCTCAATGATGATGATGGTTTTACCCATCTGCTTGTGAATATCATCGATGATCTCGATGGCGGTCTTGCCGGTGGCGGGGTCAAGGTTGGCAAGCGGTTCGTCAAAAAGCAGGATGTCCACATCATCAATCAACACCCCCGCCAACGCGGTGCGCTGTTTTTGTCCGCCCGAGAGTTCATATGGCGAGAGATTCTTTACATGCGCGATATCCACCATTTTGGCCACGCGATCCACGCGGTCGTGCATTTCAGCCTGCGGTACGCAATCGTTCTCCATGGCAAAGGCGATGTCCTCACCCACGGTGAGCCCCACAAACTGCCCGTCTGAATCCTGCAGTACGGTGCCGATGATCTTGGAAAGCTTGAAGATGTCCAGGTCCCGGGTTTCGGTGCCATTTATCTTCAGGCTGCCTTCTAGGTTACCCTTATAGTAAAAGGGGATCAATCCGTTGAGACAGTGGCCGAGCGTGCTCTTGCCGCTGCCGCTGGGACCGACGATGAGGATCTTCTCCCCTGCATAGATCTTGAGATTTATATCCCGCAGGGTCGGTTCAGCCTGGGAATAATATTGAAAAGTGAAGTGATCAAAATCGATGATGGGAGTCTGTTGAGGTACCACTTATACGCATCAGGCGCCAGGGCGTGCCCTGTGTAATTGGCGCTTTTCTCCTTGATACTTACAGATTATTCGATCCTGTGACCGCGGTTATTATACATGAATCAACATCAGGATGGCGGTTCTGGAACCGCCATCCTCAAAGATCGATTAATTCTTGTGTCTTCAGATCAGCTTTTCTTGCTGAGGCTGCCCTTGCGGGTGCGGGTTGCGGCATAGGCCAGCAGCAGCAGGGTACCCACAACACCGGCCACAACCGAGTTGGAGGCGAAAGCCATCAAACCCTGGGCGAAAACTTTGTTCGCCGGCTCAGCGTAAATGACAATGTCCAGCACAGGCGCAACAAGGATCCAGGCGATGGCGTTGCCGATGACCTGGATGATGTTGTAGGTCAGGATGTCTTTCCCACCGAAGATGCCTTCTTCAACCCGGGTGCGTTTGAAGGCAAAACCGTAAATGAAGCCGGCGATACCGCTGGAGATCACCCAGCTCCACCAGGGGCTGCCGTACTGCACAGCGTCGCTGATGGCGTGCCCGATGAAAGCCATCAAACCGGTTGCGATGGGTCCAAACAGGACGCCGAAGAAACCGGCCAGACCATAGGCAGTCTGGATATAGGTGCCGGGAACAGGAGATGGGATCTTGACAAACATGAACAACAGCGCGAAAAGCGCTGCGCCAAGACCTGCTGCGACAATGGTTCTGGTTGTTACTTTAAAAATATCTTTCATCGTTCTCCTCCAGAAAAATGTTTTCTTGCTCAGATTGTCACTAAGACAATACAGAAAAAGCACCTCATTGTCAATGTCCTAATTGTATAACACCCCGTTGTGAGCATGGTTTCGCCAGACCGGGCAGTTTATTCTTCGGCGATAAATAGAACTTCCACCAGGTCACCCACCTGCGCGCCAAGTGTTTTGGCAGCACTGCCGTTCACGACGGCCACTTCGATATGATCTTCGCTATCCACCAGGGCGATCAATTCGCCCGGCTGGTGATGCCCATAGGAGGAGGAAAGCCCTCGGATGACATAATCCTTGATGCGTATCAGCAGGTGCCGCCCCGCCACCTCCGACCAGGGCAGGTCGGTGGCGCAGTTGCCGAAGACATCGATCAGCGCGATGTGTGCGTTGAAACCACCCGCTGTGCGCTCAGGTTTGGAAAGTGGCAGCAGCACGGGGTCAGTGAAGGGCGTTCCCATCTCATCCAACTTCACACCGGCAGCCAGGTACGCGCCGGCCGGGGCAAAGACATCGCGCCCGTGAAAGGTGCGGCTGACGTGCTGCAGCCAGAAACGCGGCTGGTCGAGCGTCACGTAACGGGTTTCAAGGTTGAATTTCCGCGCATCTTCGATGAGAGGGGTGAAAATACCGTTGTCAGGACCGACGTAGAACTGGCTGCCCAGTTGCGCCGCCATGAGGCGCCGGATGGTGCCCACGCCGGGGTCAACGACCGCGATGTGCACCGTCCCCGCGGGGAAGAACGGGGCTGCGCGCCACAAGGCAATAGCGCCCTCCTGTATGTTTTGCGGGGGAATCTCGTGGCTGATGTCGGCGATCTGCGCCGTGGGGCAGATGCCCCAGATGACGCCCTTCATCGTCCCGACAAAGCCATCCTTGTTACCGAAATCTGTCAGCAGGGAAATAATCGGCATGAATAACTCTCTTTCGTTATCGGTTGCATTTAAACTATAGCATGCCGGGAAGGGCGAGTCAAGAAAGACCGGGGTGACGCATGTGCAGGGGCGAATAGAAACCCGGAGTCTGGTTCTGGACTCCGGGTTTCTGCAACTAAACCAATTTATTGCAAACACCGGGTTTCCAAAAGCAAAGAAACCCGGTGTATGGAATCTACATTTTCCGGATTTCTTCACTAAAACATGTATTAGGCAAATACCGGGTTACGAAACCAAAGAAACCCCGACCAATCATTCGGTAGAAAATTACCTGGACTGATATTCCTCACAACCAAATTCAGAATAATCTCTGAATTCCTGAATGTCATCAAAATGACTGAGCACTTTAGCCGTTTCAACACAAGTTGCTGTTTTTGGATTTATATACTGACGATAACTAGAAAATTGCCATTCGATGGGAGTGCGGACTAAACCGGCTTTCACAGGATTAATGTGAATGTACTTAACGCAATCCAAAAACTGGATTTCATCCTCGATCAAGATCGCTTGAAACCGGCCTTGAAATAATGGTCCAACCCGTCCCTGTTCAGTGTTTACCGCTTTCGAATAGGAAACCATAAATGGATTAAAGGCTTTCGAGACAAATAATTCGTCAATTACCTCGATTAGTAAATGATAATGGTTGGGCATCAGGCAATAAGCGTAGCAGATAGCGAATCCTCGAAAAAACTCATTCAATCGATAAATAAAGAAATGATAATTTCTCTCTGAGAAAAAAATCGCCTGTTTATTTACTCCTCGATTATAGATGTGATAGATCTTACCGGGAGTAATAGGGATAATTCGTGCTGGCATAACAAATTCTATATCAGATCAAAAAAATCCAAATACTTTATTAAAAACCCGGAGTTTGGTTTCGACTCCGGGTTTCTGCACTAGATCACGTTTATTGCAAACACCGGGTTTCAAGAGGACAAGAAAACCGGTGAGTAGAGTCAGCATTTTCCGGGTTTCTGCATTGGATCACGTTTATTGCAAACACCGGGTTTCAAGAAAAGCCAAGAAACCCGGTGTGTAGAATTTACTTTTTGCCCATAAACACGTTTAGAGCTGACACCGAGTTTCAAAGACCGTGGATTTTAAACCTGGAGCCTGGTTTCAACTCCGGGTTTTTGCTCCCAATCGTATTTAGTGCAAACACCGGGTTTCAAAGAACATTAGAAACCCGGTGTATTCAAAATATATTTTACCAGCCCACACCTTTGGCCATTTTCTTGGCCTGGATTCGGCGATGCGCAAAGAACCCGCCGCCCAGCATGAGGCTTACCACGCCAGCCAGTACCATGAACCAGGAAGCCTTGATGGTGCTGCGCTTCTGGATGGAAAACTCGTACGTGGCATCCTCACCAGCGATCTTATCTTCCACCGGGGAGATCTTGAGGGCGTAAGTGCCGTCTGCCGGGGCTGTCCATGAGAGCGTGGTCACGCTATCTGAGTTCTCTGCTTTGGTCTCAGCCAACATTTCATCAGAGCCGGCGCTGAAGAGCTTGAGGTTGGCTCCTGCCGCCGCGCCGATCGGGTCGACGCGCAGGGTAACAGGGTCACCCGCAACGGCTTCAAATACCACCCAGTCCACATCGCCCAGCTGGCACCAGTTGTGGGTCTGGACATCACCATACTTGACCACCGGGGCGCTCGCGCGCTTGTCATCACCGGTTCCTTCACCCTCAAACGCATCATCCGCACAATCCGGCAGCACAAAGGTGGAAGCTTCTGGTTTGCCGGTGAAGGCTTCAGCTTCTCCGTCCTTGCTCACCGCGCGGATGCGGAACTCGTACAGCTTATCCGGCGTTGCCCAGAAGTTCACGTCGCGCGACTTCCCATCAATGGGTTCGCTCCAGTTGACCCAGTCGCCCTTGGCTTCGCGCCACTGCAGATCAAAGCGATCCACCTCGGCTGCACGCGCGTCGACTACCCAGGAGAGCCTGATCGAGGTGGTGCGGCTGCCTTGCGGCAGGACTTCCATGTGTGATTCAGGCGCTAACGCCTGTTTACTGACGGTGAATTCCTGGGTCGTGGTGGCAACCCCGACGGTATTGCGCGCTTCCACGGTCAATGTGTATTTTCCTTTATCCAGCTTGCCCACTTTCCAGCTATTTCCAGCCTGCCAGTCCAGACCGTTCTCGTAATCATCCGGTCCGGTCAGGGTGGCTTTGGATTCAACGCCTGCCTCTGCAGTCCAATCGATGGTGAGGTCGGTGGCGGTTGTGATCGCTTCAGGCAATGCGATGACAGGCGGTACGGGGGTGAGCACGCGTTGTACCACGCGCAGGGATCCGACATTGGCCGCTCCGATGGCATTGTTGCCCAGGTTGTTGTCGCCATCCTGGAAGACTTCCACCGTACCGGCAAAGTCTGCATCAGGATACAACAGGGCAGTGACATCCGCGCCCACCTGGATGGAAAGCGTCTGGTCCGCTTTGACCGCGGGCATTTTATCCATGATGGCATAATCACCCATGTTCAATACCTGGCACTCGCCCTGAAAGTCCACTTCGGAATGCAGCGAAACCTCATCGGCAGCTGGTTTGCAGGTCACGGGTTCAACCGGACACTCGTACTTTTTGACGAATTCAAGCTTGCCCTGCAGGTCGGAGACATTGCCAGCCTGGTCGGTTACTTCCAGCGCCAGCGAGAACTCGCCATCCGGTATGCCAGCGGTGCATAGGTCGATGGAACGTGAGAATTGCCACTTCTTGACCGATTTACCGATGGGCTCCCATTTGCCTTTTTCCACCTTGTAATATAACTGACCGAAAGCAACTCCCGTGTCATCTTTCATCCAACCGCTGATGTTGACAGTCGGTGACTTGATCTTTGTACCGGGTTTCGGACTGGAGATGCCGCCGGTGGGTAATTCGGTATCACCGTTATTGGATACATACTTATCCTGCGGCATGCATTCATCACCCAGCTGCGGTAGAGCCTTGGATTCGGAGCACATGCGCGGGCGCCCGCCATTGACGGTCACATCGTCAAAAACGATATCGACCGATTTACCCCAGTAGGATTCAGGGTTGGTGTGCACATGGAAGTGCAGGTGATGACCGGTGCTGTAGCCGGTGTCGTCCGCTTTGCCCAGGAATTGTCCCTGCACCACTTTTGCGCCTTCTTTGCGCAGCGCAGCGGGGATGCTGTCCTTGGCCAGGTGAAGATAAACCTGGTAGGTGGTGGGGGTGGTGCTGGTGTCCTCCAGCACGATGTAGTTGGCATTCTTCGGGTCGCCATTTTCATACTTCCAGACCACGTATTTTACGGTCCCCTGCCTGGCGGCTACCACATCAAACATGGTGCCGTTAGCAAAATCGAAGGCGTAGAGACAGGAGGAGGGGCAGGATTTGTACGTGTAAACATGCCCGATGCTGCCGGTGAGGCGAACCGTTTCGCCCTTCTTCCAGGGCAGGCGGTAGCCGGTGAAGACAGTGGAATCTTTCTGCAGTTTCTGCTCGGAAGGCCGATACTGCGCTTTTAATTCTTCTGAGATCAGCTTTTTGGGGAGATCAGCCAGCGCTGCGCCAAAACCCTCATCCGCCTGGAAAAGCAGTTTCCACGGCTTGGAGGGGTCCTTCTTTTCACTGGCAATGACCAGCCCCGGTTCACCCGGCTGCACGAGCCCGGTCTCTTTATCCACCAGGGAGATCCACACCAGCGCCGTTTTGCCGTCCTTGGAGAAGTCAACCCGGTCCACGGCTACATCAAAGATGACGAATGCCAGGATGTCCTTGCGTTCGGCGGCCTTGGCCCGAATCTGTTCGGCGAGTTTAATTTCTCGCGGATCCGTCAGGGTCTTGGGACCTTCGAACTGAGGCTCAGCTGTTGGAGAGGGGTCTGCCCCCTGCTCCACAGGCACTACTCCGGACTGGTCATCCTTCTCCAGGAGCTCATTGAGGAAAGGAACCTCAATGAATGGCTCACCGGTAGCGGGTTGCGCCTTATCCGGCAGGAACATGGAGCCGGCCAGCGCCAGGATGGCGATGAGCACGACCACCCCGAGCACGATCAAGGCGATCCTGACCCATTTTTGCTTAGGATCGAACAGTGATTTGAGTTTGGATTTAAACATGGCGCACCTCACCTATGACATTTTTCATCAATTATCAGGTGCAAGATACGTGCCTAATAGGACTCCACAGACCTCTTAGACAAATTAGTATATTGGATAATTATTATCTTATTGATATAATATTGTTCTGAATAGGAGGTTAATGATGAGCACAAAAATATTCGTTAATTTGCCGGTGAAAGATTTGAAGCACAGTATGGATTTCTTCAGAAAACTCGGCTATTCCTACAACCCGCAGTTCACCGATGAGAACGCCGCCTGCCTGGTCATCAGCGACGACATTTACGCCATGCTGTTGCGTACGGATTTCTTCAAGAATTTCACCAAAAAGGAGCCCGTTGACGCCACCAGGTCAACAGAGGTGATCCTCTCGCTGACTATGGAAAACCGCACGGTGGTGGATGAGATGCTGGAGAAAGCCCTCGCTGCGGGTGCGACTGACACCGGAAAAATGGAGGAAGCCTGGATGTACCAGCGCAGTTTTGCTGACCTGGATGGGCACCAGTGGGAGATCTTCTTTATGGATATGAGCGCGGGGCCATTGGCGCAAAAAAGCTGATCCGGTCAGCTCGTAGGGTGCGTTGGCGCCGTAAAAGCACCGGAGAGCAAACAACGCGAAAAAGCACCACCTATCAAGCCGACCAACCCGACGCTAAAAAACACAGATTTTTATGATATTTTGGTGCGTTCAAAAGGTGTACGCACCCTTGTATCATGAAGGTTAAAGGATAATCAAGAGATATTAGACGCTGATCAGACGATGACGGGAGAATCTGGGCCCACCCTTGGGCACTAAGCCTGAAGCGTAGATAAGATCCCCGCCAATTCCACCTGAAACAAGGTCGAACACCATCTGAAGCCTCTCGCACCTTTAGCCAAAAGAGAAGAGCTTGCATTCACAAGGTTGACCCGGAATAGGCAAGTCTGATCAGCGCCTAAACCTAGTGTACCAAAGGAGAATGCAAATGGAGCAACGAGTTCTTGGAATTGATGTCGCAAAAGACACATTAGATATTGCCCTCTCTGATGGTTTTCGTCTGCAACATGGGCAATTTGCTAATTCAGAGGAAGGTCATATGCAGCTTGAATAGTGGCTTAGAGAACGTTCAGCGACCAACGTTCATGTATGCCTGGAGGCAACGGAGCAATACGGCGACAAGATAGCAGAACATCTGTATTCCCGGGGTTTCCTCGTGAGCGTGGTGAACCCGGCCAGGATCAAACACTATGGCAACAGCAAATTGAGGCGGAACAAGACGGATAAAGCTGACGCGCAACTCATTGCAGAGTATTGCATAAGGGAAAAACCTGCCTTATGGACCCCTCCACCTGCCAGTTTTAAGGAATTACAGGCGCTTGTGCGTCATTTGGAGGACTTGCAAGGCCTCAAACAACAAGAAGCGAATCGTTTGCAATCAGATGTTCATTCAGCTTTTGTATTGGATAGTCTGACCGCGGTATGTGATCATCTCGATGACCAGATCAAGAAAACAAAAAAGGCAATTCAGGACCATGTCGACAGATACAGTGAACTCAAACGCATGCAAGACCTGCTCATAACCATCCCGGGAATAGGCAAGCTTACAGCGTCTAAACTATTGGGTGAGATCCGAAATGTTGTGGATTTCCAAAGTGCTCGCCAACTGGCAGCCTATGCTGGACTAACGCCACGAAATTTCCTATCGGGAACCTCGGTGCACAAGAAGTCTCGCCTTTCAAAAACCGGCAATACAAACTTGCGCAAAGCACTGTATATGCCTGCCATCGTTGCAATGAAATACAATCCGATCATTCGTGCTTTTTGTGTGAGGTTATCTCAAAATGGGTTATTGCCTATGGAGGTGGTAGGCGCAGCAATACGTAAACTATTACATCTAATTTTTGGTGTTTTAAAAACGGGCCGACCTTTTGACCCCAATTACCTCAACCTGGTGTAGGCTTTCTCTTGACTTTCAAGACAGCATCTACGCCTGTTTCGAAGCGTGTCTCTCGCGAAGATTGCTCTGGGCTTTGTATTCCGGAATTCATTTTTTTGACCCGCTCGATGCATTCGTAACTATCATAGAATTTATTTACTTTTTTCCGCAGGCGTTGTATACTTTTAATAACCAAACAAAAAGGGGATCCCATGAAAAAAAATACATTCTTGGTCATCGTAATAAGTATTTTAGTTTTATTCGTTACTTTTTCATTTGTCCAGGCATCTAACAACGATCCAAATGGGGAAATTCAGGACCAGGTTGATAAATTGCTTTTTGAATATAATAAGGCTCTTGATCTTGAACTAGCCAACGGCGAGACCGTTGTAAATGTAGACGAGAATGGTGAAAAGACTAAGATTCTTACGGGTGCATCTACTGAGAAGATGCGGGATTTGTGGCTGGAAACGCTTAATAAAATAAACATCCTTCAAGCCAGGCCTGCCTCAGAGCAAGTAAACGCAGTTGCTGCGATCAAGTTGATAGAATCTGATGCGAACGTCGAGTACCTTGACAGGGATTTATCCCCTTATGATCGTAAAACCGAACTTGAAAGATACCAGACTGCAGAATTCTATTATTGGCTGAGCATAGATACCAATAAAATCGTTCAGATTGCCAGGATTACCAGCATGAAAGTAGATGTTAATAATCCAAGTTCTGAGGCGCAATTGGAGGAAAGGGCCAGGGCATTCGTAGTAAAAATTGCACCGGAACTTGATCTATCAAAACTGAACCCGAGTGTGGGGAGTAAAAACCAGTCCCATTACTTTTTCCGCTGGGAGGATAGTTCACTTTCAATTGATGGGAAAACACCAGTTTTTGTTCAAGTAGGTTTATCGAGTAAAGGTGATCTAATAAATTACGTAAGTACTTTTCCATTATTAAATAATCAACTATTAGCTCAAGTACTAACCTTCAATGAAATTTACGCAAATGATGGAAGTTACTGGGGTTGGAAATTTGGGCCTTATTCAGTCACATATAACGCTGGCTATTGCTATATTTATGGTTGGTGCTCACCCAAGTATTTTCGTTGGACAAACACTGTCCGGGGTTCAGCAACTTCAAACGGATATTGGCTTCCAAATCCAAATACCCTGGTTAATGTTTCTGCATTTATTCCCGGAACAGATGCAACAACGCTGATGGCATGTTATAGATTATTTTTTAATGGCGGTGGAACTTTGGATGTAAAGTGTATTAGTCAAAGTGAGTGGTATGATACTTGGGTAGTGGTTAGTCCATATAATCTTAACAATCTCACAAAAGTAGTATTAAGAAACAACAATGACGGTGATATAGCAAATGCCAGGGTGGCATGGGATGAAATTTGGGTACACACACCATAGTTGGTTCTTGACCAGCTCATGACCACACGATCGATCATCTATGCATTATTCATATTGGTATTCGCAACCTCTTGCACGGCCGCAGAAATTGATCAGTATCCGCTGGAGACAGCAACGAATACCCCGCCCACGATTTCTAATCCAACCGCTCAGCCTTCCGTTGGTACGGAGGGTTTCTATTTCATCAAACAGTCTCCCCACACCCCCTTTACTTACAGCATGGCATACGCGCCGATCCAATGCAAAAAGGACCCGCAAAATTGCAGCGCTATCGAGATTATCTTTGATTTTCCTCCAGAGTACACCTTTGCCGGGATCCCACTCAATTGGTCACCGGACGGCAAACGGGCGGTGTTCTTTTGTTGGAAAGGTCTGCTTTCCTATACTCCTCCGGAAAAGGAATTTAAAACGCTGGCCACCGACCTTTCAATCACGAATATGGTGATGCCATGGTCACCGGATCAAAAATGGGTGGCTCTTTCCATCCAGGATACGACAGATGCAAACCACATAATGTTATTTGACCCCTCTACGCGTGACACCCGCAGCCTTGAACCTGGTAAAAGCAGCCTGCTCTATATTACCCAGGTGGAGTGGATTAATGACCATGAATTGCGCGTGGAAATCCATGATTACGGCGATCCTGCCAACCAGGAAACTAAGAAGTTCCCGGTACGCAAGTTCATCTCAATAGTTAATATTAACGACAACACCTGGACAGAGATCGAAGAAATCCCCCTCGGCGCAACCACCCCTTAGCCTACGCCCCTTTTTGAATGTATGACATCTGTGATCCTGGTTTTGGAATCCCGGATGAACAATTAAAACAGCTCGAAGGGTGCGTTGAAAACGCACCACTCACAATCCCATCACTCCCAATCCAACAGCTGTAACCTACCCGCGCTCCCGCCAACCCAATCTTCAGCATAGATCCCCTCATGCACATACCTCGAGAAACTGGAAAACGGCCAATCAATAGCGCGCTCAACTAATCCGTGCTTGATCGGATTGTAATGAATGTAATCCAAATGAAGCTCGAGATCCTTCTCACTCTCAATGGTGTGCTCCCAAAACCTGCGCTGCCAGATGGCCGCTTCATTTCTTTTGTGCCGCGAGGCATTGCGTTCTCCACCCGGTCCACCCTCCTCCAGGTACCTCCTGGTAAAGCGGTTCTTGATCTCCTTCCAGCGCATGGCGTAATTCGCATCCCCTTCCGGCAAGCGCCAGATACAATGCAAATACTCGGGCATTAAGCAAATCGCGATTGTCTCGAACGGGAACCGGTCGTTGACCTCCCTCCATGCCCTATGGAGAAGGTGTCGGGAGGAAACGCTGGTGAATATGGGTTGACACTGGTAGGTGACCACAGTGAAGAAATAGGTTCCGCCCTCCACGAGCGACCGGTGATAGTTTGGCATATGCTGATTGTATAACGGATATTGCGGTGCGTTTTCAACGCACCCAACCCCTGAGCGCGGGGCCGTTGGCGCAAAAAAACTAATCCGGGCAGCGGTTTTGGCTGTGAGCCACGTATCAGCAGTTGGAATTGGCTTAAGAGGATGATCTTATTCGTGTAATTAGTGGACAAAATAAAAAACACGGAGCCTCGCGGTTCCGTGTTGATCTCTTCATCCAAGATTACCCTTCTATGACAAACTTGCCGTTCTCGTAGAGCAGCTGGTCATCCACCCAGATCTGCCCGCCGTCGCGCAGGTCGCAGATCATGTCCCAGTGGATGGCGGATTGCGCCACGCTGCCGGATTCAGGGTAACCCTTGCCGAGCGCCATGTGGAAGGAGCCGCCAATCTTCTCATCGAAGAGGATCTGGCGCGTAAAGCGCTGGATGCCTTCGTTAGTGCCAATGGCGAACTCACCCACCCCGCGTGCGCCTTCATCTGTATCGATGGTCTTGAGCAGGAATTCCTCGTTCTTGTCAGCGGAAGCCTTGACCACGCGGCCTTTTTTGAACTCCAGCTGTACTCCGGTGACCTCGCGCCCGTGGTAGATGGTGGGATAGGAGAAAGTGACATGCCCTTCCATACTGTCCTCCACCGGGCCGGTGAAGATCTCACCGTCGGGAATGTTCACGCGGCAGTCGCAGTTAATGAAATCGCGGTCCTCGATGCTGAGACGCAGATCGGTGCCCTTGCCCAGCAGGTGCACCTTCTTCTTTCCCTTCAGCCAGTTGACGATACGCGCCTGGCGTTCTGAAACACCCTGCCAGTAACCCACCGGGTCGTCCATATCCGGCATGCAGGCTTTGTACACAAAGTCGGCGTACTCGTCCAGTGCCATGTCGGCATCCTGGGCATAGGCGTTGGTGGGGTAAAGCGTCAGCGCCCAGCGCAGCTCGCCGCGTGCCGTGCGGTCCATGTACGTGTTCATCAGCGGTCCGCGCGACTGGGTGAAGCGGGTGTATACACCAGAGTCGATGCTGTTAAGATTCTTGGTATTATCCTCGGCGATGACGCGAATCAGGCGGTCATATGTGGCGTAGAAGTTTTCGATGGGCTTGTGGATGTACGTATATTGCTCCTCGCTGCCGCGCCCGAGCATGATCTCCGCTTCCCAGGAGAACTCGGTCCACAGGATGGGATGCCCGCCGGCTTCCAGCACCGCTTTGTAAAGCTCCTTGACCAGCGGCTCGCCGGCCACGCCTGAGCGGATGACGACCTTGTCACCGGGCTGTACATTGACCGAGTATTTTGTGATGAGTTGGGCCAGTTTTTGATCGCGAATGTCCATGCTATATACTCCTCAAAAAGGGTTCAGTAAAGCATCATTATATACCCGACTGGAGATTCAGCAGCCCCTTCCAGGCTGGAAGGGGCTGCTGAAGTACGTGATTTTTGTTTACTGTTTCGCGCCACAGTGAGGGCAGAATTCACCTTCGCTGTGATGGGTCATGCCGCATGACGGGCACACCCGCGCTTCAAGGGGAGCAGGAGGAACAGGCGGCGGGGTTTGCATCGAGCCCGTAACTTTTCGGGCGGAATTACTTCGCACAAGCGCGATAACGCCGAACACAGCGAAACCGATCACCGCCAGCGGCAGCGCCAGTCGGAATAAGCCGAACAAGCCCATCAGCGGCATCATCATTAACCCGGAGCGGAACGGCATGTGGGGACTAGATCGGAAAGGCATCAGCCCCCGCCCCAGCTCCGCCAGGTTGCCGGCATTCCGCGCCAGGTAAAAGACAGGCAATGCAATGATGAACACGCCCAGCGCAATCGCCAATCCGATCAAAATCCATTTCAATGTTTTATTCATTCTGTTATATCCTCTCTACTGATAAAGTTACCCAACCAATTATGGAACCAGTAATCACCGTCCTCGGCGTTAACCGAGATGAGGCCGGAAATTTCACCATCCACCAGGTACTCGAAGGTGTAGTAACCATTGAACGCAACACCATCCGGGTCAATGGTCAATTGCGCGGATTTTTCCTCCAGGGCCTGCTGCGCCTGCATGGCAGCCGCTTTCATCGTCAGCGCGTTCTCCGGGATCTCATTGTCCATCATCGCGCGCCGCCCGTACTTCGTGTTCCACGCCATGCCGGGTCCGGTTTCAAAACGGACATTGCCGCTCACCGGCTGGATGATCAACTGGAACGCGCCCATGCCCGTGTCAGTCTCCTCCACCACGGCGTAAAAAACCTTCTCAAATTCATACATACGCGCGACACGCAGGTTTTCACCGCGCCCGGTGGCATACTCCTGCGCCAGGCTGAGCGCCTGCTCCAGGGTGATGCGCTCACCCGTCACCTCAAAGTCATCCCCCCAAGGACCCATGCCGCCCGGCCCCCAGTAACGCCATTCCTCCGGCCACTCGCTGTTCTCATCCAGCAATCCGGGCGGGATGAACCCTTTCTCCATCCATTTGTGCATATTCATCCTGCCCCCAAATTTTTCCAGCAGCTCAGGCATGCGGTTTCCATCCAGCTGGCGCGGGTCCAGCTTTGGCAGCGGGATCCCATCCTCATCATCCTCGTCTTCGGTGTCGTCAGGACCAGGAGTCACCTGCGGGGATGTGCCCGGGACGTATAGTGACGAGGAGCCTTCTTCGTCAATACCTTGTGCCAGAGGAGCAGGCAGCGCCCTGCTCACGGCGTACCCGCCGCCAATGCCGAGGGCGAGCGCCGCCAACACGATAATCACAATTAGAAGTGATTTGTTCATCATGCACCTCCAAATCTTCTATTGTGATGATAACGTAAAGTTATGAAGAAATCGTATATTTTTTGTATATATCGACGGGGATCAGTCCAGCCGCGCCTGGATCAGGTCAGCCAGCTGGTTGAGTGTGTCGAAGTGATCGACGTTGAGCTCCATGTCGTCGAGATGGACGCCGAAAGTATCCTCCGCGAATATCGCCAGGTCTACCAGGTTGAAAGAATCGACGATGCCGCTGGAGATCAAAGGCTCGTCTGCTGCCAGCGTTCTGCCGGGATCGCGCATGATCCGCGCAGTGATATATGCATTTAGTTTGGTAAGGATCTCTTCCTTCATTCACATCTCCATACTGTCAAAATCGGCGCTCACCCCAGCGCCACATCGAGAAAGGTCATCACAGCAAAGCCCAACATCGCGCCCAGTGTGGCGATATCGGTACTCGTATCGCGCTGCGATTCCGGGATGAGTTCTTCAATGACGACGTAGATCATCGCCCCGGCGGCAAAGCTCAGCGCGTAGGGCAGGATGCTCTGCATGCTGATGACCGCAAGCGCGCCCAGCACCCCGGCGATCGGTTCCACGAGCCCCGAAGCCTGCCCCAACAGGAAAGCTTTACTGCGAGATATACCCTCCCCGCGCAATGGCATGGAAACAGCCATGCCTTCGGGGAAGTTCTGCAACCCGATACCGATCGCAAGTGCTATGGCGGAGGTAAGGCTGGCCGAAGGGATACCCGCCGCGACCGCGCCGAACGCAACCCCCACGGCCAACCCCTCGGGGAAGTTATGCAGCGTGATGGCCAGCACCAGCAGCACAGAACGCTGCCAATGCGTTTTAATACCCTCCGACTGATCAGTGGACAATCCGGGATGCACATGCGGCAGCACTTTATCGACCGCGTAGAGGAACGCACCCCCGGCGAGAAAACCAACCACCGCGGGCAGCCAGCCGGGTGTCCCGTTGGCCTCAGCCATATCAATGGCGGGCAGGAGGAGGGAGAAGAAGGAAGCGGCGATCATCACGCCCGCGGCAAATCCCAGCATCGAAACAAGCAATTTTCGCGAGATGTTTTTGTTCACAAAAACAAAGGCTGCGCCGAGCGCGGTGACCGCCCAGGTGAACAGGGTGGCGAAGAGCGCCTGAAGTACCGGTGGAAAAGTGGAAAGGAATGCGGCCATTGGATAATTCCTTTATATTCGAGTTTGGGTAATTATAGCGTATGGAGTAATGGACGGCATAGAATTCCTTAATCCCGTATACAGGGGATAAAATAATTAACGCAAAAAATATTGAATAAACAAAACACGAAATTCCGGTCTAGCTCTATGTGTTTTTAGACCCAGGGGGGTTCACATTGTCCTCGAAGGTTTCTCATCAGTGGGAAATGGAACTTAAGTAGGGGTCGAGCGACGCTCGACCCCTACAATAATTATCATCCACGAATTGCACGAATTGCGATGCGCAGGGGCTAAGAATTCATAAGAGGAATAAAAACGTGCCTCAGAACGTGATCTTCAGATGTAACGCGGCCATTGAAGCATCCGGTTCGGCGGGGTGTTCAATGATCACAGCGTTCACCGGGTGTCCGGCATCCAGGTGGCGGGCGATCCTTTCACCAATACGCCCGGGTAAAAAGCCGACGCGGTGGAGTTTCTTTCCCTCTCCTCCCGGCAGCAGCACTTCAACCGTACTGAGGTCACCCTCCTCGGACCGGACGTGGTTTAATATCACCTCACAACCGGGGTGGGCTAATTTTTTCAGGATGTGCTGGCGGGAGGACCCATCCGCATTGCGGTTGCCCACCCCCACCACGCGGGTAATCAATTGGTGCATGTTCAACCTCGTTTCTAGCGCCTGAGACCGGGTGCTCCCGGAATACCACTGCCGCGACATCAGGGTTCATATGACTGCCCATGCCGTGCAGTGAAGATTACGTAATATATATTAATTATATAACAAGGGTCAAAAAACACCCCATTAATCTCGCCAGCAATCCGTCCAAATTAATCTGCATTCCTGTCGTGTTTTTCGCAGGTAGGGTTTTTCCTCTCCCCCCTTGAAATTGGCGCACAAAATCACTACTATATATTACATACAGGGGAGTTAATTTCGATTAGTGTTGCGTTCACTGGAGGGAACCATGCCGGATTATGATGTTGTGGTTATTGGCGCGGGGCTGGGCGGTCTTTCAGCTGGTGCGCTGCTTGCCGCGCAAGGGCGACGTGTGCTGGTAATGGAGCAAAGCAAGGCGATCGGCGGTTGCTGCTCAACCTTTGAGCGCGAGGGATACCGTTTCGACGTTGGTGCTTCGATCATCGAGATCATCGAGCCGATCGAGCGTGTGTTCGAGAAGCTGGGCACCACCCTGCAGAAGGAGGTGGACCTCATCGCCTGCGACCCGATCATGTCTTTCATTTACCCGGATGGAGAGCGTATTACTGCTCCGCTTTCGGTGGAAGAGACCGGCCGCATTATCGCGTCAATCTCGCCGGAGGACGGAGCACACTGGGACGAGTTTTGCGCCTTCGCCGATGACCTTATGAAGGTCACGCTGGACACATTCTTCCAGATGCCCGCCGCCACCCTGGCGGACATGGGTGCGATCATCAAAAAGAACCCGCGCTTCCTCAAGTTTCTACCGGTGTTCCTCTCCTCCTACCAGGACATTCTTGAACGCTACTTCAGGGACGAAAAAGTACTGAAGATGATGGCGTACCAGGCACTTTACTTCGGGCTGCCGCCCAACCTGGTGCCCGGACCTTACGCCATGGTGCCGTACAGCGAGCACGTGGGCATCTACTACCCGCGCGGCGGGATGATCCGCATCCCGGAGGCGCTGCAGCGCGTGGGCGAGCTGCACGGTATGCAGGTGCGCACCGGCACGCGCGTGAGCAAAGTATTAATGGAAGGACGGCGCGCCATCGGGGTGCGCCTGGCGGATGGGAGCGAGATCAGCGCAAAGATCGTGGTTTCCGACATCAATGCCAAAACGCTTTATCTTGACATGATCTGCGCGGAATACCTGCCAACAGCGGTGGCGCGCGGCATCAGGAGCTATAAATTGTCGGTCTCTGTGCCGATGATCTACCTGGCACTGGATGAATCGCCCGAGCTGGAAGCGCATCACAGCGTGATCGCCGTTTCACCGGAGGAGTTGAACCGCTATTATTACGACAACCTGCTGACCGGTCGACTGAACGAAGGACCTTTTGGGCTGATCTGCTGGCCGACCCACAATGACAAATCGCTCGCTCCGCTCGGTAAGCACGTGCTTAACCTCATCCCGCAGGGCTTCTACCACCTGGCGGACTCGGATTGGGACAGCGAAAAGCCGCACTATGTGGAACGCACCATTGAGAGCCTGTCGCGCATTGCCATCCCGGGGTTAAAGGACAAGGTAATCTTCGCCGAATGCGCCACCCCGCTGGATTTTGAGCGCGACCTGCTCCTGCCGGAAGGTGCAATTTACTGCCTGCAGCAGGACCTAACAGCCCAGGCGGTCTTCCGCCCGGCGACAAGATCGAAGAGCGTTAACGGGCTGTACCTGGTCGGCTCATCCACCCACCCGGGCGGGGGCGTGCCGAGCACCATCGCCTCGGGCTACATCGCCGCGGGTCTCATCGAAGCACACGAAAGATAAATGGAGGTCAGTATGTGTTGTTCAGCAAAGAAATCGATCATTAACGCGCTTGTCCTCGTACTGTTCATTTTCGGGCTGACCTGGTGGTACCGCCACCTGCCACCGCGTAAACAGCAGTTCATCCAGAATCTGCTTAAGCAGGTGCCTGACCTGCCGCTGAGGTATATGGTGTGAGCAGGGACTGAGTGAGTAGAGAATTGAGAGTGGAGAGTAGTGAATCGTAATTAGTGAATCGTGATCAGGAAAAACCCGATTCCGAATTACTGATTACTTATTTCCGGTTATTTTAAAGGAATTGCCCTTGGAGATCTACACACCTTTTCAAAAAATCGTCCTTGAACACGCCAGCCGCTACCCCTGGTGGGTTGCCCCCGACCTTTATAAGTTGATGCACCAGGCCGCGATGGGCAGCGGTCACGCAGTAACTGACGGAGAAGCTGCCCGCACATGGCTTGAGCAGGAACTGGCCAACCTTGGCGAGGGAGCGGATGAACCGCTGCTGGACCCGATCGCGCCGCGCGGGGAGATGCTGCGCGTGCACCTGCGCCCGTTGGTGCAAAAAGGATTGTCAGTGGATGCGCTGCTGGACGCGTTCCTGAAAACTGCCAACCAGTTCAGGGGGGATGAGCGGGTGCTCAAAGGTTACGTAATCCAAGCGGTCGAGCTGGCGGACCGCTCCCTGATCCATATTCGCCTGCGGGATCTCACGCGCTACCTCAGCCTGGTGTCCTCCGCCGGCTTCCCCGCCGTGCACCACTCCGAGGAGTTCAACCGGGTGTACCACCCCGCCTACCGCGTGGTGGCGCGGGAGTACCTGCCGCAGGAGTGGGTGGATAGCAATAAGTGACAGGTCCCACTCACCCGCATCGTAGCGGTGATACAATCACCCCGGCGAACTGAGATCGTCACAATCAAAACCAGGAAATGATGTCCATGAGAAAAATCATCGGTCTAACCATTATCATTCTAGCTGCCATCCTGCTCACCGCCTGCGGAGCACGTTTCACCGGTGAGGAAAGTGCGGATGAGACACACTTCGCGCTGACCTTCAGCGAACTGGACGGCACAAAAGCGCACGAGATGGAGCTGGGCGAAGGGGCGATCGTCGATGTAGAGATCGAGGTGAAATCCGGCCGGCTGGACATTTTGGTGAGCGGTGAGAAGGGCGAGGCGATCTACCAGGCCAACGACGCTGAGTCGATGGTCTTCTCGCTGATCATCCGCAAAGCGTATACCTACAAGTTCATCGTCATGGGAGAAAACGCCGCGGGGGCGGTGAGCTTCACCGTGTATCCGTAAAATCTCTGTACTTAAACCTCCACAACGCCAACGTTACAGCCTCGATTTTGTCGAGGCTGCTTGATCACTGACTATACATTTATTTAGCAACAAGAATGTACCTCCCCGGCACCAGGCTGGAATTACCAGGGAGGGCTTGCTTTGATTACGGCCGCACCCACTTCCACACACCGAAATTGTTCACCGTCCAGTAGGCTTCCACGAGAATCTTATAGTGACCATACTCTTCTGCGGCCAGTTTCTTGAACATGGCTTTGCCCAGCGGATCTGAAATTTCATCAGCCAGGTCGGCATAGGTCTTTTGGCTGTTTCCTCAAGACTGATCGCCTGGGCAATGATGAGCATCGTGGAACGGGCATTTAATTCATATTAC
Source organism: Anaerolineaceae bacterium UBA6107 (assembly GCA_002428455.1). Lineage (GTDB taxonomy): Bacteria > Chloroflexota > Anaerolineae > Anaerolineales > Anaerolineaceae > UBA6107. The sequence continues at coordinate 12,580 of DIWL01000009.1, read as the reverse complement.
ACGATTTCACTACTGAATTCAATAACGGTTTGGCAGCGGGACTGACCCGGACCGGCGTGCGCGCTGCCGGTAAATTGTACACCGTGGGCGGTCTATCAACGAATTAATTACCGTATCCAGCGCCAGTCGCCCAGGTAGCTGACGGACCAGTAGGCTTCGACAAGGAGCAGGAAATGTTTGTACTCTTCATCCGCCAGGCGTTTGAACATCTGCTTGCCCTGCGGATCATCGATCTGTTCTGCCAGGTCTGAGTAAACCTTTTTGGCATTCTCTTCCAGCTCGATGGCCTGGTTGATGATGGTCAGCACATCCTTCTGATCGGCGTCTTTCACCGCAGGCACCTCGAGAGAAGGCGGGAGCGGAAACTCTTTTCCTTCGTATTCGATGAACCGACCGTCAGCCTCAAGGGCTTTTTCCAGGTTGGTCAACCGTTCGTAGTGATACTCCTCAAATCGGCTCAATTCCTCAAAAACGAACTTTCCGGCAGGATTCTGGATCTTCCTGGCTGCATCCCAGTAACTGGCTGACGCGAACCTTTCGTTTTCTTTTACTGCTCTGATCGCATCCAGCAGACTTGTTTTGTTCATCTTTTCTCCTTTGTGCACATGTGTTGGTCTATGCGAATATCTTAATGGTTACCGATAAACGGTTCGGGATGCTCTCCCGTCCAAAGACCTTCCCCGATCATGCAAACAGCGAATCCTGCCTGGTAGAGCTGCTGAAAGGCAATGTTCTTTCAACTGGTCAAATTAATATAGCATATCCATAAATCGATGACAAGGCGCTACCCAGCCGCTCTGCTATACCGAGATCGCCTCCACGCGATTGAGGATGACCGGTATCCCCAGGCGGAGGGTGTTGTGTACCTCTGCCACCCTGTCGATGAAGTTCACCAGTTCGCGCAGCTGCTGTTCCGGGGCATCCGCGATCAGCCGCACGCGGTAAACGACATTCCTGGCTGGCTCCCCTTCCACGCCAAAGTGAATCTCCACCTCAACTTCCAGCTGTTCGACCGAAATCCCGCGTTTGTCTGCTTCGTGGTAAAGATCATTGCTGTAGCAGGTAGCCAGGGCAAGCAACAGGTATTCACCGCCGTTGGCACCTGCTGCGGAACCTGAAGGACCAAACGGAATGGACAGGTCCTGGGTTTCGCCGTTCCGCTGCAGTGAGACGCGCCGGCCGTTTTCTGTACTGATGAGTTTCGCGGTGATATTCATTGATCCTGTCAATCCCCTGTGTTTCTATTAACTACCCGTAATACCGGTTATCGCCGCAGCCACTTCGTCGGTGATGCGCAGCGGCAGGCTTCCCATGCGGGTGCGCAACCGCCCGGCTGAGACCGAACGCACCTGCAGTGCATCAGCCGCCATGACCGCGTTTAACCCGCTGTTGAGCACCGGGGGTACCCTCACCATCCACGGTGCGGTTGAAAATGAATCGTGCCAATCGACCAAAGGTACCACCAACCGCAAAGGCAGCACAGCCAGGGCGTCGCTGGAGAGGATGAGCACTAGGCGCAGGCGCGCAGGTTCCTCCCCGCTCGGGTCCAACGCCATCTGCCATACCTCGCCGCGGTTCATCCCGCGTCCTCGCCCGTGCCGGAAAAGTCTTCTCCGCCCGGCGTTGTATACCCCACGATATCTCCGGCGGAGTAGTACATATCCAGCAGGTTCTCGGCGGCGCGCGCCAATACACCCCTGCGGTGCTCTTCGAGCCCCTGCGCCACAATGCGCCGCAGCAGCGCCGAGAGGCTGATCCCCTCGGCTTCCGCCAGGGCGGTCAGTTCGCGGTACTGCGCCGGTTCCAGCAGCACTTGGGTGCGGTACAGATTTTCCTTTTTCATTACATCTTTATTATACATCTTTATTTTGTGTATTAATTAGTCTATTTTTTATACATCATCATGGAGATCAGAGAATAGAGAGTAGAGAGTAGGAATGGTAATTTAAAAACCGTGAATGGTGATTAGGGACTCGTGATTGGTAATTAATCATGAATGATTTTGTGATCAGTAACTGGTCAGCAGGGATTATGATTTCGTGATTGACGGCATCGGGTTCAGCATATCAATCGTTTTTCCCCAGGCCGCAGATGAATAAAGGCGACCTAAAGGCCGCCTTCCCTTCTGTAGCGTGCAATACTCCGCTTCAGTGCTTCACTTGAGGGTTTACCAGCACTCCTGCGCCCGCCGGTTCCGGCTGAGATGGCCAGAACCCGCGCCGTTTGAGGTACTTGCCCAGTTGCACCAAACCCAGCATGATCGGCACCTCCCAGAAGAGCCCCATCGTGGTTCCCAGGGCAGCGAGTGACCCCACACCGTAAATGGCGACCGCCGAGGCGATGGCAATTTCAAAGTGGCTCGAGGAGCCGATCAAGACGGTGATGATCGCCTCCTTGTAACGCAGGCGGAACAGGCGTGTGAGCAGCAGGTTGATCCCGACGACCACGGCAAAACCGATCAGCAAAGGCAGCGATACCAGGCCAAGCAGGTTGAAGTTCTCGATCAGCACCTGTCCATTCAGCGAGAAGAGGATGACAAGCGTCAACAACAGGGCGGCGCTGGCAACCTTGCCCACGATCGGGCGGTAAACCTGGTGAAACCAGTCCTCTCCCTTGTGCCGGATGATCAGCGCCTTGCTGAGCATCCCCAGGATCAACGGCGCGCCGATGAAGACCAGGGCAGAGAGCAGCAGGGTCATGCGGTTGATGGGGATGTTCTGGATCCCGGTCAGCAGTGAGACGACCGGCACATACAGGAACATGATCGTGATGGTGTTCACGCTGGTGGTGATGACGTTTTGTTCCTGGTTGCCCTCCGCCAGCCTGCCCCACACCAGCACCATGGCGGTGCAGGGGCTGGAACCCAGCAGGATGATCGCCACCATGAGCTGCTCGTAGCCTTTGAGGAACAGGTTGGCCAGCAACGCCGCCACGATCGGCGCGATGATCCAGTTGGCGAACAGGGTCAGCAGGATCGGCTTCGGCTGCTCCTTCAGACGCTTTATCTCGGAAAATTGCAGGTTCAACAGCGCGGGGTACATCATCAGGAACAGGCAGATCCCGATGGGAATGGAGATCCCCGCCACCTGCCACGAATTGATCGCTTCACCAATGCCCGGGATCGTCTGTGAAAGCAGCAGCCCGACTCCCATGCACAATGCCACCCATAAGAACAGATATTTTTCGAACCGGCTCATTTCGTTGCTCACTCCTTTGATGCTGCTGTGTTGGTTGGTGCGGGCGGGATCGGCTGGAACGCGTGCGCCCCTTCCGCGGAACACCCGATCAGGGTTCCTTCCTGGCGGATAGCTGGATGGAGTACACCGGGATACCAGCCGCGCTGCCGCTGCTCGTGCTTTTTCGTACTTTAATCTCTGTAAACCCGGCCTGTTTTACCAGGTCGATGTATTCCCCTTCGGGCAGCGCCCCGGAGATACATTCCGACCAACCGGCCGCGGAGAGACGAAACTCCGGGAGCACGGGTCCGCCAAAGACCATGTCATCGATCTCCAAGCGGCCGCCGTATTTTAGAACGCGGTAGGCTTCGCGAAAAACCTTGCCCTTATCCTCGGACAGGTTGATGACGCAGTTGGAGAGGATGACGTCGAACATGCCTTCTTCGAACGGCAGTCTCTCCGCGAAGCCGTGGCGGAACTTTACGTTGGTGAACCCGTTGTCGCTGGCGGTCTTGCGGGCGCGCTGCAGCATGGCGGGGGTCATATCCACACCCCACACGAAACCGGTTGGACCCACGCGTTGGGCTGCCAGGAATACATCAATGCCGCCGCCCGAGCCGATGTCAAGCACCGTCTCTCCCGGTTGGAATCCGGCCATGGCGATGGGATTGCCGCAGCCCAGCGAGATCCCGGCAGCCTCAGCCGGTATGCCGTTTTTTTCCTCGACGGAGTAAGCGGGATCCCACAGCACTGTGCCGACCTCTTCCAGAGGTTGCGGGTCTGAAGAACAGCAACAGGAGGAAATCCCACCGCAGCACCCACCATCCTGCGCGCGTTGGCCGTAATTGGATTGAACAGCCGCGTGTGCCGGAACATGGCAGGTTCCCGTGGCAATAAAAATTCCGATTTCCGCGGCGTCCTTATCGCCGCTTTTCGCGTCCGCGCGGCAGTTCTGACCGGTGCAGTCGATCACAATGTTCACCAGCCCGGCCTGCTCAAACCACTCGCGCACCCGGGCGCGGTCAAAACCCATCCATACGTCGGCCATTTCAGTCTTGAGCCAGGCGTGGTTGTGCAGATCAAGATCGGTGATGACCAGCCGTCCGCCGGGGCGCAGGATACTGACCATTTCCTGGATCGCGGCGAGCGGATCGGGGCAGTGATGCAGGTACATGTTGGCGAACGCGGCATCCACGCTGGCCTCCCTGAGAGGTAAAGCCAGCCCATCCGCCTGCCTGAAATCCACGTTGCTGAATGCCGCCAGGTTCTTGCGCGCCTGTTCCAGCATCTGCGCTGAGCCGTCCAGGACGTGCACATGCCGTACGAGCGGCGTCAAGCCCGCGGCCATGAATCCGGTCCCTGCGCCCACGTCGGCGACGATCATGTCCGGGTGCAGGTAAGCCTTGGCAATGCCCGCAGCGCGCACGGCTGCGTTAAAGTATCCGGAACGCAGCGCGTCCCAGTCGCCGGCGATGCCGGCAAAGTACTCAGCGGATGGATTCGACGTTGTCATCAAGTTTTCCTTTATCGTAAATATGCGATCATGCAACGTAAAAAAAGAGCGTAATTAACATTAATGCCGTTCAACGGGCGGGCAACACACCTGCACATCGGGCACCCATGCCTGGAAGTTCTGCTTGAGCCAGGTGAACCCATCCGTATCCAGGCAGTAACAGGTGGCGGGGCCCTCGATATCGCCCTTGATCAACCCGGCTTCGCGCAGCACTTTGAGGTGCTGGCTGACGGTGGATTGCGCCAGCGGCGTGGCGCGCACGATGTCGTTGGTGATGCACACCTGGCGCTGCGCCAGGAATTGAATGATCTGGAAACGCACCGGATTGCCCAATGCCTTGAGCATCTTCACCAGCCGTTCCCTGTCGCTGACATTTTTCTGTGTTGTTATATCGCTCATATATCGTAATTTTACGATATAACTTTACGTTGTCAAGTGACAATTATCCCTTCTGGTCAGTTGCTTCTCCCCGCTCTCTTTCCAGCCCGCGTATCCTTTCCCGAATCTGCCCGTCTTAATAAATAAAGGAGAAAACTATGAAAAAGATCCTCATCCTGTTATCTGTAATGGTATTGACCCTGGCGGTGGTGTCCCCGGCTCTGGCATCCTGGGTGGTCCCGGAAGTCCCCGAACCTCCCAAGCAGGAACCCGTGCAGACCCGGCAGGGTTACCAGAGCGCTTCCTTTCTGATGACCGGCAAGATCGCAGAGATCGGCGCTGATTACGTGGTGATCAATGTCATCCGCGGGAACAAACTGGTGAAGCCTTACATCGGAACACTGGCCACCATACTGGTGACCCCCACCACGCGTTACCGTTATACCGACGGCGTCACGACGATCAAAATCACCTTCGCCGATTTGCAGGTGGACCAGAAAGTCAGTGTGTACGGTACATTCACCGATAACGTATGGACGGCTACCCGGATCACTGTTGGCGCTAAATTGAGTTGTCTTCCCTGATCGGGGGATCGTTGCTCCTTCTTTCCCTGCATTCCTCCCGCGCGGAGGAATGCAGGCTTTAAACCCCTAACCACTCCCCTGCCTTCGATCTCTTCCTGATCGCTTCCGCACCCCTCGCTCCCGAACCTGCTGTACAATATCATTATGTCCAACAAACTCACCATCATCGGCGCGGGGCCGGCCGGCATGACCGCGGCGCTGTTCGCCGCGCGCGGCGGCGCGCAGGTCACGCTGATCGACGGCAACCCCATGGTCGGGCGCAAGCTGCTGGTCACCGGTGCGGGGCGCGCCAACCTCACCAACCGTGAGGTCAACGCCAGCCGCTACACCTGCGCTGACCTCGCCTGGCTGGAGCGTGTATTCGCGCGCTTCGGCTTTGTCGAACTGACCGCCTTTCTCGAGAGCATCGGGGTGCTCACCTACTGCACGCACGACGGCTGGTGCTATCCGCTCTCGGAATCCGCGCAGACGGTGGTGGATGCCTTTGCTGCTGCGCTGAATGAAGCCGGTGTGCGCCTGCTGCTGGATCACAAGGTTACGTCTATACGCAATAATGCAAGCGGGTTTGAGATCGGATTCAAGACCCAGCGCCCGCACACCTGCGGGAACCTGCTGGTGGCGGCGGGCGGATCCGCCTACCCCACCCTCGGTTCGCGCGGGCAGCTCTTTCCCATCCTGCAATCGCTCGGTCACACCGTCATCCCGCCGCGCCCTGCCCTGGCACCGCTGACCTGCGACATGACCCCCTGGCAGGCCCTGCAGGGTGTGCGCCTGGATGCCAACGTAAGACTATATGAAGGCAGCCAGTTGCTGGCCGAGACCACCGGCAACCTGATCTTCACCGCCTGGGGGCTGAACGGTCCCGCGGTGATGGACCTCAGCCACCACGTCTCCGCCCGCCCGGGGGATGACCTGCGCCTGGAGCTCAACCCGCTGTTTGCCAGCGAAGACGCGCTGCGCGCCCTGCTGCGCGAAAAACGCGGCTCCCCCACCCCGCTGGCTGTGCTGCTCGGTGCCGTGCTGCCGCCCAAAGTTCCCCCGTTGGTACTGAAGATGGCCGGCTTCGCGCCGGATATGTTGTGCAACCAACTCTCAGACAAGGCGCTGCCCTACCTCTTCGCCCTGCTGACCGCCCTGCCCTTCACCGTCACCGGCACGCGCGGCTTCGAGTTCTGCCAGGTGAGCGCCGGCGGGGTGCCCGTAAACGAGGTGGACGCGCTGAACATGCGTTCGTTGAAGGTGCCCAACCTGCTGCTGGCTGGCGAGACACTGGACGTGGTGGGTCCTTGCGGGGGTTATAACCTGCATTTCGCCTTCGCCACCGGGGCGATCGCGGGGAGCGGAGAATAGAGAGTAGAGAGTGGTGATTGCGTGGCTCCATGGTTCCGATAACTGTAGTTCCCCACTCGCTGAGTGCATGGTTTCGATAACTACTGAAACAAATAGAATCAATTGGTTGATATTGAATTTAGATAATATACTCATGACACGAGGAATTTCAAGGGTAAACACAAAATTTTCCATGTTAGTTGGTCGATCTATGACGCTCGGGGGCGCATAATTCGCGCAAATAAAAACAATTCTGGAATTGAAAGGTGGAGAGCGGAGAATCGACAGTTACATGGTTTCGATAACTATTGGAACGAATCAGAAACGAATCGAGGGTTGAAAGGTGGAGAGCGGCGAGAATTGGTTGATGGGCGGGATAGAACGCGGGCAGCAAATTACCTCCAACATTAATAGGATATATGTTCTATTATAACATGGTTGTCAAGTGGTTTGGCGTGTATAACCCGCATTTCGCCTACACCACGGGGGGCATTGGCGGGGAGTAAATTGCGATAATCAAATTTGTGATAATCAATTGTGATAATCACAATTGTGATAATCAATTTTCCGAAAATCAAACTATAGAATATAATTCTAAGATGGTCATCAACCTTAATCAACCAATGTTATTCCAAAAAGAAGAATTACTTGAAGCCAAGAAAGATGCATGTTCTAATTATTTTGAAAATCAATACGAGCATAAGTTCGCCTTTGATCCATTTATCAATCGTCAATTAGTGAGTTTTCAAGCTAACAAAGGAAAACCCGGTTATCGTTGGTATAAATTTAAAGAGGCATTTTCAACATCTTTAGTTGAGTATCTCTTGAATAAATATCAAGTTAACAAGGGAAGCATTTTAGATCCATTCGCTGGTAGTGGTACCTCGCTATTTACCGCTAGTAACTTGGGTCTTAATGCAGATGGGATTGAATTGCTTCCCATTGGACAGGAAATAATTAAATCAAGATTAAATATTGAGAACCATTTTACTAATAGTGACAGAGATCGAGTCGTAGAATGGATTCAAAATAGACCTTGGGAATCTGCAAAGGTTGATTTTCATCTTACCGAGTTGAAAATAACCATTTCCGCTTATCCTGAACAAACAAAAAGGGAAATTGAAAGCTATTTGCTTTTATTACAGAGGGAAGTACCAACCGTAAGTATGGTTCTAAAATTTGCACTCCTGTGTATACTCGAAGAAATAAGCTACACACGCAAAGATGGCCAATATCTTCGATGGGATGTCCGTGCTCAAAAAAACTTAAGATCTTCATCGACATTTAATAAGGGAAAGATTAATGAGTTTTCAGAGTCGATCGTACATAAACTAACCGAAATCATTGAAGATTATGAACTCATCAAGCCTCATGAAGGCGCAGGATTAATCAGGCTGTTTTCCGGATCAAATTTAGAAGTTCTGCCGACCATTGTTGAAAGTTCATACGATGCAATTTTTACCTCACCGCCGTATTGTAACAGGTATGATTACACAAGAACTTACGCTCTCGAGTTGGCACTGTTGGGGATTAATGACGAACAATTAAAGACTCTGCGTCAACAAATGTTGAGTAGTACAGTAGAAAACCGATCAAAAGAGTTGTTAGATATCAAATCTGAGTGGGTTTTGCCGTTACAAATAACAAGAGAAAACATGTTTTTACAAGAAATTCTCGAAGATCTAAATAAATTAAAAATGAGTCGTCAATTAAATAATGTGGGAATTCCACGAATGGTAAAGGGGTATTTCGATGAAATGTCCTGTATCATCTTTGAATGTTACCGCCTTTTAAAGAATAACGCGCGACTTTTCATGGTCAATGACAATGTAAGATATTCAGGAATAAGTATACCTGTTGATGTTATCCTTTCGAATATTGCAGAAAAAATTGGTTTTTATGTCGAAAAAATTGTAGTATTGAAAAATGGAAAAGGAAATAGTAGTCAACAAATGGGTAAACATGGTCGTGATGAACTCAGGAAATGTATTTACATTTGGAGAAAATAAATGCCCAATAACGAAAGAAGACCATATCTAAACCATATTAATAACAATGTTGATCTAATTACGACACACAACGCAATTAGAAGTGGTTTCCTTGAAATGGCATTGGAAAGGAATCGAAAAGCAAATCCAGTAATTCTCCAAGCAAAAAACCTGAGGGCTATCGCTTCTGGAACACAATCTGCAGTTGATTTGGTTAATGTTGTACCTATACAAGATGCACTGCTAACCGCATCAGGTTTTTCTGATAAAGCAAAAAAGTTTGTGTCTGATGAAGACAAACCCATCATCATCAATGAATTTATAAGGGAATTTCTAATTCCAGCAGGTGATTCATATATAGATGAACTCGTTTTTCGATTTTTAATTACAAAAGGGGATTCTATAGGAGGATCATTAAGAAATCTGGCAGGAAAATTGGCGTATAAAAAATTCTCCAATTCAATTATTTCCGCATTAACTCTCTTTCAATATTCATATTGCGTCAAAATCAAGGGTAAAAATCAGTGGATGACACACCTTGAACTTTTGGATTCTGATGATTCCATTACAGCCATCAGTTGGACTCGTGAAAATCAAAATCGCACATTAGCAATTAATGTAAAAATTCCGCAGGTCGATAAAAACATAGATATCTGTATATTAAACTGTGACAGTCACTCATATGAGACTGCTATATCTCGTTCACCAGAATCCTTTTTAGCCTTAGGTGAATTAAAGGGTGGAATCGATCCAGCTGGTGCGGACGAACATTGGAAAACAGCTAGAACAGCATTTAATCGAATACGACAAGCATTTTCAATTTTGGAAAGATTCCCTTATACATTTTTTATCGGTGCAGCTATTGAAAATTCCATGTCAAGGGAAATTTGGGATCAGTTAGAATCCGGGACCTTAACAAACGCTGCAAATTTGACGAAAGATGATCAATTATCCTCAATAACAAATTGGATTTGCTTGATCTAACTGATATGTAAAGACTGTAGTAGTCGGTGGGTTTTGCGTGAAGACTGCGCCTTCTAGTGGGGTGTTCACACTGGTCCATTCCCAGGGGAGCGATCTTTGCGAGTGGGGTTTTAAACCCAGCTTTTTATATCAATGCGCATCACTTAAACCCGGAGTCTCCTTCTCGACTCCGGGTTTCTGCTCCTGGACTCGTTTGGACATTACCCGTTAATGGGCGCAGCGTCGCTGCGCCCCTACAAGATCAAATCAATTAGGGCATAAACCGGGTTTCAAATGCAAAAGAAACACGGTTGTATCCATCAATGCTTTCTTTCGTGTTTTTCGTGTTAAGCATTATTCTGTGTCATCTGTGGTGAATTTTACCTCCCCCCATTTGACCGGCGCTGGTTACGGGAATAGAATACCTACACACCACCATGATCCTGCGCAACAGTCTGCTCTCCATCCTCCGGGTAAAAGGCAAAACAGCGCTCTTCACGCTGCTGCTCTTCGCGCTCACGCTGGTTTTCGGGCTGGGTGTCAGCGTGTGGGCGTCCGTGGCACAATTCCTGGAGGACGCGGAGCGCTTCTACACCACCATCGGATTGTTCGAGTACATGGGCACCGGCTACCCCAATGATACCGGCTACGACCCGGCCATGCAGGATGCCAGCGCGGCTTTTGATACCGCTGCCTTGACGGACGACCCGGCGGTGCTCTCCTGGGATGGATCCACGCGCTCGCTCGGCTACGTCGACGGCTTCTGGCGCTCCGACATGTACATGCCCGACCGCATGCTCTCCGTGCTGGTGGTGGGAAATGTATACTTCTCGGAGGAACGCAACGTCTACAACGGGATCGTGATGAAGGTGCTGCACTCGCTGAAGAGCGAGGAGAACACCCTCGTGCTCATCGACAAGGACTTCGGCACCTTCGAGCCGGGGCATTTTTACCTGGTCTTCGGCGAGATCTATTACCGCGGCTCTCCCCTGCTGCACCTGAGCCCCGCGACCTTTGACAACGCCATCGCCATGGCCGAGGGGGTCGAGGTGCCGCGCATGATCGACATCACCTCCACCGATCCGGACGGTCCGCTCTACAAGCTCCCCGCTGATCACATCCTGCTGAAGGTGGCGGAGACGCTGCCGGTCACCAGCAACAGCGTGCTGGTGACGGCCACCGACAACCTGATGGCGCTGCTCCCCTTCCACCAGGAGGAACTGTACTTCGTGGAGGGGCGCCCATTCACCACTGAGGAGTATGCGCATGGCAGCCGCGTGTGCGTGATCACCGAGTTGATGGCGGCGCGGCTAGGCGTGGGCATTGGCGACACGATGGACCTTTCGGTGGCGGTCTCCGGGCAGGGCGGGGTGTACAACAGCTACTGGGTGGAGGACGGGTTTTCCTACAGCGAGCCCTTCAGCGTGGTCGGCATCACCAACACGCTCAACGACAAGAGCTGGTACATGTATGTGCCGCGCTCCGCGGGCGTGCCGGCTTCGCGCTTCCCCATCGGGTACACGCTCGGGCAGGCGGTGATCGACAATGACGCGGCGGCTGACTTCTACGCGCGCATGCAGCCATTGCTCACCGACCGGCTGCAGCTCACCCTTTACGACCAGGGGTATAGCTCTGTTGCGCTGCCCTTCAAGACCATCCTCAGCCTGGCGCAGATCGTCACCGGGGTATGCGCGCTGCTATTGCTCGCCGTGGTGATCCTGTTCGGCTTTCTCTTCGTCTATCGCCAGCGCGAAACGAGCGAGACGATGTTGATGCTGGGCACCGGGCGGCTGAAGGTGACCGCGTACTTCCTTTACAGCGCCGGGCTCATCGCGCTGGTCGCGACCGCGGCCGGCGCAGCGGCGGGCTACTGGCTGCACGACGGCATCATCACGCTTGTTGCCAGGGCTGCCGACCATTACAAATTGATCGACGCGCGCTTCAGCAACGGCAACCTTTCCACCACGCGCACGCTGGATTTTGCCCCGCAGCTGGGGTGGGAACTGTTCCTAACCATAGGGGCCGCCGTTTTTATCCTCGCCGTGCTGGCCTGCCTGGCATTCGTGATCAGCAGCTTCAGGCACAGCCGGCCGAGCCAGCGCAGACCGGCGGGACCCAAAAAGGAGCAACGCACCTCGCGCCTGCGTGGCGGCAGCCTGAAATACGCCGTGCTCTCGATCCTGCGCGGCGGGGCGCGCAGCCTGGTCGTACCGGCGCTTGCCGTGGCGGCGGTGATCTTTTTCGGGCAGCTCACCCGCACTACCCAGCGTTACGTAGAACAGCTCGAAGCGGTGTATGACAACACGCGCATCACGGGCTACTTCACCGATATCAACGGCAAGCAGGTCGGCGGGCTGGTGCTCAGCCCTTACCAGATGGTCAACTTTTACCGCTCCGGGCTGGTCGAGGACCTGTCGGTCTCCTACGCAATGCCCTATACCTACCTGGGAGTGAGCGCGTTGGCTGACGGTACGCAGCAGGAGGTGGCTCCGCTGTACGCGCCGGACAACCTGTTCGCCCGCGAAGCCCTCCAGGAGGCGATCCAGCGCGGTCCGGATCTGAGCATGACCAACAACATCTGCACCGCGCCCGAACTCTATTACGCCGATAGCGTGGAGATGACATTCCTCGACGGATTCGATGAATCCT
>DIWL01000051.1 GCA_002428455.1 Anaerolineaceae bacterium UBA6107 | reverse complement strand
TTGAACCCGTCCTTTGGTACCACCTACGTCACCGATCCCACTCCTGGACGTCATACGCAAGGCGGAGCTGGTTTCAACGAATTCGGCCTTCCGCTCATCACCTTGCCAGGCATCGAAATCCCCCCAACTCCGCGGCGCGAGTTCAGCGGGAAGGGCAAGGCACATGCCATTGGCAGCAAGGCCGTTGAAACCATGGACGCGCTGGGCATATGTGAGTTTTCCTCAATGGCTGGCGAATATCCCTACCTCGGCATCATTAACGCAGCCACAGGCTGGGGCATTACCGCGGAAGAATTTCTCGAGATCGGCGAACGAATCCAGGACCTGCGCCAAGCCTTCAACGTTCGAGAAGGCTTCAAGCCATCCGACTTCGTGCTGCCCGCCCGTGTGCTTGGTAAACCACCGCTGGAAACCGGGCCCAATGCCAAAGTCACAATTGACATAGAGACCATGTCCAATGAATTCTTTCGGGAAATGCAATGGGATCCAACGAGCGGCCGTCCCAGCCGTGCACGCCTGGTTGAACTGGGGTTGGATTACGTCGCCGAGCAAGTCCACGCCTAGACGACGCGATGGAAGTCAAACTAACGATACACGGTCCTTTAGCAGGCCAGATTTTACGACTAAATACCAGCGTGCAATTGCAGGATCAGTCCACTCTGGCACAGTTGCTTAAAGCCGTCCGTCCTCAAATTGGGACAGATTTGTCCGAACTGTTGCGAAATGGGAGCGAACATCCTGTCATTTTGCTGTGCGGCGAATACCTGGAATTACCCACCGCCCTGGACCACCCCTTGAAGGAGGGAGATGAGATTGTCATCCTCCAAGGCATTGGAGGCGGATAGTCTCAAAAAATACAACCAATCGTAAATCCCTGCCTTTGAGCGATGGCAGGGATTTACAACTTCAATCACACACCGTCACGCAATTTGGGAAACCCGACCCCCATCCTTGCCGCTGCGCGGGAGTGGATTGACAACTTCATCAGCGCATTGCAGGCGTTATCGCGCAATCGGGCTACATTCCCTTACAGTCTGACCTGCTTAGCAATGAATTCGGCTATAGCTTGAAAGGCAATTTCGCGCTCCTCGCTTAATGTGACACCATGTCCAGTATTTTCGAGCCAGAGTGTTTCTATGTGAGTTGAGGTAATACGTTCGGAGAATAATTGCATAGCGTTCTTTTCAACCACCGCATCATGGCGTCCCTGAATGAACAGCACAGGCGCGGAAATATTGGGCAATCCATCCCGCATTTCCTTTACCAGCTCTAAAACTTCAGCCAGCGCCCGAGTGACATAACGCGGGTAGGGATCTAGGTCAACACCGGGAGCACGTTCGTCTAATTCGTCCGAGTTGTCACTTAGAGGTGGTTTTTTGATCTCTTTGACAAACAGGCTAATAAATTTGATCAATCCCGGACGTGCAAGACGTGCTTGCCAGCCGTTGAGCAACCCAAAAGGTGTAGAGATGCCGATTACGCCATCAAACGGGTAACGAGCCGCAGCGGTCATGGTAAGCACACCACCCAAAGATTGACCCATGATAAATATCCGCTCATTGGATCCTTTCAGCAAGGAAAAACCATCCTCGATGGCAGCCAACCAATCTGTCCAACGCACACGGCGCATATCGGCAGGCATAGTGGCATGACCGGGAAGACGAATTCCCAGCACAGTAAATCCCCGGTCGGCAAGGTAACGCCCCATATCGCGGTTTTCGCGAGTAGAGCTATTAAAGCCGTGAACGATCAGACAGGCATTTTTGCCGCCTGTGAAGAGATAAGGCTCAGCGCCAGGGGTGAGTAAATGAATAGAAGCCATGTGATTGTCCTTTTGTTTTTATATCCAACCACGAAGGTTGATTGTATCTTGAAACTCCTGATGATCATGTTAATATGCCCATTCTGAGTAACGATTTTGGCGATATCGGGGTCTTCCGGTTCGAGTGGACCCCAGCCACGCCAGGGAAACTCAAAGCGTCCCGTCCACATATCGCGGCGGGCGGGTATGCACGGGTAAGACCCGAGATAGGCGTTCTCGAAAACAACGCTTTTACGCGCCAGCGCGTCGAAATTGGGAGTTTGAATCCAGTCGTTGCCGTAACAACCGAGGTGATCGCGGCGCAGGGTATCAATGATGATAAAGATGGTGTTCATGGTTTTTCCTTTCCATAATAAATTTTCATAATTTCCGCCGCCGGGCGGCGCTGACGGAGCAAGCCCGCCATGATTCGCATGGGCTGGTCGATATGGGTAAAAAAAGCTTTGTAACCTTTGCAAAGATGGTTCAGCCCTGCTTCACCATCAGGCGTGAGGTCGGTGCGGTTCTTGGGACAACCGCCGTTGCAGGTAAACAACACCGGACATTCACGGCAATAGCGCGGCAAAGACGCTTTTTTGTTCAGACCGAACTTTAGCTGCTGTTCACTTCCCACAAGTTCTATTAGCGGTGTTTCAAGAATGTTGCCCAGAAGATGGCGCGGTTCAACGAAATGGTCACAGGAATACAAATCACCGTTGTGCTCCATTACTAGCGCTTTTCCGCAAGTTTCCTGAAAAACGCATAATCCACCCGGCGCGCCCAGCCAGCGTCCCAGGGCGGTGTCGAATATCTACACGAAGACCCTGCCCACATCGCGGTGCTTGGCCATTCCATGAAAAGCGGGAGAAAG
>DIWL01000093.1 GCA_002428455.1 Anaerolineaceae bacterium UBA6107 | reverse complement strand
AAGATTTGTTTTGAGTCAATTCGCAGGCCTCAAATCATGCACCAGGGATGATATACTGATCGGATTGCGGATGGGTAGAATATAACCGATTTTGGAGGAACAATATCATAATTTTGCGAGGTTACAGTGACCAGTAACACTGCTGAAATGACGAAAAAAGAAATCATCGAGAAGGCCTATGCACTGGCTTACGAAAATGAACACCTGTACGGGTGTTGTTCACAATGTGTGCTAGCGGCCATCCAGGATGTAATGGGGATCGTTGACGATGCCACTTTCCAGGCGGCGCATGGATTGGCTGGCGGTGGAGCCCTGATGGCCGGCGGGACGTGCGGAGCGCTGGCAGGGGGAATGATGGCGATCAGCTCCGTTTATGGCCGGAGCCGGGAAGATTTCACCAACGGGCAGAATGTCCAGCTTTACAAGCAGTCTTACAAACTCAGTAAGCAGTTATACAACAGGTTTGTTGCCGAGTACGGCGGTCCGCTCTGCGCCGTGGTACAGACCCGCCTGGTGGGCAGGCCGCACAATATGTGGGATCGGGAGGATTACGCGGCGTTCGAGGCGGCGGGTGGTCACCTGGACAAGTGCCCGAGCGTTACCGGCAATGTGGCTGCCTGTACTGTTGAGTTATTACTGGAAGCACAGGAAAAGGCTGAACAACCTAAGAGTTGATCAAACCTCCGGGAGTGGTTGCCTGGAATAATGGATGAATACTGACGGTGCGATTTGTGATTGTGCCGTCTTTATTTTTTTACATGCTCGATGCTGTAAACATCCGTCCTGCGCGCCGAAAGGAGTGGCAGTTCACGGCGGATTTTCGCGACTTGTTCAAGGTCCAGATCAAGGATTATGGTCTTTTCCTCCGCGCCAGCACGTGCGAGCACTTCTCCCCACGGCGATATGATGATCGAATTGGCATACGAAACGTATGACCCTTTGACGTCACGGGCTGATGCACACCCGGCAGTAAAAACCTGATTTTCAACTGCGCGGGCGCGGAACATCAATTCCCAATGAGCCGGACCGGTGGTCATATTGAAGGACGCCGGACAGAAGATCACTTTGCCCCCATCCAGTGCCATCAACCGGGAGAGTTCCGGGAAACGAATATCGAAACAAACGCATAACCCCATCTTACCGAACTCGGTATCAAACAGCGTGATCTGATCTCCTGCAGTGAAGGTCTGCGATTCACGAAAACTCTGGCCACCCTCCACGTCTATGTCAAACAGGTGCATCTTCCGATGGGAGGTCACCTGCCTGCCGTTCCGGTCGAAAACAAAAGAGGTGTTGTAAGTGCGCTCACCATCTGCCTCCGGGATCGAACCACCGATGAGCCAGACCCTGTTCTCCGCGGCGGAACTGGAGAGCGATTGCCAGATCACGCCACGCGCTGGCTCGCGGTTTTCAAGGAAGGCTTTGTTGTTGTATTCGCAGCAGAACATCTCCGGCAGCATGACGAGGTCCGCCCCGCCAGCCGCCGCCCGGCTGACCAGCTTTTCTGCGTGGGAGAGGTTCGCGGATTTGTCGGAGCGAACATTCATCTGTATCAAAGCGATCTTCATGGTTTAGCCTCTTGCAGTGATTCTATTATGAAAAACGACGCAAGGCAAGTAGGGGGGAAGCAGTAGGGGGGAAGCGAACGCAAAAGATATTGTTATCCGTTTCTCTTTTGATTGAACACGGAATTACTGTTTCCTGATTTCCTGTCGCGAACATTGTTTTTACAGATGAAGTTTCATTAACTTGCTTACTAAAACAATATATGCCAACGAACAGTTCCATAGTAACAAGCATTTATACAATTGATCGCTATTTTTGTAGAAATGGCGCAAACTAAATTCGGATTCTTGCAGCGTAATTCTTTATTATGCTAATATTATGTATTCATATAAAAAATTTTATATCATTGGCAAGGGGAAAAATGAAGTGCCCATTTTGTCACCAAGCGCACCCTGATGATACACATTTCTGTACCGTTACTGGTAACTCATTAGCCGGTGTTGTCCCTGCAAGGGTAGCCACACAAAGACCAAGTAAAACCTGCCCCAATTGTGGTAAACAGGTAACTTACGAGATTGATTTTTGTGTTTATTGTGGTGGCAGACTTAAAAGTAAATCTCCAGAAAAGCTCCTGAAAGCAGAAAAAACTGGAATACCTTCTAAACGGGAAGGTGTAAGCATAAAGCTTCTTATAGCCGTAACAATTTTTTCAATTGCGTTGATACTCAGTGGGTTGTATATGGCAGGAATTATTCCAGCAAGGATTATGGGTTTTTCTTTCAATCATACACCAATCGTCTCCTTGGATGCGCCGATATACCAGTCAACCGTTGGTAAGGAAATCGGCGAGACGGCTCTTGCTGACCCAACAATATCGACTAAAACACTCTCAACGGAGGAAGCGGTCACAGCTATGGCAGATAACAATATTGTTGCGTTACCAACTGAAACGATCGTACCTGAAACCGAAAAAATGGTGATCAGTGTAAATGAAATTGATCAGGCTGAAATGGTTTTTATTCCTACCGGGGAATTTGTTATGGGTTCGGATCCCGATACAGACCGATATTTCTGGGGGTCGGAAAGCCCCCCGCATACAGTGCAAATGGACAGTTACTTGATTTATCGTTATGAAGTAACAAACGCGATGTATCAATTATGTGATGATGCGGATGTTTGTTCACGTCCTAAGTCAACAGCATCCCGTACGCGTGATAGTTATTACGGTAATCCCGAATACGTGGATTATCCGGTCATTCACGTAACGTATGGGGATGCATCCACTTACTGTAACTGGATTGGCGGAAGATTACCGACGGAAGCGGAGTGGGAGCGGGCTGCCCGGGGGGATGAGGGAGACCGAACCTTTCCATGGGGAGACATGGCAGCGGAAGGGACACAGGCAAATTTCTGTGACTATGGTTGTCCGGAAAGCGGGGGGAGTCATAACCAACAGGACGGCTATCCTGAGACTGCGCCTGTCGGGAGCTATCCCGAGGGCATCAGCCCGTATGGTTTATTTGATGTCGCGGGCAACGTCTGGGAGTGGGTGTTCGATTATTTTAGTGAAGGCTACTACGTGGTATCTCCGGGTGAGAATCCAATTGGGCCAGCCACATCCGCTTATCGTGTGATCCGTGGCGGTGGTTGGAACAATCCTTCTTCCGGTGTGCGAGTCGTTCAACGAAGCGGCTTGAGCCCAAACAAGAATCTTGACACCCTCGGTTTTAGGTGTGCGCTTGACTGGGATTAAGCCCTTAGAGAATTTTTGAACAATTAAAAGGAGGAGCAATGAACGATTATTCAGAACCGCAGGAAACAAAAGAGGTTCCATCAAAGGGATCTGATCTTGAGGATGTTTCCGAAAAAGCAAAGGCTTCCATCCAGGGATTAGAGACCAAAGCGGACACCGGACAAATGCCGGATCAATCAGATTTTTCACAGGAGTATGTAGACGAAAAAACGAAGTACATCGATGATTTACTGGCTCACAAACAGAATGTACTTGATCATGCCGAAGATTGGCAAAAGAGCGGCTTTTCCATGGAAAATGAACTGGAATCCACAGATGCGGAGATGGCCAGGGCTAGCCAATTGTTGAGTGATGAATTCAAGAAGAAGAACGGAAAAAAGTAATCGTGCTTGTGAATTTTTCTATGGATAATATTGATAATCAAACTGCTATAAAAATCCGCGGGGAAATATGAAGTGCCCAATTTGTCACCAGGTCCACCCGGATGATGTGCTTTTCTGTACCGTTACGGGTAAATCATTGGCTGGTGAAATATCAGCCGGTAGAGCCACAGATAGACCGAGTAAAACCTGCCCGAATTGTGGAACACGGGTCCCTGTTGAACTTGATTTTTGTGTGTATTGCGGTAGTAGTCTTAAGAGTAAAGTACCAGAAAAGATCCAGGAGGCAGTAATACCGGGGAAACCCGCCAAACGGGAAGGTGTAGAAAGTAAACTTCTCATAACTATATTTCTTTGTTCGATTGCGTTAATATTTGGCGGGCTCTATCTGGCAGGAATCTTTCCAGCGAGGATTGTGGGTTCTTCACTCAATCACACACCAGGCGCCTCGATGGACGCGCCGACATCCCAACCATCTGTGGGGCTGGAAAACGATGAGACACCTCTTTCTGATCCGGCATCAATGAATCAAACACCCGCGACGGCTGAAGCAGTTACAGCTGCGCCAGACGACAATTTTGTAGCAATTTCAACTGAAATGATCGCAACAGAAACAGAAGTGATCGTGAGCCCTGTAACTGAAATGATGTTCATACCCGCCGGTGTGTTCCTGATGGGTTCGCCGGAGGGTGTGGGAGATAAGGATGAGCTTCCCCAACATACCGTCTACTTGGATTCCTTCTTTATTGACAAGACAGAAGTGACCAACGCCATTTTTGAGCAGTTTGTAATTGAAACCAATTATCAGACGGATGCTGAAAAATCAGGGAAATCATACGCTTTTGTTAACAATGACTGGTATTTGGTCAGCGGCGCGGATTGGCGGCACCCGTTTGGACCAAGTTCAGATATCTCAGGCTTGGATGATCATCCGGTTATTCACGTTTCATGGAATGACGCTGTTGCATACTGTGAATGGGCAGGAAAACGGTTGCCAACCGAAGCTGAATGGGAGAAAGCTGCGCGTGGTACGGCAGGAACCACTTACCCGTGGGGCAATGACCCGCCGGCAGGGAACCTGGTCAACTACGCGGACAGCAACACGAATTTTGACTGGTCTGTAAGATCTGTGAATGATGGTTACAAATACACGGCACCGGTGGGTTCATACCCTGATGGCGCCAGCCCTTACGGATTGCTCGATGCCGCGGGGAATGTGTGGGAGTGGGTAGCGGATTGGTATGGTAAGGAATATTATTCCCAGAGCCCCGAAAGCAACCCGCAAGGTCCGACCACAGGTACGATACGTGTAATGCGCGGCGGCGCCTGGGATGACCTGATCAGCGGCATTCGATCTTCATATCGGGCAGCATACGCGCAGACCAATACCAACGGTGATACCGGCTTCCGTTGCGCATCATCCGAAGGAAATTAACCGTTTTAAGGAGGGTGTTATGAAATTACGGCCGATGCTTCAATATACAACAACGACTTTCATCATAATTATGCTTGCTTCCTGTTCATTTTTACCATCGGCAACAAGCGCCAAGCATTCAACGGATGACCTGCTAGGAGATTGGGAATTTATCTCCAGCGAGAACGGCAGCGCGGACCTGGCACACGACATTGAATTCTTGAGCGATGGCACGCTGAGGATCACTGAAGATGCTGATTTGCTGGTTGGTGAGTATCAGTACGAAGTCACCAAGCCAGGGAAAATGACCGTATCGGTGCTGGGGATTGAGCGGGATCTGAAATTCGAGATCAACGAAAATATATTAGTGCTAAGTTTTAGCAACGGGGAAAATCATTATATTCGTGAAGTTATAGTCGTTGAGCAAGAGCCAATTGGTGCAAACAATCAACCTCTTGATAATACTTCAGTAGCATCTGGAGATTATTCTTTCCAGGTGCCCTATAAGGCAGTTGTGGTCGCAATTAACCTCGATGAATCGATATCAATCGATTACACACTTTCCTTTGATAATGATCCTGGAGCTCATGAGATTGACATTGTTGATATTGGCTTGCCGGTTGAGAATTATGATCTTGGTTCAATCACCGCTGATATCGACGGGAAACCGATTGGAACGATCAAAGAATCTGATTTTGTCAAACCGGGTATTATGCTGAATCTCAATGAAATGACAATTCCCCCCGGACAAAAGGGAACTGTTCATGTCAATATTCCAACTGTTTTCGACACCATTCTCCCCGCAAGCCAGGAGGAATCAGAAGAATACGCTTCTTTGGTCTTTTGGCCTCATTGGTATGACAGCCAATTTTGTCACGGGAGTACAAGTTACCAAATGACGATAATCCTTCCTCCCGGGTTAACGGAATCAGAAGGGAGGTTCTACATTCCTGAAGGATGGCCGGGGTCGACCGAACCGGAAACGGAGTTAACAGAAGATGGTCGATTTTCTTATACCTGGGTTTCAGACCAGGCAAACGCTTACACTCAATATTCCTTTGGGGTCAGCATTCCTTCGCGGTATGTTACCGAAAGCAAGTTCGCTGTTAAACCTTCTGAATACTTCATGAGCCTCCCTACTCCGATCAAGATGGTGGACAAGCCGAATGGAAGATGGGAGATTATTGGGGATGGAAATTGGGATACTGTTGCGGAACAAGATGGGGTTTTATGGTTGGCCGGATTTGGCGGGCTCACTGCTTTTGATACGGCCAGCGGGCAATATAAACACTACACAACCTTAGATGGACTTCCAGCAAATACTATTAGTTCATTGTTGGTAACAAGCAATAATTCACTCTGGGCTGGGTTTACGGAAATGGGTATTTATCAATTTGAAAATTTCAAATGGAATCCAGTCAACTCTTCGGGTTTGGATAAGATCATTGGTGAAACATCTGATGGTGTAATTTGGGCTACAGATAATTATTGGCCGCCAGCAAGCGTTGGACAGCTAATAAACGGTCGTTGGGAGATCCATGATTCATGGAACGGTTTTGTAGAAGGTGCGGGAGAGTATGATCTTCCAGCAGCAATCATTGATGATAAAGGTGCTTTATGGGCACAAACAGAAAACAGGACTGGTGATCCAATAATAATCAAGTATCACAATAACAATTGGCAGGTATTTAGTCATGGGCTATCCGATAATTTTGAATTATTAGCAATTGAGGATGAAAATTCTCTTTGGATCTCTTCAGACAACAATATCCAAAAATATGATGGCGAAGTTTCAATAAACATTGCTTCGATCAACATACCGTACGGAGAACCCGTGGTTGTTTCATCGGAGATAGGAAATACTCTAATAAGATACGCTGACATTTGGGGGCATACTTCTGAAATGTACCGTCTCTCAAATAATAAGGTTGAAAAATTGGATATTAATAATGGTTTGCCCACGGATGTTTTTTCCTGTGCATTTGAAGATGACGCAGGATATCTTTGGATTTGCACTTCTGATGGAATGATGAAACTGATGTCTGATTCTTCATGGAAGTCCTTTCAAGATCCAGGGATTATTGATATGAGCTGGGCTCAAGAAATCGAAATCTCGGAAAGTGGCGAAATCTGGATTTCCTCGCATAATGGTTCTCTCAATACCTTTCAAAACAATAATTGGTTTAGTCTTGGGAAAAAAGAAGGGATCCCATTTAATACACAGGATTTGGATATTGATAAAGATGGTAACTTATGGGTTGGCTCGTGGGATGATGGCAAGATCTTTCGTTTTGGCGAAAATCAATGGTCTGCTTATGATAGAGAAGATGGTTTAGAAATTGGAGAAAATATTTGGGCATTGGAGGCAGGAACCGATGGAAGTATATGGGCTGGTGGCGATGGTCTGGCAAGATTTGATGGAAACAAATGGGAGAAAATACTCAATGGCGATCAGGAGGGATTTGTCGATATGCGCTCCATAGCTATAGATTTGGATGGGAGTATATGGGTTGGAGGTTACGATTATCGCAATGAAGCAAAAATCGCCAGGTTAATCGATGATAGATGGATAATGTATGATAAATCTGACGGTTTGGAAGCGGGCTCTATGGTCGGCACAATTGAGATAAGTCCAACAGGAATTGTTTATGCTGGAACAGCTAGAGGGTTATTTAAGTTTGTAAACAACAATTGGGAAGAAGTAGGTAACACTTATTTGGTCAATGGCATCGCATTTGAGGGAGATGGCTCTGTTTGGGTCGCAACAGAATATTCCGGGATTCTCCATTACAAAAATGGTGAATTAGTTGAACAATATACAGTTGATGATGGTTTGCCAAGTTTGAGGATGAATGCCATCGCAGTCGCTCCAGATGCCTCCATCTGGGCTGGTGGTTGGGGAGGTGTGGTTAAGATCACGCCAAAGGAATGAATAAAAATAAATAACATTGTTCAACTAATACCCGAATTGGATCTCGAATTTCCCATCAGGTTTGAGGTTGAAAAGCGCTGTTTGCCAGTTATCTTCCAGTTCTGTAACCATCCGTTCGTGTAATTCTCTGAAAAGCCTGACAAGGGATCGATTCGGAGCAAAACTGACAACCTCTTTGGTGTCCGTGATGGTGTATGAAGATTTCAATTGAATTACACCCGGTTTTATGGAAACCCGGATATTTGCTTCTTCCCAATTCGCGTCAATCAAATCAGCAACGCTCTGCCCGATCCTGGGGTATAAGGCTTCTAAAGGTTCAGTCATTTTACTCTCCCTTGGTTTCATTTCCGGGTTGATTCAAGTAACTGGTGTAAGTCAATTCATTGTCCACCTGGGATAGAACCTCAAAACTCTCGGGGCGAATGGAATCATCACCATAAGCCGGTTCTATCATCACCTTGACATCCTGACCGTTCTTCACTTTTTCAGCCCAAGAGTTCTCCATCGACTTCCATTCGCCACGGTTGAGGTTGGCGTCCTGCGGCACCAGGTTGAACGCGTCCGTCGGACCATTGAAGCGGGTTCCAATCAAATGCCCCCCTTCGTCCCCGGCCAAACCCATGTGCCCCACCTCCGTTTGCAGTGATGAGCGCTCACCCTCCTCAAGAGCAAGGTCACCGGTGACCAATTTTGTCCGGCCCTGTTCATCGGTCTTGTACTCGTAACCGTTTCGTTCGTACACAGCCTTCGGTTCCAAGGCTTCGGGTCTGACCTCACCCTCGGCTTGGATGGTTTCAGGCGTGGCTTTCGCGTCTGTCGGAGTTTCATCGAATTCCTGATCGGTCTTCCCCGCTGCTCCTTCCATTCTTCCCTGGATACTTTTGATCCCCTTCTCGCGCAGGAGTCTGTTTTGATCTTCCGCCAGGTTTTCTTTTCTCGCGGCAATATAATCCTCTTCCAGCGGCGGATTACCTCCAGAATACTTCTCCGCTTCAGCCTTCTTTACATAATCCTCGTGCTCCATCATTTTTTGTTCTGGTTTATCTGAGGCATTCACATCTGACATATTATTCTCCTACTTTAGGGTTTATGTAGGGTACTTTCCCCCGGAGTTTAATTATCCAAATTTTTTATTCATAAAAGCTTTTTGTTGCGGAGATAATTGGCTTACTCTATGTTCAACCTAATTACAGTATTAACGTCTGTGAATCTGCAAAATTTGCCTTGTAGTATATTAAGTTGTGCCATTAATATTTTACAACTTTTTAATAATTCTATTCTGTGAAAGCAATATCCGAAAATGGCTTAAACTGAATATCGAACTCCTGTGGGAAATCCAGTTTGAAAACGGTTTTCCTTATCCCTTCACCGCCCCCATCGTCATACCCTTGATGAAGTAGCGCTGGAAGAAGATGAAGATGAGCAGTGTCGGGATGCTGGCGACCACCGCCATCGCGCCCTGCGCGCCGTAGGCTACCCGGTATTGCCCTTTCATGGTGATCAATCCGACCATGATGGTGCGCATCTCATCCGACTGGGTGAAGATGATTGGGTAAAGGAAGTCGTTCCAGATCCAGGTGAATTGCAGGGTGGCCAGTACTGCCAGCGCTGGCAAACTCACCGGCAGCATGATGCGGGTCAGCACGTCGAACTCGCTGGCACCGTCGATAATGGCTGCTTCGCGGATCGCCATGGGGACGGAAGAAAAGAAATTGCGCATGATCAGCGTGCAGATCGGCAAACCAAAACCGCAGTGGGTGATGATCATCGGCCACAATGTGTCGTAAAGATTTACGGTGTTGTAAAACTTGAACAGCGGTACCAGTACGATCTGCGGCGGGAAGAACATGCCTGCCAGGACAAATATGAATAGTAATTCACTGCCCTTGAAGGGGAGCTTGCTGAAGACATATCCCATCAAAACGCCCAGCATGATCGAGATGGCGGTTGCAGGGATGGTAACCAGGGCAGAGTTTTTCATGTACGTGCGTACGTTGGCATCCACCCAGATTTCCTCGTAGTTGTCGAAGTGAATGATCCTGGGAATGCTCCATAATCCAGATTCCGCGATCTCCGCGTCGAGTTTGAACGAGGTAAGAATCACTCCGATCGCCGGAACAATGTAAACGAAAGCGACTAAAGGGATGATCAGGTAAAGGAAAATGCGGCGGGCTGATATACCCTTACGCTTCTTTGGCGGGTTCACGGGTTGAACCTGGTGTTCGGTGTGTTCAGTCATAGAGATGCTCCAGCTTTCGCACCTGGCGGAAGTAGATGATGATGATGATCATAGCAATCATGAAGAGGACAACGGCGATTGCGCTGCCGTAACCCATGTAGTATTTCTTGAAGGTTTCGTTAAACATGAACATCGCCAGTGTATCCGTTGTGTGGAAGGGTCCGCCCTGGGTCATCATGTAAACTACATCAAAGCTTTTGAGTGAGTTGATGATCATGAGCGCGATCACCACAGTGGTTGCCGGGCTGAGCAGTGGAACCACAATGTGCCTTAGAACCTTGAGGTAGGATGCACCATCCACTTCTGCGGCTTCGGTTAATTCAGTCGGTATGGAGGTAAGCCCGGCAAGGAAGATGACCATCGACAAGCCGATCTGGGACCACGACCAGGCGATAATCACAGCGACCAGCGCGGTATCAGGGTTGGCCAGCCAGGCGAGTGTTAGTGAATCAAGCTGGAGCGCGCGCAGCACAGTGTTGATCAACCCCCAGTTGGGCATGTAGATCCAGATCCAAACCTGGCCAACTACGGCGAGTGACAGGCAGATGGGAAGGTAAAAAAGAGATTTGTAGAACTTGGCGCCTCTGATCTCTTCGTTCAGCATTAATGCAAGGATCAGTCCTCCACCTACCGGGAGGATCAATGCGGCGATCATCCAGATCAGGGTGTTTTTGATGGCGTTGGCGAACAGTTTATCGGAGAAGACTTTGGCAAAATTATCCAGCCCGACAAAGTTATAAGTCTGGCGGAAGCCATTCCAATCCGTGAAGCTGTAGTAGAAAGAGCTTAGCAGGGGAATGATGACGATTACGACATAAACCGTTAATGGAATGATGGAAAACAGAAAAGTCCACTTGCGACGGTTCCTGATCAAGAGCAACTCCTTGCTGTGTCAGCTACCGAAATAATTAGTATAAGAAGATGTTACATAAAAAACCCAAAAACATCAAATCACAATGTAAAGTCGCAAAGGGCAGTCAATTTCCCGACTGCCCTTTGCAGAATCAATCAACCTTACTTACCAAACACCTCAGCGGATTGTACCTGTGCATCTTCAAGGTACGTCATGTATTGCGAAGCGTCGTTCATCAATTGGGCGAAGAGGTTCAACCCGACTTCAGCGTTCGGCGGGGTTGTGGAGAGGTCATATCCGGCAGCCCATTTGGTACCGCCTGCGATCAGGTCATTGGCTTTCTTCGTGACCACGTTGTAAATTGAAGTGTCCACTTCAGCAGATGCAGCCAGGGCACCTTGTCCCTTGGCCCACAAGGCCTGCATTTCAGGGGTCAAAGCCCAGGCGACAAATTCCTTGGCGCAGTCAGGATTGGCGGCGTCCACCGGGATTGCCCACGCATCAACCGTGGCGTAAGTGGCCGCAGGGATGGAGGGTTCGATCGTGGGGAAGGGGAACAGATCGTAGTCTTCGCCGGCCACCAGGCCGTTGCCATCCCAGTATCCAGTCACCCAGGTGCCCATGAGGGTCATGCCAGCCTGACCGTTGGCAACCATATCAGCAGCATCGGTGTAGGTGTAGGCGTTGGCATCGGCAACAAAGAATCCTTTGTCGATGAGTTCCTTCCAGTATTCAATGGCTCTCACCACTTCCGGATCAGTCCATGATCCTTCACCAGCTTGGAATTTTTCGCGGTACTCGTTGCCAGCCGTGTAGCCCAAAAAGTAATCAAAGTAGTATTGGGCAGGCCAGCGGTCTTTTGAACCCAGTGCGATCGGGGTAACGCCGGCCGCAATCAGTTTTTCACCAGCGGCGATAAATTCATCCCAATTGGTGGGGGTTTCCGTGACTCCAGCCGCGGCAAGGGTTTTGGGGTTGTAGAACATACCGGTGAAGTGATAGTTCTGTGGAATGGCGTAAACACCGCCATTGTAATCCTTGGCTCCCTGGATACCCGCGACCACAATGTCATCAAAACCTTCTTCAGCCCAGAAGTCAGAAAGCTCCATCAGGGCATCGCTGTCGACCACAAATTGCACTCTTGCTCCAGCCCAATAGGAGAACACATCGGGAGGATTATCGCCGGCAAGCATGACCAGGATCTGGGTCTTGAAATCTTCATGCCCTGTCGTGTTGTCTTTGATCTCGCAAGCAGCGCTTTGGGCGTTGAACTGGGTGATGATCTCTTGCATATCTTTCAAGCCCAGGTCTCCGGAGTAATAATGGACAATGTTGGTGGTGGCTTTGGCAGCCGGCGCTTCAGTCGCGACAGGTGCTTCTGTTGCTACAACAGGGGCTTCTGTGGCGACCGGTTGTTCCGGTTTCACTACGGGAGCTTCAGTTGCCGGCGCAGCTTGGCAGGCTGACAACACCATGGCCAGGATCAGGAGCAGGCCGGTTACGAACAAGAAACTTTTTTTCATTACTTCCTCCTTATTATTGAACCTTAGAATGGTGAACACGGTTTTCCAGCTGAAAAAGAAACGATCCTATCCTTTTGCACCTCCTTGCTGTTCTTTGCAGCGTAGATTCCCTGTAAATAATCTTTGTATTTGTGTCACAATAAAAACACATCGGCTCTTAGAATGGTAGATAAAACCAATCAAGCCGGCTTTCAAAGGACGAATTAATGGTTATCACTAAATAACAATAATGGGTGAATCAGAAGGAGGAAAACATGGTGATTAATGATATAGTAACAATATACAACATTGTTGAATAAAATACAACTAAAAACCGGTAAACTGTTTGAAAATCGCCTCTTTATGCTATAATAATGAGCAAATATAGAAATGTGGTTGTATAATATACAACGCAGGTAGGAGACTCACATGAGGGAGATCCAATCACTTGCCCGGGGTTTGAAGATCCTGAACCGACTGGCTGAAGCCAATGGCACGGTCAGTATTACAACCATCGCCAGTGACCTTCAAATCGACAAGGGGAGTGCTTCATTACTATTACAGACTTTGGCAAATTACGGTTTTGCCGAAAAAGATCCACACACGCGTCAATATAAACTTGGCCCATCAGTTGTGCAATTAAGCCGCAGCCTGTTGACCAAAATGCCGCTGCGTGAAACCGCCAAACCATTTCTTCTGCAACTGGTTCACGATACGGGTGAGTGTGCCCACCTGGGCGTTCTTTCACAGGGCAAGGTTTTGTACATTGACCAGGTTGAATCCTCTCAAACCTTGCGCGTGAACACAGAAGTCGGGTTTACGGCTCCGCTGCATTGCACAGCGTTAGGCAAAGTGTTGATGGCATGGAATGCTACGGAAATGCCGGTTGACTTTCCGCGCGCAACACCGCGCACGATCGTTGATCCGAAGATGATGCAATTTGAGCTTGATAAGACCAGAAGCCTGGGATACGCGATGGACGATGAGGAATTCAACCTGGGAGTGCGCTGCATCGCCGCCCCTGTCATTGATTACCGGGGCAAGGTGATCGGCGCTTTGGGAATATCCGGACCGGCGGCACGCCTCCCGATCGATCGCATACCGGAAATGGCAAAAAAGGTTACTGCGATCGCGCAAGCCCTTTCCGACCGGATGAGTTTTATCAAGCAGGATTAGGGATTATCCGATTTTTTACTTCAGGGAGATGTGCATGGACGTATTAAACATCGGCATCATCGGCACCGGCAGGATTTCTGATTTACACGCGATCGAATATCTTCAAAACCCGAAAACGCGCATAACGGCAGTTGCGGACATTGAACTTGAATTGGCGAAAATGCGCGGCGCGAAATGGGGGGTTGTAGCTGATCACATCTTCCAGGACTATCGTGATCTGCTCGCGCTGAAAGATGTTGACCTGGTGGAGATACTGCTGCCCCACCATCTGCACCGTCAGGCTACCCTGGATGCCGCGGCGGCAGGCAAGCACATTTCTCTGCAGAAACCGATGGCTTTATCCATCGCGCAAGCGGATGAAATGATCGCCGCGGCTGAAAAGGCCGGTGTCTTTTTCAAGGTTTTTGAGAATTTTATTTTTTATCCCCCAGTGCTAAAAGCCAAAGAATTGATTGTAAACGGTGAGATCGGGGATCCCCTGACCATTCGCATCAAGAGCAACGCAGGTGTGAGCCCTACCATGTGGGATGTGCCCCGGGCAGCCCAGGTCTGGCGGTTTGATCCGGATACCTGTGGCGGCGGACCGCTTGTCTTTGATGATGGTCACCACAAGTTTTCACTGGCCTGGTTCTTCATGGGTATGGCGGAAGAAGTACATGCCTGGATCGGGACCACTTACGTCAATTCCGGTGTAAACGTGGGCAACCTGGATACTCCGGCGATCGTTTCCTGGAAATTCCCGGGCAACCGGTTTGGATCGTTGGAAGTCGTTTACGCACCGGAACTCGTGATGGACACGAACCATTACGCCCAGGATGACCGCATCGAGATCACCGGGACCAAAGGGGTGATCTGGGTGACGCGGGGACACGGCAAAATGCTGGACATTCCCCCGGTGATCCTGTATCGTGACCGCAGAACCTTCACCTTTTCTGATATGCCGGTGGGGTGGGAGTACAGTTTCATTAACTCCACACGGCAGATGATTGATGCGTTTTTCAAGGGGGAGCAACCCAGCCTCACCGCCTGGGAAGGGCGGGAGATATTGCGCTTTGCACTGGCTGCACAGGATTCTGCCAGGGTTGGACAGAGCATTCATCTTTGATCAGGCAGGAGGTCATTCATGCCAGCGGTTAATGCTTGGGAAAAAGAACGCGAGGAGCGGCTTTCTGCGCGTATGAGCCGGGCGAAGTTCATCAAGGCTGCCGGTGGTGTGGATGCAGCGATCAGGAATGGTGATCTCCCGAATCACATCAACACAACGGTATCAGAGGCGTTGATCCTCGGGTTGCTGTTGCAGGGTGTGAAGAAATTCGTCGTTGTGTTCGGTCACGGATCTACCGAGATCGGAGAGGTGCTGCGGGTTTACCAGGACGCCGGGTTGTGCCGGGTTTTTGGTGTGCGCAGCGAGGTTGAAGCCTCTCACGCTGCAGCAGCGTTGAACTGGATATGCGGGGAGAAAGCAGCCGTGGTTACTTCAATCGGTCCCGGTGCGCTGCATGCCCTGGCGGCTTCACTGGTGCCGGCTTCGGACGGGCTGGGGGTGTGGTACCTCCTTGGGGATGAAACCACCGAGGACGAAGGCTATAACATGCAGCAGATCCCGCTGTCCCGGCAAGGCTCTTTCTTGAAATTATTCTCCAGTATGGGGGAGGCTTATACGCTGCACACCCCGCTGGCACTTCCGGTCATGTTGCGGCGGGGATTGAACACGACAGCAGATCCGCACCACGCCGGACCGTTCTACCTGTTATTGCCAATGAATGTGCAGGCCGCTGACCTGCCGCAATTTAACTTGCGTGAATTGCCCTGCGGGGAAGTACCGGGGATCAGCCGAGCAGGTGATGAAGAGGTATACAGGTCAGCAGCAGACCTGCTGCTCAAGGCGAAAAAGGTTGTGGTCAAGATAGGTAACGGGGGAAGGCAGATTGGTTCACCCCTACAGGAATTTCTGGAACTGGTGGACGGTGTGGCGGTAACCTCGCCCATCTCCACCGGAGCCATCCCCGCCTCCAATGAACGCTGCATGTTCGTAGGCGGTTCCAAGGGATCCATAAGCGGCAATTTCGCCATGGAGAACGCCGATCTGCTGGTGGCAATCGGCACCCGCTTCGTCTGCCAGTCCGATTGTTCACGCACCGGTTATCCTGCGGTGGAAAACGTGATCAACCTCAACACGGATTTATATGATGCCACCCACTATAACAACACAATCGCCCTGCTGGGTGATGCGAGTTTGACCCTGCAGTATCTAAATGGGGTTTTGAGAACTCTTCCACATAAGATTCCTGAGGGGATGTCCGCGTGGTTTGCAATCTGCCTGGAGAAACGCCGGGAATGGCAGGCTTTGAAACATTCGCGCATGGAACACCCTGTGTTGTTCGACCCGGTTTGGAGACGCGAGGTGTTAACGCAACCGGCCGTAGTAAAGACAGCCCTGGATTGGGCGAGAGCGCACCAGGTGAAAGTGATCTTCGACGCGGGGGATGTACAGGCCAATGGCTTCCAGCTGGCTGAGGATGAAACCCCGGGCGAGATCTACAATGAGAGCGGCGCATCATACATGGGGTTCGCGGTTTCCTCGTTACTGGCAACCGGTATTGCGGATAAGCCGTTTTACGCTCTGGCGCTCACCGGGGATGGTTCTCTGACGATGAACCCGCAGATTCTCATTGATGGGGTGCAACATGGCGCGCAAGGCTGCATTCTGCTGCTGGACAACCGGCGCATGGGTGCGATCACCGGGCTACAAATGGACCAATATGGACATGAGGTGGCGACCAACGACAGTGTGGAGGTGGATTATGTCGTCTGGGCGAAGTCCATAAAGGGGGTCAATGCACTTCACGCAGGGTATTCGCTGGAGGAATTAAAAGGCGCTCTTGAAAGTGCTTTTGAACACAAGGGATTGTCGCTCATTCATGTGCCGGTGTATTTTGGTGATCACGAGATGGGCGGGTTGGGCGTTTACGGTCGCTGGAACGTGGGCAACTGGTCGAAGCGGGTGCAAGCGCTGCGTCACGAGATTGGTTTGTGAAACACTGCTGGAGGGAAATATGACAACTGCGTTATCCTCTGAGAAATTATCGATCAAGACCAAGTTGTTCTACGGCATCGGTGATGTCGGAAACGCACTGGTCAATTCAGCCGTCCAGTTCTTCCTGCTGATCTATTTCACGGATGGGGCGCTGCTCCCGCCGGCACTGGTAGGGAGCGCTCTGCTCATCGGCAAGATCTGGGACGCGGTCAATGACCCCCTGTTTGGCTGGTTCTCTGATCGTTTCTCCTCGAAACGCTTTGGGAAACGCCGCTTCTTCATGATCTTTGGTGCCATTCCTCTTGCCATCAGCATCATGCTGTTGTGGTTTGTGCCGCGCGGGCTCGAGAGGGTGGGGGTGTTCATCTGGATCGCGTTCACGTTCATATTATTTGATACCTTATGGACGCTCACGAACGTTCCCTATTACTCGCTTTCCTCCGAACTGACCGAGGATTACGATGAGCGCTCCAGCCTCACCTCATTCCGTATGATCCTGGCTGTACCGGCTTACATCGTTGGGGCTGCACTCACTCCTGCCATTGTAGGGCTCTTTGCCACCAAATACACCGGGTACGGTTTTATTGGCATCATTTATGGCGTGATCGCTGCCGCTGCGCTGCTTATCTCTGCTTCCGGATTGAAGGAAAAACCCAACATCGTTGCGAACAAGTCGGAGATTTCCCCAATTAAGGCGATCAAGTACACCTTCAAAAACAAACCCTTTGTACGCTTGATCATTGCCTACCTGCTGATGAACCTTTCTTTTGCGTTCATCAAAACGTTGATGGCTTACTTCCTGACCTATCAATTAAAGATGGAGTCCCAGGTTTCGATCGTGATGGGTCTGTTGCTGGTGGTGGTAACGATCACCATCTTCCCGTGGAAGAAGATCGCGGAAAAGTGGGACAAAGGTCCCGCTTATGCCTTGGGGATGGGCATCGGGGCAGTATCCATCGGTTTGTGCTTTTTCCTGCCCAACCAACCCACCTGGCTGATCTACGTGATTGCGGCTGTAGCCGGGATCGGATTCGCGGTCAATTGGGTCTTCCCGTGGGCGATGATCCCGGATGTGGTTGATTATGACCGCCTGGAGACCGGGGAATACCGCAGCGGGATGTACTTCGGTGTGTGGGGGCTGGCCACCAAGATCTCCGAAGCCATCGCGCTCGCCGGTACCGGTTGGATTCTGGCACTCTACAATTATGTGCCCAACGTTGAGCAGAACGCATCGACCCTGTTCGGTATCCGGCTGTTCTTCGGTCCAATCCCTGCGTTGTTCATCCTAGCCGCGCTGCCATTGCTCATCTGGTATCCCATCACCCGTTCTACTCACCTGAAAATTCGCCAGCAGCTGGCGGAAAAGGGCGTTCTTGCGGCTGATCAGCCAAGGGAGGTCGCGTAGTGAAAAAGATCAACGTGGCTTTTGTCGGTTGCGGCCGGATCTCTGATCTGCATTATATGGGGTACCAAGGCAGGGAAGATGCCAGCCTGGTTGCTCTGTGTGATAGCAATGAAGCGCGCGCGAAAGCCAAAGCCAGGGAGTGGGGAGTCAACCGGGTATACAAGGACTTCAGCGAACTGCTCAAACAACCGGATATTGACCTGGTGGAACTGCTGGTACCGCACCATCTGCACCGCAGCATGACGTTGCAGGCGCTGCGTGCCGGCAAGCATGTATCCGTGCAGAAACCCATGGCGCTCAACCTGGCGGAAGCAGACGAAATGATCGCGGAAGCCAACAAGACCGGTCTGGTGTTGCGGATCTACGAGAATTTTGTCTTTTATCCACCGCATGTTGAAGCGAAGCGGCTGCTGAAAGCGGGAGAGATTGGTGAACCGCAGATACTGCGCATGCATGTGAGCACCGGTAAGAGCAAGACGCAGTGGAAAGTGCCGCTGACGAGCTGGGTATGGCGCTTGAAAGAAGAGACCAGCGGCGGCGGCCCGCTCATCTTTGACCACGGTTACCACCTGTTCTCGCTGGCTTATGACCTGATGGGTCCTGTTAAACGGGTGAGCGCATGGATCGACCGCTCCAAAGTACCCCCGGGGGTTTACATCGATGCGCCTGCGGTGATGATGTTCCAGTTTCAGGAGAAAACACGCTACGGCACGCTGGATTTTGCCAACACGCCCAACCTGGTAATGGACAGTATTTACTATTCGGATGACGATCGCGTGGAGATCATCGGTGACAAGGGGATCATCATCATCAACCGCTGCACCGCGAAAACACTGGATTACCCGCCCCTGGTGTTGTTCAAGGACGGCATCACCCGTGAAATACCGGTTGAACGTTATGAGTGGCACGACAGCTTCGTCGATTGCACGCGTCATCTGATCGATGTTCTGACCAAAGGCGGCAACCCGCGGCTGGATAGCAGGACCGCCCGGAACGTGCTTGAGTTTTCGATTGCTGCGCATGAATCCGCGCGTTCAAATCAACAGGTTGTAATCAATCAAAAAGCGATTACATAGAGGAGACACAGGTATGAACTATCTTAGTGAAGCAAGGATCCTGGAACTGGAGGAGATCGCGCGCCAGATCCGTGTGGAGAGCATCCGCATCATACACCGTCGGGGATCAGGACATCCCGGTGGCGCATTATCTGCTGCAGAGATTATTGCCGTGTTGTTTTTTGATAAGATGAAACATGATCCCACGAATCCGCAGTGGGAAGACCGTGACCGTTTCTTCCTCAGCAAGGGGCACGCTTCCGCGGCATTGTACGTGGCGTTGGCCAAAACGGGTTACTTTCCGGCTGAAGATCTGTTGAATTGGGGTGAGCTCAATTGCCATCTGCAAGGTCACCCTGACCGGGTGAAGACACCCGGCGTCGAAATGAGCGCTGGTCCCCTGGGACATGGCCTGGCTGTAGGCGCAGGCGTTGCCATGGCAGCACGGATGAACAAAAAGCGCTGCCGCACGTACGTGATGTTGGGTGATGGGGAGATGCAGGCGGGGATAATATGGGAAGCCGCGAATGTTGCTTCGAAGTACCATCTTGCTAACCTCGTTGCCATCCTGGATTATAACGATGTGCAACTGGACGGTTCGGTACATGACATTATGCCGCTTGAACCCCTGGCAGATAAATGGCGTGCCTTTAACTGGCATGTGATCGAGATCAATGGTCACAACATCCGCCAGGTGCGTGATGCCCTGGATCTTGCAGAAGAGGTGCACAGTCAACCCACCATCATCATCGCCCATACCACAAAAGGGAAAGGTGTCAGTTACATGGAAAACAGTTCAAAATGGCATGGTGCGGTTCCGACCGCGGAGCAACTTGACATTGCCATGCGCGAATTGAATGAAGCAGGGGGTGCCAAATGAGCGAGATGCCGCAGCGGGAAGCTTATGGAAGAGCACTGGCTGAATATGGTGACGTGAACAAGAAAATTGTTGTACTGGATGCCGACACTTCCTCCTCCACCCTGACCCATTTCTTTGGCTCCAGGTTCCCTGAGCGGTTTTTCAACGTGGGGATTGCAGAGCCCTGCTTGGTGGACTTTGGTGTTGGATTGTCGCTGGGCGGGTTTATCCCCTTCGTAAATGCCTTCGCGGCGTTCCTGTCGTTGCGGGCTGTTGAACAGGTACGCACTTGCGTGGCTTACGCTGAAACGAACGTCAAGCTGGTAGGGCATTATGCAGGTCTTTCAGACTTCAAAGACGGCCCGACGCATAACTGCGTGATGGACCTGGCGGTGATGCGCGCGATGCCCAACATGACGGTGATCGTGCCCGCGGATAACAACGAGATCGTCAACTGGCTGCCGGTGATCGCTGAGCACCAGGGACCGCTGTACTTCAGGATGAGCCGCGACAAATCACTGCCGGTTCACCCCGCAGACGTCAAACCTGAAATCGGAAAAAGTATCTGGATCAGGGAGGGCAGCGACGTAACGCTGATTTCCAACGGCGCGATGCTCGGACGGTCAGTGCAGGCGGCTGAACTACTGGCAGAGAAAAAGATCTCGGCAGGTGTGCTTGAGATCCATACACTCAAACCCCTTGATGTAGATGCGATCTGCCTGGCGGCTGCGCGAACCGGCGCAATCGTCACAGCTGAAGAGCACACGATCATAGGTGCTTTAGGTGGGGCGGTGGCTGAGATACTGGCGGAGAATTGCCCGGTTCCGCTTGAAAGGGTGGGCATCAAGGACCGTTTCCCTGTCACTTCCAAAGGCGCGGATTTGTTGATGGATCATATGGGGTTACGGGTGTTGGACGTTGTTGCAGCAGCAGAAAAAGCGCTGCGCAGAAAGGAGCGGTAATGAATATCGCTGTGATAAACGAAACCAGTGCCGCGGACCGCAACGCAGATATCCTTGCCGCGCTGGAAGGCCGCGGGCACACGGTATTGAACGTGGGAATGAAGAAGAGCGGCGAAAAACCGGAACTTACCTATATACACACCGGGCTGCTGGCAGCGTTGATGCTTAACAGTGGTGCGGCTGACCTGGTTGTAGGCGGCTGCGGCACTGGTCAGGGGTTCCTGAACTCTGCCATGCAGTACCCCGGGGTGTTCTGCGGGTTGATCACAGGTCCGCTGGACGCCTGGTTATTCACCCAGATCAATGGCGGCAACTGCATTTCGCTGGCGTTGAACCAGGGGTACGGTTGGGCTGCAGATGTAAATCTGCGATTTATCTTTGAACGCTTGTTCAGCGTTGAGAGTGGCGGCGGCTACCCACCACACCGCCGGGAATCGCAGGCGCAATCGCGGGAGCTATTGATGGAAGTAAACCGGCAAACTCACAGAACACTCGCTGAGATCCTGCCCGCTTTACCGGAGGATGTGCTTAGACCGGTGCTGGATTATCCCGGCGTGATCGATCTACTCAGGTCGCAGTCCATAAAGGATGCAGATTTGCGGCAGTTCATCATGGTGTGGAGGTAAAACATAGATATACCAGGGAGGGAAGGAAGGGACCCGGCAGGCAATCGCCGGGTTCTTTTCAATTGACTGATTCGGATACCTTTCCTTGTTGCGTATTTCGATTGAAAAGTCTGGGTTTTACAAAATACTTAGGCTTTCCCCATTCGAAAAATCGTATAATGAAATTGGAGTAGATGATGAAAAAGTACCTACCAATTTTCGTTACCCTTGGTGTAATCTTCCTCGTGCTCATCGTGCTCACTTACCGCAAGCCGCCGAAAAAGGACATCCTGGATGGCAGCATCTGGCGGGTGGAAATGCTGGATTCAGCACCCGTGCTTGAATTCTCGACGCTAACGCTGCGTTTTCACAATCACAAGATCAGCAGCTCATCAGAATGCAATCGCTTCAAAGGGCGTTACGAAATTACCGGAGACGGGATCTTGATTGAAATACTGGACCGAACAGATGAAAAATGCATGGAACCAGGGATCATCCAACAGGATGGGGTTTTCATCGCCCACCTGGAAAAAGCAGCGCGTTTTTCTTTCTCCAGCAACGATTTAAAACTCTATTCCACTGATGGGCAGGAGATTGTGGATCTCCTGTTAATGTCAGATTAACATCTTCAGATCCGCATTATTATAGCTATCAGTAAGAATTAATTGACTTGACCCAGCCACACCTCGATGTGGTGCTCCTCTCCTGGCGTGTCAACCGGGATCAGATTGCTATCGAATTTTTCCCCATCCACTATTATTTTTGTCACTCCATGGCAAACGTGTTCTGGATTATGCACCGTGATGTGCCAGGTCTTATCACGAAAACGCCTGGTGACCTCAAAGCCTTCCCAGGCAGCGGGAATGCATGGATCAATGCGCAGCCCATTGATCTCTGCTTGAACGCCCAGTATGTAGCGGGTGGCGCTGAAGTAACTCCACGCAGCGGCACCGGTGAGCCAGGAAGTGCGTGTATTTCCCGCCCGCGGTGAGAAGGTGGAATAAGTGGTCTGGGCGTGCACGTAAGGTTCACATTGGCGCAGTTCAGCGCGGTCGTTGTAAGCCATGGGCAAGGTAGCTCTGAAGTACTCGTAAGCCCTGTCGCCGTTGCCCTGCAGGCACTCTGCCATCACCCCCCATCCCTGGGTGTGATTGAAGATCCCGGAGTTTTCCTTGATGCCGGGATTGTAGACCACAGCCCGCATGATATCCACAGGAGTTCGCTCAAATGGCGGGGCAGCCAGCATCAACCCGTACGAGGTGTGCAAGCGCGCGTACACAGTCTGCAGGCAACGCTTCGCCTGCTCAGGGGAGGCTGCACCGCTGATGACCGACCAGACCTGGGTGTTCAGGTAAACCTGACCCTCGGACTGCGAATGGGATCCGTAGACTTCGCCGTTCTCGCCAATCGCCCAGATGAACCAATCCCCGTTCCAACCTGCAGCCTGGATGCGCTTATCCAGCTTACCCCGCTCGCGCAATGCCCATTCCGCTTCCTGCGGTAGTTCAAGGAAAGTTGACACCTGTGCGTAAACGGTCAAACCCAACCTCACCTGGAAGGCAACAAACAGGCTCTCGCCGAAGTAACCGAGGCGCAGGCAGTCGTTCCAATCCGCCGAAAGCCCGCAGGGTAGACCGTTCGCCCCGCTGCGTTCCAGGTTGAACTCCAGCGCGCAGCGCAGGTGACCCAGTACGCTGGCTTCTCCCGAATCCGCAAAAGGAAGGATTTTTCGGTAGAAATTGATGTTGCCGCTTTCCTGCACATAAGCGGGAACAGCGTTAAAGAACCACAGGCAATCATCAGAACGATATTCCTCGTCCCGTGGCGGGGGCTCAGCACCCGGGTGATGGTCGAAGGGTTTGATGACCGGGATAGCGCCCCCGTTCGATACCTGGCCGGTGAGCATCAGTTCCAACCGTTCACGAGCCTGCTCCGGAGCACTCGACACAATGCCAAGCACATCCTGAACCGAATCTCTGAATCCCAGTCCGTCACGTTCCCCGTTATACACCAGGCTGGCTGACCGCGACCAGTTGAATGTGATCAGACAGTTATACAGTCCCCACATGTTGATGTAGTGGTTGAAGTCCTGGTCAGGTGTTTTCACTGAAAAATTATCCAATTGCTGGTGCCAGTAACGTTTGACTGCTTCCAGTTCTGTCGCTGCGCGATCGATATTTCCATATTCGTGAAAAGTATTTTGTCCAACGGTGTGGGCGTCTCCGACACCCAGTAATACGAGCAGCTCGCGGGTTTCTCCGGGTTCAAGTTCAAGCTCGACCTGGTAGCTGCCGCAGGCATTGTCTCCGTACGCTGCGCTGTTGCTGCAACTTCCGCGCAAGACAGCTTCTGGCCTGTGGTAATCCCCGTAAGTGCCCAGGAAAGCCTGCCGGCTGGTATCGAACCGGCTGACCAGCGCTCCCGTAAGACCCATCCAGCAGTGCATGCCCGCGTCGCTGTGCCCGGAAGCTTCCGTCTGTGCGGTGAGGTTATCCTGGATGGCGATGCGCAGCAGGTCATTGTGGATCTTTTCGCCTTTGACAATGAACAAGGAGTATTGCAGGTTGACCTGATCCTGCTGCGTGTCCCATTGGTTGGTGAATTCGCAATAGGTGAACACGGAGAGCCGCCGCGGAGAACCTCTCTCATTGGTCAGGCGCAGCAGCCAGTATTCAAAATGTTGACCAAGCGGTACAAAATATGTGGTTTCCGAACGGATACCCGCATAATGAGAATCGATCATTGTGTAAGCAGTGCCATGCCGACAGGTGGTACTGTATTCACCCAAAGGTTTACCCACGGGTTGCCAGGAGGTTGACCAGTAATCTTCAGATTCATTATCCCGGATGTAGAAATACCGCCCGGGCTGATCCATGGGAACGCTGTTGAAGCGCAGCCTCAGGAAACGCCCCTTCGCGCCTGAACGGAAGAATCCATAACCGCCAGCGTTATTGGTGATCACTGCACCGTACTCGCGATTCCCCAGGTAATTGCTCCAGGATAACGGCGTATCGGGTCGCGTGATCACATATTCTTTGGCCGCGTCGTCGAAAAATCCGTATTGCAACTTTACACCTCTTGTCTGGAGAATCCGTTAACTATTCGGTCATCAACCCATTCTGTCGGGACACGTTGCCATACCAGTAAGCGCTATCTTTTGGATAACGCTTGAGTGTTTCGTAGTCAACGTAGATCAGGCCAAAGCGCTGGGTGTACCCGAACGCCCATTCAAAGTTGTCCATCAGCGACCAGACGTAGTAACCGGATATCGGGACGCCGCACTGTATCGCGCGGCCAATTGCTTCGATGTGTGATTGCAGGTATTCAATGCGCCTGACGTCGCGTACCCGTCCATTGGCATCCGGCGCGTCTGAGTAGCTGGCACCGTTTTCGGTAATGATGATCTCGCTTGGTTTGTAAGTGAAATATGCCCGGCAGATCGTTTCATAAAGACCGAAGGGAAAGATTTCCCACCCCATCTCAGTGTGTTGTTGATCCGCCTCCGGGGAGGGATTGACATTGTCAGGAAAATTCCCGGTATGTTCAACGGTATTAACGATGCTGCGTGTGTAATAGTTCAAACCCAGGAAATCCGTGGGTACCGCGATCTTATCCATGTCTCCGGGGTGGATGAAATCCGGATCCGTTGTTTTTAAGACACCAGCTTTCACATAATCCTTGAGCATATCAGCCGGGTAATGCCTGCCGTACACCGGGTCAATGAACCAACGGTTCAACTCACCATCGGCATGGCGCGCGGCATCGAGGTCACTCGTGGACCGTGTAGCCGGATAAAAAGGACCCTCGTTCAATGTGATCCCTACACGAGACTCAGCGACCTCGGAACGCAGCACCGGGACGGCCAGACCGTGCGCCAGCAGAACATGATGCGCCGCCACCAGGGCTTTGTAGGGATCCTGGATGCCGGGGGCGTGCCTGCCGTATTTGTAACTGAGGAAACTGGCGCAGAATGGTTCATTGATCGTTACCCATTGCTTGACACGGTCGCCAAACGCCCTGGCGGCCACGCCGGAATACTCCGCAAAGGCTTCTACTGTGGAACGCTCCAGCCAGCCGCCTGGAAGCGCAATCGGGAGATCCCAGTGATACAGGGTGACCAGGGGGTGTATGTCCGCTGCCAGTAGTTCATCGATCAGGCGGTTGTAAAAATCAATACCGGGCTGGTTCACCTGTCCCCGGCCATCCGGCAGGATTCGCGGCCACGACAGCGAAAACCGGTAAGCCTTGTACCCGAGTTCTTTCATGAGTCGTACATCTTCTTTCCAGAGATGATAATGATCATCCGCCACGTCGCCGTTCTCCCCATTGGCTACATTGCCTGGCGTGTGAGAGAACACGTCCCAGATGGATTCCTTGCGTCCGTCCTCGCGGGCAGCTCCTTCAATTTGATACGCGGATGTGGCGGTACCCCAGGCGAAATTCTGTGGAAAGTTTATGAAATTGGACATAACACCTCTATCGCAATGAATTGTTCAAAGATTGCTACACCATTCTATCAAAAGCCGGTTTTAAGGCCGGGTAGAGCTCGCGAAATTGCGCGTAGGAGCGCTCATAAACCGCAACTTCATCCATCTTTGGTAAAGTCTGCCCGGTGATGCGGATGGTGTTCTTACAGGCGGTGATCACATCCGACCAGGCACCAGCACCGACCCCGGCAAGAAGGGCAGCCCCAAACGCCGCGCCTTCGCTGGTGTTCACGGTTACCAATTCGCTGTTTAATACAGAAGCCAGTATTTGTCGCCACAAGGCACCCTTTGTTCCACCGCCGGATGCACGGATCTGTGTCACTGCAGGCAATCCAGCCTGCTGGATCAGCATGAACCCGTCTTTGAGCCCAAAAGCCACGCCTTCGAGTACCGCGCGGGTAAGCGCACCGCGCCCATGGCGCAGGGTAAGCCCAATGAATGCTCCCCTGGCGTTCGGGTCGGGATGTGGGGTGCGTTCTCCGCTCAGGTAGGGCAGGAACTGCAACCCTTCGCTGCCGGCGGGGATCGCCTCAGCCTCCATGAGCAGGGTGTTGAATTCCATATCCGGTGCCAGCGTGTCGCGATACCACTGAAGGCTTCCGGCAGCAGAGAGCATGACACCCATGAAGTGCCACATACCGGGAACTGCGTGGCAAAAGGCGTGCAGGCGTCCTTGTGGTTCGATGAGCGCGCTTGGTGTGGTAGCAAAAACCACCCCGCTGGTGCCAACCGTCAGCCCGATGATGCCCGGTTCCACCGCGCCGACACCAACCGCCTGGGCAGCCTGGTCGCCACCGCCAGCGGCCACCGGGGTACCGATGGCGAGACCTGTCTCGAAGGCTGCCGTGGCCGAAACCGAGCCGGTAAACTCCGGTCCTTCAAAAGTATGCGGCATCCACTCGGCAGGAATGTTGCATCCTGCGAGCAACTCTTCCGACCAGTCGCGCTGTTTCAGGTCGAACAGGATCGTGCCGGAGCCATCCGCCTTGTCCATGGCGTACTCGCTTGTCAATCGGTAACGGATGTAATCCTTTGGCAGAAGAACATGGCGCGCGCGGGCGTAAACTTGCGGCTCGTTTTCCGCCACCCATAGGATCTTTGGCGCGGTGAAACCCGTCAGAGCGGCATTGCCGCTGATCTGAATGAATGCTTCCCTGCCGAACCTGCGGTGGATCTCATCACATTGCACCTGGGTGCGCTGATCGTTCCACAAAATTGCCGGGCGCAGCACTTCCCCTGCAGCGTCCAGCAGCACCAGCCCGTGCATCTGCCCGGTCAACCCGATTGCTTTGATCGCGGCAGGATCAATGGCGGTTTCCTTTAAAACAGCGCGAATGCTGTTGGTAGTTGCCTGCCACCACTCGCGCGGATCCTGTTCAGACCACAGCGGACGGGGAGTTGATAGCGTGTGCGGAGAAGAAGTAACCGCCATCACGCTGCCAGCAGAGTCGATCAGCAGGGCTTTGCTGCCGGTGGTCGAAACGTCAATGCCCAGGAAATATGCATCACTCATGATAGCGTCCCATGATTCTTTCAATT
Organism: Anaerolineaceae bacterium UBA6107; assembly: GCA_002428455.1. Taxonomy (GTDB): domain Bacteria; phylum Chloroflexota; class Anaerolineae; order Anaerolineales; family Anaerolineaceae; genus UBA6107. Next base: position 8,245 of record DIWL01000093.1, on the reverse strand, counting down.
TCGATGTATTGTTCTTGCGATAATGGTCCCATTTCCAGAGCTCGGCAGTTCTCTTCCACTTGTTCAACCGTGCGAAACCCCGGAATTGGAATGGTTTTTTCACTGCGCGCCCACAACCAGCCTATCGCTCCCTGGGCTAACGTCCGCCCATCCGCGGTCAGGATTTCCCGAACAGCCTGAACTTTGGCAAGCCATTCAGGATCGGGCTTGCCACCTTTGAAGTATTTCATCCAGGAAGGGGATTTTTCACCACGCACATCATCAATGCCGGTTTTGGTCTCAGAGGTGTACTTACCGGTGAGCAGCCCCATGGCGAGTGGCCCCCGGTTAATGGCAGCCAGGTTGTGTCTTTCACATAACGTCACGATACTGGGATTATCTTCCAGCACGTTAAGCTGTAACTGGATGGCTGAACAGTGTGGTCCCTCAGCAAATACTTCAGCCCGATCTGAAAAATCCGTGCTCCATCCATACGCTCTGATCTTCCCTTCGCGGGTCAACTCTTCGAGGGTTTCACGAACCGGCTGTGCCTTTTCCGGTGGATAGCCGTTGTCGTGAAATTGATATAGATCGATCACGTCAGTGTTAAGACGCCACAAGGAACTCTCACAGGCTTTACGGATGTCCGCGGGATGCGCACTTTGACCTGTGACCTGGCGTGAGCTCTCGTCGAAAAGACTGCTGAACTTTGTGGCGATGATTATCCTGGAACGTTCACCCTTCAGCGCTTTCCCCAATATGCGCTCACTGTGACCGGCACCATAAACGTTGGCAGTGTCAAAAAAAGTGATGCCATGGTCAAGTGCGCTGTGGATGGCACGAATAGATTCATTGTCATCCACCTCACCCCATCCCTGCGGTTCATCACCGTTCCAGAAAGGACCGCCAATCGCCCAACAGCCCAGTCCCATGGCACTTACGGTGATCCCTGATCTACCCAAAGTTCGTTGATAAGTCATTTATCCTCTTGTTATTACCGGATGGATACCGGGCAAACGAATATGCGATCCTTGACGATCAATTTTTCCTCACCTTTGACCGTAAACGTGCCTGTCAGGCGGATATCCTCTGAGGAGGAACCGATCATCACACTGAATTGGCCGGGTTCCAGTACCAGTTCAAGGTTTTCATCGTAATAAGCGAGCTGGCAGGTGTCCAGGTGGAAGGTGATCAACCGCTTTTCTCCGGGCTGGAGCTGGATGCGCGTAAAACCTTTCAACTCCTTCACCGGGCGGGGAAAGCTGGCGTACTCATCGTGCAGGTATAACTGGACCACCTCATCACCAGCCAGCAATCCGTTGTTGCGGATCTTAAGTGAGATGTCGACTTTTTCACCGGGATTCACATCTGAGTGGTTGATCTTCAAAGCGCTGTATTCAAAGGTAGTGTAGCTCAAGCCATGCCCAAAGCAGTACAAGGGTGCGGCTTGTTGGTCATAATAATCGCCATAGATATTTGAATGCATCCCGGATGGTTTGTGGTTGTAGAAGACAGGTATTTGCCCGACCGAGCGCGGTATGGACAGCGGCAGCTTGCCACCGGGATTGATGTTTCCAAAGAGCGCGGCTGCCACAGCCCGCCCGCCTTCCTCGCCGGGTATCCAGGCTTCAAGGATGGCGTTGACCTTGCCGGCGATCTCCGGGATGGCTGCAGGACGGCCGTTCACCAGCACCAGGACAACCGGTTTGCCAGTTGCCAGCACGGCATTGATCAGTTTCTCCTGCACACCGGGCAGGCCCAGATCGGTAGCGTCACGGAATTCGCCGGTGGTGCAATCCCAGGTCAGGCCGGATTTACCGCCCATCACCAAGACTACTGCATCCGATGACCGGGCGAGTGCCAGCGCCGGTGCAAAACCACTTTCATCGTCCGAATTGATCTCACATCCTTGTGCGTAGTCCACAATGGTTGCTGCTGAGACAACTTCCCGGATGCCCTCGAGCACTGTGACCATTTTCACGGTTGGAGCACTGGCTTCTGCCATGGTGTAGGAAGCAAATACTGAGTCAGGATTTGGCAGGGCGGTCAGGAGCTCAGCAGTGGCGTTGTAGGAGTAATCTCCCATCAGGTTGCGCGCGGAATCCGCGTTGGGACCTATGACCGCGAGTTTACCGATGGTCGGCTTTAGCGGCAGGACGCCATCGTTCTTCAGCAGCACCATGCTCTGGCATGCGATCTCATAAGCCAGCGCGCGGTTGGCATCAGTTTCGAAGATTTCAATGACAGTATCTTCGTTCACATACGGGTTTTCGAATAACCCCAACTCAAATTTTTTCTGCAGGTGGCGGCTGACCGAGAGGTCGATGGTCTCTAGCGAAACCTCTCCGGCTTTCAAAGCTTTGACCAATTCATCGCCGTAGCAGACCACCGTTGGCAGTTCCACATCAATTCCAGCGTTGAGAGCTTTCGCAGCAGCTGCCTGTTTCGTTTCGGCGGCGTAGTGGTAATTGTGGATCATGATGATGGCTTCATAATCTGACACCACCAGGCCATTGAACCCAAGTTGTTCACGCAGCAGGTCGGTGAGAATGCGGCGCGAGGCTGCAACCACTTCGCCGTCCAACTGCGGGTAGGCGTTCATCATCGTAGCCAGCCCTGCGTCGCGAATGGCTGCCTGGAATGGCGCCAGGTACACATCCCAAAGTTCACGTATTCCCAGGTGAACCGGCGCGCAGTTCATCCCGCCCAAAGAGAAGGAGTGCCCGACGAAGTGCTTGCCGGTAGCCATCACGCCGTTGGATAGATCCTCTCCTTGCAAGCCGCGGATGTAGGCGGTGCCAAACTGGCTCACCAGTGTGGGATCTTCACCGAATGTTTCTTCGATGCGCCCCCAGCGGGGGTCGCGCGCCACGTCCAGCACGGGGGCAAGCCCCTGGTGTGCGCCGATCGCACGCATTTGTTTACGGATGTCATCCGTCATGCGTTCTGCCAGCTCAGGGCGGAATGTACTGGCCAGGCCGATGATCTGCGGATAAACTGTGCTGCCCGCAGACATCAACCCAACGCAACATTCTTCATGGATAATGGCCGGGATTCCCAACCTGGTCTGTTCCTTGAGAAAGCGCTGCAACCGGTTGGCTGAGATAGCCGCCTCGCGGGGATGTAGATCGCTGGCGCCGGCGTTGCGGGTGATCTGACCGATGCCCTTGGTGAGCCGCTGGCTGACCTTCTGGTCATCCAGCATCCCGTTGGTATGCAATTCATACACCCAGCAGCCGCCTAACTGGGCGAGCTTTTCCTCAAGAGTCATTTGCGAGATTAACGCACCGACCTGTTTTTCGCACTGGTGAGGTCCACTGATTTTCATATCCCTCCGATCATTTTTGCCACCAATTACCGCATTCCCAATATGATATCGATGGTGAGCTGATCCAGGCGCTCGTACTTCAAGCCGCGGCTGGCGATCACAGTCCGGTCAAAGGAGCGGTTTTTCAACTCCTGGGCTTTTTCACGGGTGTACTTCCCGAAGAGCGGCGTCAAGGTTGGATCCTCATATTGGATCTCAGCCAACAGACTTTGGATCTCTACATCCGCGTTGAATTGCGCCGCTTTTTCCTTTAACATCAGGTAGGTGCGCATACAGCCTCGCGCGAAATCTTTTACGCCTTCATAGTCCTCAGTGCGGTAGGCATGCGCGTCAAAGTGACGCGACCCCTGGTATCCAACATCCTCCAGGAATTTGACCAGGTAAAAAGCAGCCTTTATGTCGCGGGAACCGAAGCGGAGATCCTGATCATATCGACCAGGGTATTGATCGTTGAGGTCAATGTGGAACAGTTTGCCGGCTTCCCAGGCTGTGGCGACACCGTGCATGAAGTTCAGCCCCGACATGTGTTCATGCGCCACCTCAGGATTTAACCCTACCATGTCCGGGTGATCGAGTGTGGCGATGAACCCGAGCATGTGACCCACGGTGGGATTGTAGATATCGCCGCGCGGTTCATTTGGTTTGGGTTCGAGCGCGAACTTGAGATCATACTTATTGTCGATGGCGTATTCACACAGAAAGTTCATTGCCTCACGGTTGTGCTTGATGGCGTCGGCAGCGTTCTTGCTGGAATCCGTTTCGGTGCCTTCGCGGCCGCCCCAGAAGACATAAATACCCGCGCCGAATTCAACACCCAAATCGATGGCGCGCATCGTCTTTTGCAGTGCGTAGGCGCGCACCTTGGGATCGTTCGAAGTGAAAGCACCGTCCTTGAAGATGGGATCTCCGAACAGGTTGGTCGTTGCCATGGGAACGACCAGTCCGGTATCCTGCAGCGCTTTGCGGAAATCCTTCTTGATGGCTTCCGCTTCTGCCGGGGTTGCGTCGATGGGGATGAGATCATTGTCATGGAAGTTAACGCCGTAAGCGCCCACTTCACCCAGCAGGTAAACCAGTTCCGCGGGGGTTTTAGCGTCACGCACCGGACCACCGAAAGGATCACGACCGGTGGAGCCAACTGTCCAGAGTCCAAATGTAAACTTGTGTTCAGGTTTAGGGGTAAAGTCAGTCATGGTATTTCTCCTTTTGATTTATTCAGATATTGATTAATGTTCAATCTTCAAATTCCTGGCAATCCAGCCACTTGATCGGTTTACTGCCAGCTTCGCCCAACCCGAATCCGTACGGGAAAAGCGGTGCATCACATCCCTTGAGCTGTGAGGAGTTGTTCTTATTGATGGGAAGTTGCCCGTTATACCTTGGCCAGGTGTAAGGAAGCTTCCCGGTGAATGGCTGATCTCCAAACAAGACATCGCTGACCCCCTGACCTTCGGTACCGGGCAACCAGGCGGCTACCCAGGCATCCGCTACCAGGTACTGGTCCGTGATAATCACCGGCCGCCCGGAAACGATCACAACAATAAGTTTTTTGACATGCTCGCGCATCTTTGAAATGATCTCGACATCATATCCGGAAAGTGAAAGGTCATCCTTGTCCCCATAGCCCTCGGCGTAGGGTACCTCCCCTACCACGACGATGCCGTAATCTGCAAGGCCTTCGAATTCCGCCGGTTCGCTATAAACGACCCGGGTGTCGGGTGAAACGGCTGATTGAATACCTTTCAGGATGGTCGTGCCGGGTTGGATATCCTCTATCTCACCCTGCCAGGTGATCGTCCACCCGCCGCACTGGATGCCGATATCATCGGCCGCGACACCGGCGACAAAGATGGTCTTGGTATCGCGCTGGATGGGGAGAGCCTTGCTCTCGTTCTTTAACAAAACCAGTGACTCGCTTACCGCACGGCGGGCAAGCGCACGGTGCTCAACCGATCCGATCGTTGGAATCAGCGATTCATCCGCGTATGGGTGTTCGAACACGCCCATCGCGAACTTGACACGTAGAATGCGGCGCACGGCATCGTCAATGCGGTCCATGGGGATATCCCCTTTTTTCACCGCCTGGGTCACCGTGTCGATGAAGGTCCTGTAATCACAGGGGATCATGCTCATGTCGATCCCGGCATTGATGCTGGTCACAACTGAGGTGTAATAGTCGGGGGCTACCTGGTCGATCCCGCCGTAATCTGAAACGACGAACCCTTCAAAACCAAGTTCATCTTTCAGTACATCAGTCAGCCAAAGTTTTTGCCCGTGCATTTTTTCACTGTTCCAGCTGCTGAACGAAGCCATCACGCTTTTCACACCGGACTGCACCGCGGACCGATAGGGTGGCAGGAAAAGTTCCCGTACCGTTTCTTCGGGCAGCTGCATGTCACCCTGGTCGAGCAGGTAAACCTGGTCGGGGCTGGCGTACCCGTAGCGGATGGTCGAAGTACCGAACGTGGTTCCACCGTCACCGAGGAAATGCTTGGCAGTGGCAAGGACAAAAATCGATTGGCCGTCTGCAACTGCCACGGTGTCAGGAACAGTCTGCAATCCTGCGATATACGCCACACCAAGTTCGGCCGCCAGCGAAGTGTCCTCGCTGTAAGATTCATAGGTTCTGCCCCAACGGATATCCTGCGGAACAGCGATGATCGGAGCAAAGTTCCAGCGGGTTCCGGTGGCGACCATTTCAAGCGCAGTAGCCTGTCCGATCTGGTAGACGAGCTCAGGATCACGTGTTGCACCCAGGCCTACCTCCTGCGGGAAAATGGTCGCTCCGTAGAGGGTGGCATGACCATGGATCGCATCGATGCCGTAGAGAATGGGAATCCCCGATCTAGTGGAGAGTGCTTCCTCCTGGTATTCCGCGATCATTTTTGCCCAAGATTGGGGGTCATTGGGGGTGGGAGAGCTGCCACCACCGCTAAAGACTGAACCGATGAAAAAGTTTCGGATCGCCCCATCAGCGATACAATACCGCTCCACCTGGGTCATCTGACCGATCTTCTCCTCAAGGGTCATCTGGCCGAGGAGGTCTTCAACCCGGCTGTTAATATCCGCTACTTCAGAAGAAGTTTCGGACGGAGTAGACGTTACGGGTTCGGGTGTGGTTATAGGTGTGGGCTCTGTTGGACGAGCGCACCCTGTAATGAAAAGGAGCGCAAAGACCCCCAACAACCATCTGCGTCTCACATTTTCCCGGGTCATACGCTGCCGCTTTTCATCCAATCACAACGTTGACCATAATCATATCCGGCTGATCAACGGGGAGTGGGATCATGTTTTCCTCACATTTGTTTCCATCTACAAACAGGGTAACCCGGTTTCCGGGACCTTCCCGCTTTACCTCAATATCGTAACGCGTACCGCGAAAATATCGCACAGCCTTGAACCCGCTCCAGGAGGCGGGGATGACTGGATTAACGATCAATCCATCATACGCAGGACGAATACCCATTATCCACTGGGTGATGGCGACAAAATTCCACGCCGCGGTACCGGTGAGCCAAGAGTTTTTGGCCAAACCAGGTGTTGCGGATTCCTTGCCGCCGATTGTCTGCGCGTATACATACGGTTCGCACCGATGAATGTCACTCAAATCCTCGCGTGCCGATGGATTGATACGCAGGTAATAATCCAAGGCATGGTCTCCCCGACCAATACGCGTTTCAGCGATCATGATCCATGGATTGGAATGGCAAAAGACGCTGCCGTTTTCCTTGTATCCCGGTGGATACGAAGAAATCTCACCCATGGAAAGATGGTACCGCTTGAAAGCCGGGTACAACAGGACAATACCATGTTGGAAGGCGAGGTGCTCTGCAACCGCATCAAGCGCTTTTTCTGCGCGGCCATCTTCGATACCTATCCCGGCCATGACGCACATGCCCTGGGGTTCAATGAATATTTGACCTTCTTCATTCTCAAATGATCCTACCGGAAGTCCAAAATCGTCGTAGGCGCGGCGGAACCAGGCGCCATCCCATCCGGCGGTGTCGATTGCGTCTTCAAATTGTGCACGGTAGCTCGCGTAGTATTCCACATCGGCTTGTTTGCCCAGTCGTGAAGCGATCTGCTCCATCTCGCGCGCGGCGAGGATGAACAGCGCGGCTACGAAAACGCTCTCTGCGACTTTGCCATCCTTGGCGGTTACGGTTTGAAAAGACTGCCCTGGTGTGTCAGAGAAGGAGTTGAGATTGAGGCAATCGTTCCAGTCCGCCCGACCGATCAACGGCAACCCATGCGGTCCGATCCGATCAAGCGTGTACTGCATGGAACGGCGCAGATGTTCGAAAAGGGGAGCTTCGGTACCGGCTTTATTGTCAAATGGAACGGATTCGTCCAGGATCGTCCAATCCCCGGTTTCCTTCAGGTAGGCTGCAGCTGCCAGTACCAGCCACAATGGGTCATCACTGAAATTTCCACCGATGTCATGATTTCCCAGCTTGGTCATGGGCTGGTACTGATGGTAGGCACCGCCGTCGGGCAATTGTGTCGCGGCAAGATCGAGCAGGCGCATGCGGGCTTTTTCAGGCAGCAGGTGCACAAACCCCAGCAGGTCCTGGGTGGAATCGCGGAATCCCATACCCCGACCGATGCCTGATTCAAAGTAAGAGGCTGAACGCGAAAAATTGTAGGTGACCATTATCTGGTAGGTGTTCCAGATGTTCACCATGCGGTTGGCGTGCAGTTCGGGGGTTTCTACCTGGAATTTTGACAGCAGCTCACGCCAATACCTGCCAAGGGTGTTGAAAGCTTCTTCAACCACAGCGGGTTGCCGGTACCTGTCGATCACCGGCCTGACAGTAGTCTTGTCGATGGTATTGGATCCTTTTGGATCAAACTTGGCGTTTTCGTCGTTTTCGTGGTACCCCAGTAGGTAGATCACGACGCGGGTCTCACCGGGTGACAGGACGATTCGGTTGTGGT
>DIWL01000006.1 GCA_002428455.1 Anaerolineaceae bacterium UBA6107 | reverse complement strand
TACACCATCTACCTGCGCCACAAACCGACCGAGTACACCGTGCAGTATGGTGACAACCTGGTCGGGATCGGCTTCAAAGTCGGGATGCCCTACTGGAAGATCCAGGAAGCCAACCCGGGCAGCAGCATTTATGGCGTGCATGCCGGGCAGGTGCTGACGATCCCCTCGAAAAACGAGATGCTACCCTATCCACCGGTATTGGGCAAACGCATCGTGATCAGCATCACCGAGCAACACATGTGGGTGTACGAAAACTTTGAATTGAAATCCGAGCATGTCATCAGCACCGGGATGTCCAATTCTCCCACACTACCGGGTGTCTTCCAGATCCAGACGCACGAGATCAACGCTTATGCTTCCAACTGGGATTTGTGGATGCCGCACTTCATGGGCATCTACGAGGCAGTGCCAGGCTTCATGAACGGCATCCACGGGTTGCCGGTGCTCTCAAGCGGGGTGCGATTGTGGGCCAATGTGCTCGGGCGTCCAGCTTCGTATGGCTGCATCATCATGGATTTAGCCAGCGGAGAGACGCTCTACAACTGGGCAGAGAACGGCGTGGTGGTGGAAATTCTGCCCTAATTGCGAAAAGACGTTACAATTGGTGCAGGAGTTCACATGCACACGATTGTCATCATCTTTTCATCACACGTGGAATGGCGGGCAGCCCGCAAATGTTGCAAGGTCGCCTTTGTCGAAACGACCCCGTTTGGCGAGTGCTTTGCCCTGCTGGAGGGTGAGCGTACGCTGATCTACCTGGAAGGTGGCTGGGGCAAGATCTCGGCGGCTGCCAGCGCGCAGTATGCCATCGTCCGCTGGAAGCCCGATCTGATCATCAACCTGGGTACCTGTGGCGGCTTGCAAGGGCGGGCGCAGCGTGGCGATGTGATCCTGGCCGAGCGCACCCTGTTGTACGACGTGATCGAACAGATGGGTGATCAACAGGCCGCCTACGATCATTACACCACGGAGCTGGATCTGAGCTGGCTACGGGAACCCTATCCACAGCCCGTGCAGCGCGGCTTGCTGCTCTCGGCCGATCGGGACATCCTACCCGAGCAGGTCTGTTGGCTGCAGGAACAGTTTGGCGGCGTGGCAGCCGATTGGGAAAGCGGCGCGATCGCCTGGGTGTGCAGCAGGAACAAAGTCAAGTGTCTGATCCTGCGCGGGGTCAGCGATCTGGTGGGACCGGATGGCGGGGAAGCCTACGGGAATATCAAAGTCTTCCACAAAGCCAGCGAAGAGATCATCAGTGGCCTGTTGGGGCATCTGCCCGCCTGGCTGGATTGCGTCGATTTTTCGTAATGCCGCGGCTAGAACGGTTTCTGCGCGACCACCCCACTCCAATCACCCCCCTCACTGAAGGGTGTGCCCTGCAGATCATTCCACAGGCTATCCACACGCAAGCCAGCGCGAGTGGCATATTCAATCGAGTTCTGCGAATAATCCACCCCGGTGACCATCAGTCCCTGCTGCGCCAGACGCGTGGCATACAGTCCTGGTCCACAGCCCAGATCCAGCACGGTCTGTCCAATCTTGAGCTGCAGATAGTCCACCAGCCAATCCACCGTTTGCGCGATGGTTTCCTTATTGCGGCTGGCGGCATCCGTATTCTGGCTGAGGTGGGCAGCCAGCATTTGCTGGGCGATGTGCGGGTCGTTCCAGAACAACTGCTCACCAGGGGTGAAAGGTGCGGGTTTTTGCTGCAAGCGCAGCAATTTATCCAGATTGAGATAACCAAAGTTAAAGAGATATTCGGGTTTATCGGTAGGAAGGGTCATTATTCAATTCCTGAATTTTGGACATAGAGACTTACATCTGCATTATAGACTACTTCCAGGGTGGTGAAACGCGCCCAGGGCGTGCCTTCATCCTGCCAGGTGACAGCGCTCAGCACCGGTTGGGTAAAATCCCCGAGCGTCTGCCAAGCCTGGACCTCATTGATCCACAGTGTTTTTGTGCTGCTTTCTTCTCCCTTATAGCGCATGGACTGCATGGATTGCAACAACCCGGTTTCGGGATCGAAAGAAACAGTGAAATGCTCCTCCTCAACGATAGATGCACCTGCTTCTTTCGTAAATGGAACGATCAGCATAGCGGAGTTCTCATCCAGCACCTCCCAGCGCACGCGCGTATCGGTTACCCAGAGGGAGGGCATCCAGATTGCGTCAGCCCACAACGCCAGGTTGGCACCCTGATCCACGTTGGGACCTTCACTGATCCCAAATGGCAACTCCAGGCGGGCTTTACCATTCAGAAAGTGTTCATTAACCTTCAACAGGGGTAAACCGAAGAGGGTAGTCTCGATGTAGTGGCGATAGTCCTGCCCGCTGACATGTGTGAAGCGGAATCGGGCTGGTAAGGTGATGCCATTGATGCGCAGGCGACCGGTGCCACTGATTACCGCGGAATCGATAACCGGGATGGTCTCCCCATACAATTGGCGATAAAAGCGCTCGACCGGTGCGGGAAAATCCTCTGGCAACGGGATGGTTTGCAGGGGGTTGGTAGGCGCAGTATACGAAGGGATGGGCACAGGTAGGATTTGCAGCCCCAGCCAGAACAATAGAACAATCAAGACAAGCAATGCAATAATAGTTATAAAAGGTTTCATCGGGTACTCCTGGTTGTAATGTCACTTCACATGTTTGCGTCAGACATGGGTGAAGCGGCGGAGATTATAACGGTACTTTCAGCGGAAGCACACCTGGTCAGGTGGATAGATTTTACAAAAAGACACTGATTTGAGTGTAAATTCCCTTAAAAACACTTGACAACTACGAAAACAATGATACAATCACACAAAGATACAATTATACAATGATACAATATTGACAAATAAACTCAAAAACTATTTACGAAGGATAAAAAATGACAGAAGCTGTCCCCCTGTATATTGAAATTGATTTTCGTTCCGGTATCTCGATCACCGATCAAATTGTGGAACAGATCTATGATCGTATTGTACTGGGAGAACTGCGCACGGGCGAACAATTGCCAACCGTACGGGATCTTGCGCGGCAGTTGAAGGTCAACTTCAACACGGTCGCGCGCGCCTATCGCATCCTGGATCAGGCCGGGGTGATCAACACCCAGCACGGGCGTGGCACCTATATCCTGCCGGATGTCCCCCCACAGGAGACGGAAAAATCCAAAGAATTGGACCGCCTGACTCGGGACTTCCTGGACCAATTGGAAAGACAGGGATTCAACAATGCAGAAATACAGGCTGTGTTTCGGCGCAATCTGCGAGAAAGACAGAAAATGGTCGAAACCAATGACTGATGGTGAAAGAATGCGATAAAAAATTAACAACTAATGTTTCACGTGAAACATAAAGGAGCAGATATGAAAGCACGCACTGTAATAATCTGGATGATTGTCTTGGTTTTAGCTGCCCTCGCAATAGGGTTGATTCTAGAACCACGTTTTGCTGATCCAATGGCTGTACATTGGAATGAAAAGGGCGAAGCAGATGGGTATGGATCTCGTTTTATGGGTTTGTGGTTTTTGCCTTTGATGACGATCGGATTGACATTATTGCTGTTGGGAATCCCGCAAATTGATCCTCACAAGAAGAATATTGAACAATTTCACAAGGAATTTTACACATTTATTCTGTTGTTTGTTGTTTTCTTTGTCTATCTGCACGTGATCAGTCTGCTCTTTAATTTGGGTTTGCGTTTCAATNNAATTACTTCATTGGCATCCGCACCCCCTGGACATTGGCTGATGATCAAGTATGGGATGAAACACATCGCGTTGGTGCAAAGGGATTTAAGGTCAGTGGTGTTTTAACATTGGTTGGCGTAGTTTTCCCGAGTATCGCCATCTGGGTTATGATGATGCCATTATTAGTCGTATCTGTTTATACGGTCGTTTATTCATATGTGGCTTATCGACGAAAATATCCGAATATGAATGGAAATGGAAAATAACGTGAAGAAATGTTTCACGTGAAACATCAAGGATAAAAGCATGGAAAAAATTATTGAAGTATCGCGTTTGCAACACAAGTATGGTGATTTCCAGGCGATTCAGGATCTTTCCTTTGACGTGCAAAAGGGAGAAGTCTTTGGTCTGTTGGGTCCGAATGGCGCTGGAAAAACAACCACGGTTCGTCTATTGAATGGGATGTTCGAAGCCAGTGGAGGATCGATCTCTGTCATGGGGTTTGACCCGATGAAGTCTGGCAA
>DIWL01000065.1:5423-36606 GCA_002428455.1 Anaerolineaceae bacterium UBA6107 | reverse complement strand
GGCAATCGATTCAGATTCCTTTTTGCCAAAGATGTGACCACCATAACAAGCTTCGCAATAGACAATTCGCGGCGATGAAGTCAGTTTTTCGATATCAGCCGGCCGGAGAGCGATTGGGTAATCCGGTCCGCTCTCGTTCTCAACGGGATCTTTTTGCCCATACCACTCACAGCCGTCTTCTATTCCGTGTACATTGAAGTAACCGATTTGGGCTTGTCCAAGTTTACGAACATCAAAACTGCTTGTTTTTCCATTTGGTGATAGATATAGGTTACGTCCTTCGCCAACCGGCCGGAAGGTCACCAGTGAGGATCGGCGCCAGACTGACGCAGTGTAACCAATGTTAGTAAAATATTTCGCCCAAGGCTGATCCCAGAAGAATAAAACCCGCAATACAGAGGTAATTGTTGAAGGTTTTTTAAGTTCGGCGCTGTGATAAGCGAGTACGCTGTGCAGTTGCTCCATCAGCAATCCCGCATCCGTGCCATGCTCACCCGGCAGCCTGCCAACCGGCCAGTCTGAAACGAAATAATTGGTATCCAGAGCCCCGTAAGGGCCATCCGATGGTACATTTTCGTCGCCGTCGTCCGTCGGGTTTGGTAAGCGATGGAAAGGCACCACCTCATCTCCACCCACGATGAGCAAAGCACCGATCCGCTCTCCGCTTTTTTCCAAAGCTTTATCCAGGTCGACCAATGCGAGTTTAATTTTCCACGGATCGATCGTGTCTACCGGAGTAATGTTGTATTTTCCGCAAATGGTTAGGTCATCAGGCATGAAGATCACTGAACTCCAGCCCGCTTTTTGCTCGACGACCTTGGAAAGGTTGCGCAACTCATCAATGAGCAGGTTCGTGCTTTGAACACCATATTGTTCTTTTAATCCTGAGCGCATGGTAAGGATCACGTACGCCGGAAAGCGGTCATCGTTGTGAGTCAACTTGGGTTGTCCGATGTCATTGGCAACCTTCTTAAATGTCTCTTCGATCTCTGTGATAAATGGGGATTTTACTTTTTTTGCTGCATCTCTGGTCTTGGGATGATCAGTAAATGTCGCATCCTCAGTGTGAAGCACGCGGTAGCCATCAAAAGCGGTAGCTTCTGTCTTTCCGGTAGATCCCGTGCCCAAACCACTCCCAGCCGGGGCTAGCACATTCAATCCGAGCCTGCCGGCCACTTCTGCCGGTATTGGGAGGTCAAGGTCGATAACCATTTCCTGCGGATACAAGGGTTGATAAGCAAATTGCTTCCCCCACATACGTGTGGCAACCTGGGCGGAAGGATCACTTGCGGCGCAAAAATGCAACAAACGAACCGCTTCATCTGTCTCACCGTTGCCCATCAGGGCATCGGCTAACATCAATGCGATCGGTACACAATCCGGCCAGCGTGACTGGTACAACCTGGCCAAAGTAATAAGCGTTTCGCGGTCACCCTGCTTTTGGGTCAGCAGCAAGTGGTAGTAACAAACCAGTTCCACCTTCTCCGATTCGCTGATGATTTCCATCAACGCATCCTGCGCTTGTTCAAGTTCGTTGTGATTCAGATGTTTTCTGATCTGGTTGAGTTTACTCGCCCACTCCGGTACTGCTTCACCATGAACCGGATAACCTCCCAGCGCTCTGATCGTACCAGCGACCTTAGGCAGTGAGTTTGGTTCGCAATTCGCGAATACCTCCTCCCCCAATATGGCAGCCTCAGCAAATTCCGGATCAGCCCGCAACACCTTCTGTACGACAGGGGCTGCGTGCACAAAACGTTTTTCCTGCACAAGCGCCCTGGCATAAGCCAGGTTTACTTCGAGATCACCCGGAAAGGAAGTTAACCACGATAGAGCCGCCTGCCTGGTAAACCGGCTGGAATTGCCAGCCAATCCGGCATCCAGAAATTTGAGCATTTTTAGGCGATCGAGTGATGTTGTTTTGCTTTCTCTGGATGTAGGTTGAAGGATCATATCTGAGTGCTCACTTCCTGAGATTGATGCACCATGTTTAGTGCAAGAATCGCGCCAAGCTGGCGGTGTATCAATACGTTACGGGGTTCAATTGCCGATGCTTTGCGTAGCATCTTTTCTGCACCGTAATAATCCTTGACCTCTTTTAATAGGGAAGCACAAGTCAGATATAGATTGATGTCTGCCGGGGAGTTTTCAATACCCTGCTCCAGGACTTTTCTCGCTTTACCATACTCACGCTGCCTGATGTGTAATTGACTTAGTTTTATGTACGCTTCAATAAAAGTTGGTTCAATGGCGACCGCGTGGCTATAATAATGGGCAGCCTGGTCCAGGTTGCCATTCTTCTCCAGGATCTTACCCAACAACATATGAATATTCTTTTCTGTGGGTTGGATATCCAGCGCTTTTTTCGCTACGGCTTCAGCTTTACCGGTTTCCCCGCAGCTATCCTCGGCTTCAGCCAGTAACATCAACAAATCCGGATTCTCTGGGTATTTCTGGCTGAACGATGCGATCAGATCACGCGCAGCGATTGAACCATTGAGTGCTTTAAGCAGGCTGGCGTGTTCAATAACTGTTCGAACGGTTTCATTTTCACTTCTTGAGGCTTTCTCCAGAAATTCAAGCGCTTTCCCTTTGTTTCCATTTTCAGCGTAGAGCCTGGCCATAAAAACGTAATTGTCAGGATCTTCCGGGTTGAGTGAAATCGCCAGCCTAACCTGTTCTAAGGCTTTGTCGAGATCACCCTTTGCCCAACTGACCTTGCCAGCCTGTAAACGCGCATTAACTGCCGACGGATTAACCTCTATCGCCTTCTGCGCTGATTCTTCTGCCAGATCAAGGTCACCAGTCATCTGGTAAACCTCAGACAATGCAGTCCAGGAATCCCCATCAGCTGGATCCTTTTGCACCACATTCAGCAGGAATGGTAGAGCATCAGTTGATTTATTCGCCTTGAGCAAGGCTATTCCGATTGACCGCTTAATCTCCATATCACTTGGAGAGTAAATACTTGCCAGCCTGAGATGCTCGATCGGCTTTTCCAGGTTTCCCAGCCTTTTCCATAGATCAGCTGCATCAAGGTGCCAATTTGATTCATTCGGCCAATAGGACAACGCGTTTTCCAGCATGCTCACTGCTTCGATGAGCTTTCCGGATTTTTCAAATAAACTGGATAAAAGCCGGAACGCAAGCGGTTGGTGTGGATGAATTTCAAGTGATCCTGAAACGTGTTCGATGGCTTTCGGTAAATCATCCTCTAGATGACACAATGCTAGTTCAAAGAGCACACCCGGATGCTGAACAAATTTCTTACCAACCTGCTTGGCTGTATTTTCCTGGCCAATCACACGTAAACCTGCCATTAAAGCTGCGGCATCCTCGGCGCTGGGGGTGAGTTGCGCCATTTCACGGACGTTTTCCTGCGAAGCATTCAGTGCCAACTGTAAGCGGATAAACCAATGCTGGATTGATTCCTGCTGTAAGACCTCTGCGCCGATGGCGTCAATCACCTCAGCAATCGGCTCGACATTGCCAGTTGAAATTGGATAATCGTGTGCCTTAATTCCCAGGTTCTGCGCGCGATTTTGGAATTCAGCCTGCAGCGTCCTGGCTTTAAGATACAGTGAAATTAATGCGTGATTTTTAGGAGCGAGTGAACGAGCCGCATTTACCAACTGGAATGCTTCCCCCCACCGGCTTAGTTCGATCGCACATTTTGCCAGATTACGTAACACTCCCAACTGCAGTACCAGCGATTTTTCCTTCATTCCGTCAAATACACTGAATGCCATTTCGAAAGACCTCTCAGCCTCTTGCAGCCTGCCTGATTTTGCCAGCTCCCTGATCCGGGCGATCTTTTCGGGTTCTTCAGTGTTGATTACCTCAAACAGCTCCATCTCATCGATCTGATCCGCTGAAAGAATATCCTGGTCAAGCATTCTCTCTTTGCATAACAACTCGAATTGTCTGCTAAAACTACTTGACGGGTCATTCGTGCTGTTCATGAGGTAAGGGTCACACGCACCTGGTTCTCCCGCTGCCAGGGCAATCTCGGCACCATAGACACCGGCTTCAACATTGTCAGGTTCATTTGATAACCAGCGTTGAACACTTTCTGCCAATTCTGTTAAGTCGCCTGTTTTCATCGCGACTTTGAAAGCCAGGCTCAACACTGGACATGAAGATTTGAGCAATTCCATCCATTCAGAAGGAACAAATAAATCTGAACTGCTAATTTCAACCTGATCAATTTTTTCGTCCAAATCCTGAAACTCAATTTCATCGTACTTTCCCAGTGCAAAAAGCATCTCATGCTTCAATAATCGAACCAGAGCCTCATTTGAGGGGACCAGATCCAGATTTCGCTGCGCAAAATTGAATTCTTTCCGGATCCTGTACAGACCAGCCAGATCGAACCTGGCTGTTAGGTTTCCAAGATCCGCGGCTTTTTCAAGGCAAAAGACAGTTCGTTCCTGGTTGCCTGTTTGCGCAAATACCACTGCCGATCTTTCTAGCAGATCTGCGTCTTCACATTTCTCGACCAGGTCAAACAAGCCATCCTGAACTTCCTGGTCAGGTTCGGGTTCTCCTGATAACAGGTCGTTTTCAATTTTCAATAATACCAACCCCAGGTGTTGGGGGTATTTTTCAACCGAGCTACAAATCAACTCGGTTGCGGCTTTAAGACTACCAATATTCTGCAAAAAATTGACCGCCCAGATCTGATTCATAGGATCTGCAGGGGTTGATTGCAATGTACTCAACACGAGTTTTACCGCTTCGGCATCATCTCCTGTTTTGTGGAGAATCTCTGCCTTGATATTTTGTAACGCCAGCCAGTCAGGTTCTAGCAGCAAAGCCTGATCAAGAGCCGCTCCAGCAATTTCCAACTGACCACAGCGGGATGCTGCCACGGCTAAACCTGAAAACAGCCGCGCAGGTTCAAGAGATTTCTTACCTGAATTCTCACCAATCAGTTCGTTGAACAAGTTGTAAGCGGACTGCACATCACCTGTGAACAACGCATTTTCTGCACTCAACAACCTGGCACGTACATCTTCCGCTTTTTCTGCCAGAACATTTTGTAATAAACCAAAAGTTTTTTGACGTTCCAATTTGTTGGAAGGATTTTCAAATACCAGGCATCGGTAATCCGGTTTACACACCGCTTCCAGGTACGCCAGTGCCAGTTCATTGTTATTAAAAATCTCATCACCTGCCTTTTGCAATAAGGACAGACCTTTGGTCGTTTCTCCCTTCCACACGAGACGTTTACCATAATCAGCCAGAAACCGTGCATCATCAGGATACCGGTCCACAAGAATTTCAAGCGTTTCCTCAATCTCCTGCATGCCAAGGCGTTCCATTGCGTCAACTAATAGTAGATCAACCTCAACAACAGCCTCGCGGGATGATAGCTCTTTCAAAAGCGTGAAAGCTTCAGAGTTCAATCCTTCCTGCATCAACTTTCCGGCGTAAGAAGCTTGAATTTCGAAATTGCCGGGGTTGGCAGCCACTCCTGCTTTGAGAGTTGCGATCGATGTGTCACGGTCACCCATCGACCATTGGAGATCCGCAAGTGCAATCCAGGGTTGAGGATCCCCGTCCGAGAATAGCATGGCTTGTTTGAATCGATCCACAGAAAGTGAGTTTTCACCAGTATTTCTATACGCAATTGCGCTTAACGTTAGTGCTTTACCATGATCAGGCTTTCGTTCTAACAAGTGGTTCAATGCAATCAATGCATCTGCAGGCTTTTTTACCTCTAGCGCAATTTCACCAAAAGATAGGAGATCATCCAAATCCCCTGTTTTTCCATTTTCAGTTAACTTGTTGTAGACCTCGTAGGCTCTTTCAAGTTGACCAGTTGCGACGAGCGCTTTCGCGAGATTGCGTTTGTAATCACGATTATCGGCTTGCAAAGCCGTTAGCGTTTCCCAGTGGATCGCTGCAGATAAATTATCTCCTTTGCCAACCGCCGCCCTGGCGGCAGCCAGATTGACCTCAATGTTGGATGGATTGTCGCGCAGCATGAATCCGGCCACCTTGGCCGCCTCTTCGAACGCCCGGGTATCAACAAGCAAATTCAAATTCTCCAGAGGATCCCACGAATTTATCTGTTCAGGACCATTCACAAGTACTTTTTCCAGCTCAGCATCGGAGAGTCCTCCAAGCGCTGTGCGGATCTCTTCTCTGGCACATTCCAGGTTTCCAGCCTTTGCCATTATTCTTGACTTCTTGATCAAATTCACCGGGTGAACATTTGCATCCGCCGGCGCATCAATCGATGTGCCGCTATACACCAATTCTTTTTGAATGTCCGGATCACTCATCTCATCTTCAGAAAACATAGCCAAAACATTCTCATCAGATACACTCGTATTGAACAATCCGGCCTTCCTGACCTTACCCCGCTTTACGAGAGCAGCCAGTATTTCCAACGCCTTATCATTCATTAACATGGCATATTGATCATCTCCCGCAATCTGGGCGATATCTGCTACTGCCTGATATTTGAAAGCGGTTTTTGCGGACGAAATCGGATCTTTCCAGTGATCTCCTGTGGATTTGGCACCTGACTCAATATCTCGGTATGTCTCCAGTAATCGTACGGCCACCGTTCCAGAGAGAACCCCGCCGCCATTTTGCCGTAGAACTTTTAGTGCACGCACCTGGTGCTGTTCGTTCAAGCCAACCAGGCAGGCAGTCAATAATCCAGCCTGTTCTTCGTCTTTGATGGGAAGACAAAGCACAAGGTGTACAACGAGATCGATAGCCGTTTCCGGCTGGTGAACAGCCACGAGATCGAGCAGGAATTGCTCTCTCTCATCGACAAGGTTTAGCACAATTACCAGGATCGACCTCCAGAATCGCACGTAGGTTTCAGGATTCGAATTTCTGGTGCGTGTATGGATTTCTTTGAATACGAGCGACCAGCTCCCGGCTGCCTGTTGCTTTGCCATTAACGCTGCTGCAACGGTCCCGGCCTGTTCCAAAGTTAAGGCAGGGCTGTCTGTCAGAAGATACTCTTCGTAACCCAGCATCGCTTTTTCAAGCAATGAATTTGATAGACTGCCTTCTTGCAGGTCATTTATAACGATGTCGGGATCAAAAGCAAACACCCCCAGCGATCCCGGGTGTAGCGGTAGATTGCGATGACCAAACGAGTCCAAACTTTCTTGATTCGAAGTAAGTTGATGCAAGCCTTCCCAAATCAGTGCATCCTGACGCAGCGATTTAAAAAAACAAGCAACCTCTGCATCAGCATTGAGGTTGTTCAACTTCGCTATGAGCTCTGTTAACTGCATTGCAACTCCTCTCAATTGGCAAATCCTGGAGAAAGCGGAGAAATATTAACCAAGCCCTGAAACTAGTAGATAGGCTCCAACCATTAATAGAATCCCCAAGATCACCAGGAATATCCCGATGCCCGTGGCCGTTTTTACCATTTCGTTCAACACTTCGATCAACGCACGGGCATTTCCTACCAACCCGGAAATCTCTTCCGTTACCCCTTTTTGGGCTATCTTGGTGGTCTGATCCGCGATCGTATTTAATTGTTTGCCCAGTACTTTTTTGATCAACGTATACACACCAATGCCCAAAACCACTACACCGATGACGAGTAGTACCAGCGCCATGGTCATAATAAAATCGCTTACACTCATAGAAAACATTTCGCCCTCCAGAATTAGGTCTCTGGAGGGTATGATGCAAGTTCTATGCCACGGTATTTCACCCCGCGGTTGAAATATCTCTTGGAAGGTCGCCCAGGTTGATGGTCATGCCATCACAAAATAGCATCGCCCGTTCAATTGCGTTGGACAACTCGCGGATGTTACCCGGCCACGAGTAGTTTTGCAGTGCTTCCATCGCCTGCGGTGAGATATTCACCACATTGACCCCCTGACGGGCGTTATTCTCGCGTATGAAGAAACAAACCAGTTCCGGAATGTCTTCCTTGCGCTTTCGCAATGGCGGCATATCCAGATCGACCACTTTCAAGCGATAGTACAAATCTTCTCGGAAATCACCTTTCGATATCATTTCCTTGAGATCACGATTTGAAGCTGCGATCACCTGTACATCAACTTTGATCAAGACAGTGCCACCCACCCGTCTGAAAGAATGGGACTCAATGGCCGTGAGTAATTTCGCCTGAATATCGACCGGCATCGAGGAAATTTCATTCAAAAATAGCACGCCACCATCGGCAATTTCCATCAAACCGGGTTTTTTTCTATCCGCACTGGTAAAAGCCCCGGCCTCGTGCCCAAAGAGTTCCGATTCCAGCATTGTATTTTGAATGGCAGCGCAATTGATCGAGATGAATGGCTTATTCGCGCGTGGTCCACTGGCGTGAATGAATTTTGCGATTACATCTTTGCCTGTACCTGTTTCACCTGTGATCAGGACAGAAACCTGTTTTTCTGCGGCAATTACCGACTGGGACACAGTGGTTTTTACTTCTTCGTTGGACCCAATGACAAAATTTACACTTTTTATCTGGTTTTCGCGGTAGTGATCCAGCTCTCTGCGCATTGCCACTGTTTCGCACGCCCGCTGCAGCGATTTTTCGAGTTGCGGCCAGTTGAGCGGCTTGGTAAGAAAATCTGTAGCACCATTTTTCATGGCATCCACAGCTGTTTCAATATCCCCAAAACCGGTGATCACGATGATCGGCGGACGGGTCGGCATGCTGCTGGTTTCGTACAACAGGTTCAGTCCATATTCACCCTTCAACTGCACATCGAGTAGGACCACGTCGCCAATTCCCATTTTAACTTTTTCACGAGCCTCTCCCAGGCTTGCTGCCTGGATCACCTCGTAACCCTTCTTTTCAAGCAACGCACCCACAAATTCCCGCGCATTATCTTCATCATCAACAACCAAAACCGACACACTCATTTTGATTCTTCCCTTTCAGCAGGTAATTGTACAGTGAAAACAGTTCCACCGGGAAAGGAATCCACCCGGAGACTGCCTTTATGGGCATTCACGATCTGTTTGGTGATCGCCAGTCCTAACCCTGTACCCATTTTGCGAGTGGTCACAAAAGGTTCAAAGATTCTTTCTTTTACATCTTCCGGGATACCAGGACCATTGTCTGAAACGCTGATCTCGACAGCCGGGTGTCCATTGATCTCATTGATCATTACAGCCTTAACCGCCAGAGTATCACCCGTTTCTGTCATCGCTTCCAATGCATTTGAGATCAGGTTCGTAAATACATTTTCAAGAGAGCGTGGATCACCTATGATCCTTTTTAAGTCTTTTTCCACACTTAATATCGGTTTTACGTTTACCCTTGCCATTCGAGGCTGCCAGCGATCGATGATGCGCTTGAGAAATGGCTCAGCTTCGAAGGGTTCAAATTTTAATTCGAGAGGACGGGAAAATGCAAGGAAAGATTCCATCAAGTGATTCAGCCTGGTGCAATCCCCCAACATGCGGTTGATGATATCCTGGTTGGGATCAGCCTCTTCCAATGACGCGGAAAGCAGCTGTAATCCGGTGGATATATTGTTGATTGGATTACGTACATCATGTGCAAAAGCCGCGGTGTAATCCCCCAGCACCGCTCGATGCTCCAATTGCTGCGTCACCGCTTTGCTTTCTTCGTGCTCACTGATGTCCGTGATCAGGATTTCCATCCCGATAACGTTTTCACCTGAAACAACGGGTATCACCTTGACTTCTACCGGGAATGACTGACCATCACGACGATTTAGCGAAGCCTCCCCGATATTGAAAGTAGCCTTTCCTTTTTGAGCATCCTGGAAAGCGGGCAGCAGCCTATCCGTTCCGATCAGGATATTCTCGTAGGTCTGACCTTTTACCTCCCAAGCAGCGTAACCGAACATGTATTCAGCTGCAAGGTTGATCTCCTTGATTATGAGCTTGTCATCCACGACAATGACGGCTTCGTTCATATAATCAAAAGTGAGATTGCGCAAGTTTATAATGCCAATTGATTGGTCGATCTTATTATTGAGATTGTTTACCAGCATTTGCTGTTGGAAAAGAGACAAGAGCAATGCTGATAGCAATTCCATTCCATCCAGGCTCAAATTGATGGGAATACTGCCCTTGCCGGCAGCAACCAACAAACCGAATGCTCCTCCGCCTTGGAACAATGGTGCAGACGCCACATATTCATAACCGTTCACTTTACCGCTGCGGTGAAGTTCTGTAAGAATGCGGTTCCCGGACACCCAAATGGAAGGTTTGTCCAGGCGGATCAGGTCAGTAGAGGGTAAAGTTTCCGGAAACTGGACATTATCGCCGGCTTCAGCGATCCGCATTAGTTGCGGGTGCTCCGGATCTGCCTGAAAAAGTCCGACAGCACCACAATCGAGGATCTGTCTGATGATCTGCACCCCTTGCATTACTTTGTAGGTTATTTCAGGTGAATCAGTTAATTGGACAAATTCAGTCAGCCGCCGATAAGTACCTTCAAGTTGAATCTTTCTTTCAAGGTCATCCACCGTTTTTGGTAGAAACCTGAGAACGAGCCATTTTCCGTTCTGGTCCAGGTAATCAAATCGTACCCTGGTGTCGATGGGGTCAAGATTCTTGCGATCCAACTTCAAGTTGCGAATTTCCCCTGAGTATGCCGTCAAAAGGTCCAAACCCGGCAAAATGAACCGCACATTCTTCAGGTTTACATCCTGCTGCGAGTAATAGGATAGTTTAATAAGCCTGCTGTTAATAAACAACACGCTCTGCGATTCTGTATCCACCAGAGCTGTCGGTACTGCATCAAAGTTCAAGAGGGAAGTGATTTCTTTTAGTCCGGGTTCCTTCCTGCCCTTGATGGCACCTGGAAACTTATTCGTGATTGATCTCATCTACCCTTGGCAGTAGCCTTTCTGAGGTGAGCGGGCAATATTCCCTCGATCGAGCGATACTTGGCAACAGTACGGCGTGCAACGCTGTAACCTTTTTCTCCAAGCATATCAACGAGATCAGAATCACTGTACGGTTTTGGTTCCTTCTCGATGATCTCTTTCAACACACTACGAACATTCAAACTGCGATCAAAAAAGGAAGCCAGGGGAACGATCCTTTTGTTAGGCAGCTGAACAGCCTTGTTAGCCACAGCCCGGGAGATGGTTGACTCATGGACTTCCAACTCTCTTGACAAATGCGCCCTGGTCACCGGTTTCAGGTATTTTTCACCCTTAATTATATATTCCCGCTGTAAACTCACCACGCGCGTGAGCAATCTTTCCATTGTGTGGTTTCGTTGTTGCAGGCATTTTACAAACAGAGACGCTTTTTCAAGGTCTCTTTTCAATTCTGTTTTTGAATCATCATCAGCCTGGCGGATGGCCTGTTTGAACAACGGATTAACCTGCAAAGTACCGCTTAATGGCATCACGATCTCCACAACCAGCGGGTTTTCCGGATCTTCATTCAGATAACTGATCATGACATCAGGCTGGTGATATACCTGAGTTGAATTTGAGCCCGGATGCCGGGTATCGCCCCAGTGTGACCTGGCTGGAAACGGGCTCAAGTTTTCAGCAATGAATTTGACGGTGGCTATGATCTGTTTCACCGGCACGCCGTAGCGATGCGCCAGCTCTGCGTATTGGTGGTGGCTGAGGTTATTCATACCGTCTTTTATCAGTTCTTCTGCCAGCACGGGTACATCGCCTACCTCCCTCAGAGCCTGCAACTGAACGAGTAATGCTTCAGTCGTGGAACAGGAACCAACTCCGATTGGATCTGCCATTTGGATCATATGCTGTACTTTTTCCACCACGGAGATCGGAAAGTGTGTGTAGCGCGACACTTCCATGAGCGAGGTGGTGAGCAGTCCATCTTCATCCAGATGGGTTAACAGGAAAGCCGCCAATCCGCGTTCCGCCGGCTTTAGATCAGGCCCGATCTGGCGCAGCACATAAGTCGGTAATTCCTCGGCAGCAGGAGCAAAAGGTTCATCTTCGATCTCGGTATCGAGGTAATCCTTACGGGGGATGAACTCCTCACGCGGTGATAAAAACACCACGGGTTCTTCAGATTGCGGGTTGTTGGGAATGCTGCACACCGGACACTTTCCCGGTTCAGTCAGAATACGGTGGCAGGTCGGACATCGCCTCTCTTCGATCAACTCCAGGGCGGGGTTTCCTGCCAGTTCAGAATCGATCTGTTGTCGCAATTCATCCGCTGTCAATTCCAACAATGCCATTGTTTGAGCAAGATGCGCTGTCGTAAGTGGTTTTTGGGTTTGATGCGGTATCTGTATCATTTGCAGCCCCTATCCTGAGTTGAGTATAGCTGATTACCACATTTAGTGCAAGTTTTATGCCAGCAATTTTCGGGATGATAAAATATCAGTAGGAGTAACATGGCAGATCTGATCATTGTTGGTGGCGGACTGGCTGGTTGTGAAGCAGCCTGGCAGGCAGCCAGACGCGGATTACGGGTGACGCTGTATGAAATGCGCCCTCACACACAAACCTCAGTCCATCTCACCGGCTGGTTGGCGGAAATTGTCTGTTCCAATTCCTTTGGTACAAACCAGCGCCACCGCCCGTCCGGATTACTCAAGACCGAACTGAGATCATTGAATTCGTTCATCATGCGTTGTGCCGACGATAGCTCCCTTCCTGCCGGCCGTGCCTTGGCAGTAGACCGTGAGACTTTTGCAATCACCGTCACAGAACGGCTGGGCAACACCCCCGGTGTAGAAATCATCCGCCAGGAGATCACAGCTGTACCAGAAGGTCCCTGCATTGTCGCAAGCGGACCACTTACCTCACCTGCCCTATCGACCAGTATTTCAGTACTGCTTGGTCATCAATTCCTCTACTTTTATGATGCGGTCTCACCGATCGTAGAATCAGGAAGCATTGACATGAGTAAAGCCTTTTGGGGCTCCCGTTATGACAAAGGAAACGAGGAGACGGAAGGGGATTACCTCAATTGCCCGCTCGATGAACAGGAATACAAACAATTTATTGATGCGTTGGTAGATGCTGAAAAAGTAGAACTCAAGCCTTTTGAGCAACCGGAAAATGATACCCCGATGCCATCCGCAAATAAATTCTTTGAAGCTTGTTTACCCATAGAAGTTCTGGCTGCCCGTGAGATTCAAGCCCTCAGTTATGGTCCCTTGCGCCCTGTTGGGATCACCGATCCCCGCACCGGCCGGCATCCTTTTGCCGTACTCCAATTACGACAGGATGACCTGGCAAAAACTCTTGTAAATCTGGTGGGGTTTCAAACCAACCTGACGTACTCTGAACAGGAGAGAGTGTTCCGTTTGATTCCCGGACTTGAACAGGCAGTTTTCGTGAGATATGGTCAAATGCACCGCAATACTTACATTAACGCTCCGCATTGCCTGCATCAAACGGGACAATCACGCCAACGTGCTAACCTATTTTTCGCAGGACAGATCATGGGAAGCGAAGGATACGCCGGCAATGTCGCTTCAGGTCTGGTGGCTGGCATCAACATGAGCCGATATCTCAAAAACCAGGAATTCCTGAGCTTTCCACGCGAAACGATGATCGGCGCATTGATGCATTACCTTATCTATACCGACCCGGAAAATTTCCAACCAATGAAGGCAAATTTTGGCCTACTTCCGGTTTTAGACAATCCAGTGCGCAGCAAGAGAGACAGGGGGTTCGCATTTTCCAAGCGGGCGATCAGAACCTTGTCAGAATTCATCTCTGAGACAGGGATCAATCAGTATGTTCAATAGAAAAAAGCATGGTAAATGGCTTCTTCTTGCCTTAATTGCAGGATTGATCCTGGTAGGTGTGTTGGTTTTTACCAGCCTGAATAGGAACGGCCTCCAACCTGAGCGATTTGATGCAGATAGAGCCTACACCCATATGCTCAACCAGATGGCTTTCGGTCCTCGAACTCCTGGTTCCGAAGCACACGACGCTGCCATTAACTACATAAAAGATGAGCTGGCAATTCAAGGCTGGGAAGTTGAAATTCAACTTGCCGAAAGTTTGGGGCACCCGATCAAGAACATCATCGCCAGGCGTGGAGATGGTGAGGAATGGGTGATCCTGGGGGCGCATTATGACAGCCGTTTACTGGCAGATAATGATCCGAATGCAGAGTACAGGGCTCAACCAGTTCCCGGTGCTAACGATGGGGCATCAGGAGTTGCTGTTTTGCTTGAACTCGCCCGCGTGATTCCGCAAGACATTGACAAGAAAATCTGGCTGGTCTTTTTTGATCTCGAAGATCAGGGGCGCATTGACGGCTGGGATTGGATCCTCGGCTCTCAGGCGTTTGCTGAGTCATTAGAAGGTGAACCGGATTCGGTCATCATAATCGATATGATCGGCGATGCTGATTTGAACATTTATCGCGAGAAGAACTCGTACCCACAACTGGTTGATGAGATCTGGAAAACGGCTGCTAGCCTGGGTCACGCAGAATACTTCATTGATAAAGAGAAATATAGCATGCTGGATGATCACACACCCTTTTTATCAAAGGGATTGAAAGCCATTGATATTATTGATTTTGATTATCCCTACTGGCACACGCTTGAGGATACGGCTGACAAGGTATCTCCACTAAGTTTGGGAGTGGTAGGTGACGTTCTGCTGACGTGGATAAGCCAATAGGCAGTTTGTCAATTCACTTTTTCTGGCGTACACTTAGCCAGGATCTAAAAAATAAATTGAGGTGACCTTTCAGATATGATTGAAACGAATCCCTTTCTACCCCCGGCTCAACGAATCTCTTCATTTGAACCATACTTTTTCGCCGCTCTCGGCAAGAAAATTAATAAATTAAAACAAAGCGGGATGGATGTGATTCGCATCGACATGGGATCACCCGACCTGCCGCCAGCTGATTTCATCATCGAAGAATTGGTGAATCAAAGCCGCCGTTCAGATACCCATGGTTACTCTCCCACGGGTGGCACACAAGCCTTCAAACAGGCGGTTGCAGATTACTATCTGGATCGCTTTGAGGTGAATCTTGACCCCGCCAATGAGGTGATCGGGTTGATTGGCTCCAAGGAAGGTCTGTTCAACCTGAGCCAAGTAATCCTCAATCCCGGTGATGTTGCCCTTGTTCCAGATCCCGGCTATCCGGTTTACAGTACCAGCGGCATTATTGCCGGTGGTAAAGTGGTCCATTTCCCGTTACTTGCCGAAAATGATTTTCTACCGAATCTGAAGGCAATTCCATCCGAGACTCTCGAAAAAACCAAAATCCTGTGGCTGAATTATCCCAATAATCCCACCGGTGCGATCGCCAACATGAGCTTTTTCGAGGAAGTTGTCCTTTTCGCCCGCAAACATCACATTCTCATCGCTCACGACGCACCTTACGTGGACATCTGTTTTGATGGTTACAATGCCCCCAGTCTGATGCAGATATCTGGTGCCAGGGACGTCGCCATCGAGTTCAATTCACTATCGAAAACCTACAACATGGCAGGTTGGCGATTGGGCATGGCAGTGGGAAATCCTGATATCATCAACTACTTGTTTACCTATAAAAGCCAGATGGATACCTCAACCTTTGGACCCATCTTTTCCGCCGGTGTAAAAGCACTCACCGGTGAACAGGATTGGCTCGAGGAACGGAACCAGGTGTACAAAGAGCGGCGTGATCTTGTGGTAGATGGTTTACGCAGCGCTGGATTTACATTGGAGATCCCCAAGGCGGCCATCTATGTATGGGCACACCTTCCTGCCGGACAGACTGATTCCATCGCATTCTGCTCACGCTTGCTGGACGAAACCGGTGTGAGCACAACGCCAGGTGTTGTATATGGTAAACATGGCGAAGGATACCTGCGCGTTTCGCTTGGCACAGCCACCGACCGGATCAAGGAAGCCATGTCCCGTCTCGTAGATTGGAACCGGTAGTCATGCCACACAAGACGATCCCAACCACCCCGCCTGCAGAACGGGCATTCCTGGTTGGTGTTGAATTCCACAGTGAAAAGCCGCTCATCTCGCTTGAGGATTCACTCAGTGAATTAGCCCTGCTGGCACAGACGGTGAATCTCGAGATTGTCGGAGAAGCGACACAAAAACTGGACGTACCCAATCCAAGCACTCTGATTGGCAAGGGGAAGGTCGAAGAGATTGCCCTGCTGGCGGAAGAAAGCATGGCAGACATTGTCATCTTCGATACCGAGCTATCACCCCGGCACCAACGCGAGCTGGAAGAATTTTTTGGAGCAAAACTCCGTGTCATTGACCGTACGGCATTGATCCTCGACATCTTCGCTCAGCATGCGCATACCAGCGAAGGGATCTTGCAAGTTTCATTAGCGCAGTACGAATATCGCCTTCCACGGCTCACCCGTGCCTGGACCCACCTTGCCCGTCAAGCCGGTGGAGGTGGTGGACGGACCGGTTCGGTCGGCGGTGTAGGCTTGCGCGGTCCTGGTGAGACGCAGCTGGAAGTTGACCGCCGTGAAATTCGTAAACGCATTTCCGTAATGAAAAAGGAACTTGAAAAAGTTCGCGCTCACCGGCAACGTTACCGCTCACAACGTAAAAGATCCCGCATTCCTCTGATCAGCCTCGTAGGTTATACCAATGCAGGAAAGTCGACCTTATTGAACCAGCTTACAAGGTCAGAAGTACTGGTGGCCGATCAGTTATTTGCTACTCTCGACCCCACCACACGCCGCGTGGAACTTCCCGGAGGACACCAGGGTCTATTAACGGACACAGTTGGCTTCATCCAGAAGCTCCCGACCCAATTGATCGCTGCTTTCCAAGCCACATTAGAGGAAATTAGTGAGGCAGACCTGCTGATCCACGTTGTCGATATTACCCACCCCAATGCCATTGAACAGGCAAAATCTGTCAGTGAAACACTCAAACAGATCCAGGCAGATCACATCCCTGTCATTACGGCGCTGAACAAGATAGACCGGTTGCCACAACCGGAACTGACAAAGGATGATCTGGATGGATTTCCACGTGCAGTTGGCATTTCCGCTTTGAAGGGAATCGGGTTACAGGATTTGTTGTTGGCCATCGAGGAAGAGTTGTTCGAAAACTTTACTCCGGTTACAGTACAGATCCCCTACACGGAAGGACAGTTGATCTCCCTGTTTCATGAACAGGGTCAGGTCACTGTTATTGAACACAATCGCAAGGGGGTATATATACAGGGTCTCATTCCCGGCAGACTGCTGGCACGCTATGCCCCTTACCAGAACGTCCCGCGGGTTGAACCGGAAGATCCGCAAGGATATGAACCTGAGGTTTAAAACAAAAACGGGCGTTGCCCGTTTTTGTTTTATCGATTACTTTTTCTTGGCTTCTTTTTCAATATGCAAGACTTCCCTGCCTTGGTAATGCCCGCAATTTGGGCAAACCGTGTGAGGAAGGCGCATTTCTCCGCAATTATTGCACTGAACCAGATTCGCGGTCTCGAGTGCATCCTGAGCGCGGCGGCGGTCTCTTCGACCTTTTGAAAGTTTTCTCTTTGGAAGCGGAACCATTTCTATACTCCTGTCAAAAAAAATCCTACCCGTCGTCATTTGACAGGCGGACAGATTATACATGAAAGACGAATTATGGTCAACAGTTAAAATACTGAAAATACTGAAAAATACTAGAAACGAATCTGTGTACAACATCTGGCGGAAATTTTGACCGGTACGCCGTTTTGTTGTAAAATCTTTGTATGGAAATTAGTATTGCAGTCGCAAAAACCAACAAGTACGCCGTCTCAGAAAGCGGTGATACACTCGAGATCACTGAACGCCCTAATGGCGGTGTCTCTGTTGTTCTGGCAGATGGACAAACATCCGGCCGGGGTGCCAAAGCGGTATCATCAATGGTCGTACGGAAAGTCATCGGTCTGCTCGCGGAGGGCGTGCGCGATGGAGCAGCCGCCAGGGCAGCCTCTGATTATTTATTCAGTGAACGATCCGGAAAAGTCACTGCGTGTTTGAACATACTTTCAGTGGATCTCCAAACGCAGACCATTGTTATAACCCGCAACAACCCGACACCTGTCTTTGTTGCGCGGGGTGAACAGGTGGAATGCATCACCAACGAAAGCGTTTCGATCGGAACAAACCGCAATATCCGTCCATCGATCACTGAATTTCCTCTCGAAAGCGGTATCACCATCGTCATGTACACGGATGGCATTAAGTTTGCAGGTGATCGCTCAGGACAGCCGCTGGACATTTGCATCCTGCTGGAGGCAATGCTGGAAGAAGAAGATCCCACCGCCGAGGAAATTGCCGACAACATCCTCGCCCAGGCGATCCGCGTTGACAACAATCGTCCCAATGATGACATGAGCGTTGTCGTGCTACGTTCCTCGCCAGTAGAATCGGATCAAATAAGACGTATGACCGTCAGGTTACCTATAGGCACCGGATACATAAGCTAGGAGCACACACAAACGAGGGCAACCCTCGTTTGTCTTTTTCAGACAGACATGTTAAAAAGTGATCCATTAATTGGTGTAGTTGGTGTATGCGCGTCCGGAAAATCGACGCTGATCAAAGCGCTAACCGCTCAAGGTTACCGCTGCCGGCACATCGCACAGGAACACTCCTATGTACCGGATATGTGGCAGCGTCTCACAAATCCGGATATCCTCATCTTCCTGGGGGTCTCTTACGAGAAGACTCTGGAAAGAAAGAAACTGAATTGGACCCGTGCAGAATATGAGATCCAATTGCATAGATTGCGGCATGCTTTTGAGCATGCTGACATCCATATCGACACGGAAACACTTGATTCCCGGCAATTGTTGGAGCGAGTTACCGCAGAACTCGGAAATTTCACTCACGACCAGAGTTCCTGATTCGCCGTTGTGTGTGCCAGTTTAAGGTATAATCGCTAGGTTCCCGCCTGTACAGGCAGGATTTTCGATTGCATTGGAGGTTATACATCATATGGATCGTCGCTATGTGAACCTGATCTTGATCCTCGTCCTTGTCGCCGGTATTATTTGGGTGGATTTGCCACGTAAAGAAGGCGCCGAAGGATTGAAAATCGGTAGTTTTGAACGTACTCTCAATCCAGTCCTGGGTCTCGATCTACGGGGCGGTATGCAGGTGCTGCTGAGTCCGCAGGAAGGAATCGCTGCCACCCGAACCGATCTCGATGACACCGCCCAGATCCTGGAAAACCGTGCCAATGGTTTAGGCGTAAGCGAAGTGATCTTCCAGGTGGCCGGAGACAAGTACATTCTGGGTGAATTCCCCGGTCTGACCAATACCGAGGATGTGATCGCGGCTGTCAAACAGACCGGTCTGCTCGAGTTTGTCGACACCGGCAGCAACGCGCTTGAACCAGGAACTGAAATTCAAACCGACTATGGAGCTGCGCAAACCCCTAGCGAATCGACTGAAACCGGGACAGATGAGACGGTTTGGCACACAGTCATGACCGGTGTGGATATCAAAAACGTCTCAGTGTCAGCGGACCAATCAGTAGGAGGGTTTGTGGTAAATTTTGAACTCACTCCTAACGGTACGCAAATCTTTGCTGACCATACCCAGGCGAATGTGGGTAATTTTCTGACGATCGTACTAGACAAGAAAGTGATCTCCAGCCCCCGCATCAGCACTTCCATCAACGATGGACAGGGGCAGATCTCGGGTAATTTCAATTCAGAATCAGCCAACAACCTGGCCATCACGCTGCGCTACGGTCGCCTAGCGGTTCCGGTTGAAGTAGTTGAAAGCCGGATCATCGGCCCAACGCTTGGTGTCGATTCTCTCAATAAAAGTTTGCTGGCTGGCGCTATCGGTTTTTCAATTGTCGTGTTATTCATGCTCCTGTATTATCGTCTGCCCGGAGCAGTTGCAGTGATTGCAGTAGCCATATACGCTGGTTTGACCTTTGCCCTGTTCAAATTGATCCCGGTCACCCTTACATTGCCGAGTATTGCAGGTTTTCTGCTATCTACAGGTAGCGCACTAGATGCCAACATTCTGATTTTTGAGCGGTTGAAAGAAGAGTTGCGCAACGGTCGCACGATCAAGCAAGCGCTTGACCTGGGCTGGAAACGTGCCTGGCCTTCCATCCGCGATTCAAACATTGCCACGATCATAACCAGTATCATTCTTTTCTGGTTTGGTTCGACATTCGGTGCAACCCTGGTTAAAGGTTTCGCACTTACCCTCGCCCTTGGTGTGCTCGTATCGTTATTCACCGCTGTTTTTGTCACCCGCTCCCTGTTGGCCGTCGTTCTTGATACTGTCAAAGCCGAGCGAATGCAAAAATGGTTTGGGCTGTAGGAGGAATTAATAATGAATTTACTGGGTAAAAGATACTTTTTCTTCGCACTATCAGCGCTCATCATCATTCCAGGTTTGATCCTGCTGGCTGTGAATGGTATGCCGCTTTCCATCGATTTCAAAGGTGGCTCGTTGCTCGAAGTCCAATTCGAAAATGGCCAATTACCTTCAAC
Organism: Anaerolineaceae bacterium UBA6107; assembly: GCA_002428455.1. Lineage (GTDB taxonomy): Bacteria > Chloroflexota > Anaerolineae > Anaerolineales > Anaerolineaceae > UBA6107. The sequence continues at coordinate 16,242 of DIWL01000065.1, read as the reverse complement.
AGAGGCCATTAAGAAGATCTACGATCAAAATGGGATCACTGACGTACAGGTGCAAACGACCGGAGAAGGCACCCTGGTCCTGCGTTCAAGCGCACTACCAGAGGAAAACCGCCGGGCGGTTCTTGAAGGACTTGAAGCAGAGGTTGGCAGCTCAGTAATCATCCTCAAATCAGACACCGTCGGTCCATCCATCGGAGAAGGCGTAACTAAACGCGCCATTCAAGCTGTGGCTTTGGCAGCATTGGCTGTTGTGATCTATATTACTTTTGCCTTCCGCGGCGTTCCACACGCTTTCCGTTACGGTATTTGCGCCATTATCGCGATGATCCACGATGTGTTGATCGTGCTGGCACTGACCGGCTACGGTGCGAAACTCTTCGGTTGGGACGTGGACTCCCTTTACCTAACCGCCCTGCTCACAGTGATCGGCTTTTCAGTCCAGGACAAGATCGTCGTTTTCGATCGCATCCGCGAGAACAGCCGCATTCACCGCAAGCTGGATTTTGAAAAACTTGCCAATCACTCCATCATCCAGACCCTGCAGCGCTCGATCAACACCCAATTAATGACCGTTGAATTTCTTTTGCTCGCCCTGGCACTTTTTGGTGGCGTAACGTTACGCGAATTTGCCGTCATTTTGTTGGTTGGCTTGCTCAGCGGTACTTATTCTTCCATCTTTATAGCAGCACCCCTTCTGGTTGTGTGGGAGAATAAGGAATGGAAAACCTGGTTCCAAAAGAAAACAGCCACTGCAGCCTAGTTTCTCTAAAAGTTCTGGAACATCTTCCAGAACTTTTTTTATATAATTTAGTTGTCTCAAAAAGACATATTATCACCTGGAGATAAACTATGCGCAAAGAGGTAATATTAATTACTGGGGCTAATGGGGAGATCGGTCACGGATTGATCACCCATCTTGGAAAAAGTCGATCAGCCAATATTATCGCTGTTGATGTTCAACCGCTTGATGAATCACTAATACCGTATTGTGAAAGGTTCATCCAGGGGGATATCCTCGACAATATGCTGCTCGGACGTCTTGTCGCTGAATTTGACATCCTCACCATTTTTCACCTCGCTTCAATTCTTTCCACGAAAGCTGAATACAACCCTGAAGCAGCCCATCGCGTCAATGTCGAAGGGACATTAAATTTGCTCAGACTGGCAGTTGAACAATCCTCATGGCAGGGACGTCCGGTTAAATTCATCTACCCGAGCTCAATTGCCGCATATGGATTACCCAGCCTGGCTAAGAAGAACGAGTCCGGAAAGATCAAGGAATGGGAATGGTGCATTCCCATCACCATGTACGGGTGTAACAAGCTGTATTGTGAACAGCTCGGTCGGTACTATAGTTACCATTATCGCCAGCTGGCTGCGGATCAGGTGAAGAATACAGTTGATTTCCGCTGCCTGCGTTTCCCCGGTTTGATCTCCTCTGTCACCATCCCCACTGGCGGCACAAGCGATTATGGACCTGAAATGCTGCACCACGCCGCACAGGGAATCCCCTACAATTGTTTTGTGAGGCCTGACACCCAATTACCTTTCATGGTCATGCCGGACGCGATCAAATCCTTGTTGATGCTGGAAAGTACGCCGAAAGAAGATCTCAAACACCTCGTTTACAACGTAACGAGTTTCAGCCCGTCAGCCCGGGGATTCTACGACCATGTATTGAAGGCTTTCCCTGATGCCGTAGTGACCTTTGAGCCGCATCTAGCCCGGCAGAAGATCGTGGATTCCTGGCCGGCAGATGTGGATGACAGTGCTGCCGCCTGCGACTGGGAATGGAAACCGGATTACGATGAGCAACGTGCCTTTGAAGAGTACCTGATTCCCACCATAAAAGCCCGCTACAAGAGAAATAATTGAAGCCGTTTCGGGTCTAATCAAACCCGAAAAGAAAACTGATATCGTTCACATTGGTGCCTGTTGGTCCAATCATCAGCAGGTCACCAATTTTCTTAAAGTAAGTATAAGCGTCATTATTATTCAGGTATTCGCCTTGATCTAAGCCTATGTTCTTTGCACGCTCCAACGTTGTACCATCGACCGCCGCACCGGCGGCGTTTGTGGGTCCGTCTTCCCCGTCAGTTGCCAATGTGATCAGCAGCCTGCCCTCCAGCGCATCCATACCTCGCACAGCCGCCAGAGCCACTTCCTGGTTTCTACCTCCCTGTCCATTGCCTCTGACCGTCACGGTGGTTTCTCCGCCAAAAACCAGCATCCAGGGTTTTTGTGCGATCAAAGACTCCCGCGCAACACTGGCCAGGTAAGTGCCAACATCCCTGGCTTCACCAACCAAGCGATCCGTAACAATTTCAGCATGAAACCCAAACTCACGCGCTTTCATTACAGCCGCACGGCAGGAATCAATATTGCTGCCGATAATCGCATTGCGTGCCGATGACGCGAGCGCATCTCCCGGTTTGAGGGTTTCAGGGATCATACCCGATGCACCGCGCTGGAGATGTTGGAGGATCGATTCTGGTATTATTCCAAACCTTTTTATCCGATCGATGATCTCCAGGGCGTTAGCGAAGGTCGATTCATCCGGATATGCCGGTCCGGATGCGATCACATCCAGCGGATTCCCGACAACATCCGATAGAACGAGCGCAATCACCTGCGCCGGAGCAGCCATTCGTAATAAACCACCACCCTTGATCCGGTCCAGGTGCTTGCGCACTGTATTCAGCTCAGTGATCGTTACACCTGCCTGCAATAGAACTCCGGTCAACTGCTGCAAGTCCGCGATGCTCACACCTTCAACCGGCAATGTCGCCAGGGCAGACCCTCCCCCTGAAAGTAACACCAGCACAATATCCTGCTCAGTTAAACCAGCCAGGGCTGATTGAATGGAACGGCCTCCAGCCAGGCTGCCCTCTCCCGGCACTGGGTGGTTTCCCTCAAAGTACTTGATACCGTTTACTGTCCGACCCGCTTGTTCAATGTGTTTTGTCACGCAAACGCCGTTGAAGATCAGGTCACCCAGACAGATAGAAGCGCCTTGCAGCATCGCCGGTGCAGCTTTGCCGAGGGCAATGGTAACCAGCCGTGTCTTGGCAGTAATTGGATAAGTTTCTCCACATGCCAGCAGGCAATTTTCACGTATGTCGAGGTTGTGCACTATCGCCCGGAGTGGATCCGCCGCTTCTATGGCAGACTCAAGGACAGGGGCGATGGCTTCTTTTCGCGGGATCTTACATGTGACCATGTTCAAGGCATCATAGATTTTCATTCAGGCAGCTTTCCACTCGTGATTAATTGTCAGAGATTTGAGGACTTTCGTTTTTCCAAAATTGAGTAAAATGAAGGTTGTATTTTTCTAATTCTATAAATGTTTGCTTACAAATGCAATACAAGAAAAATCTTAGGAGGAGTTTGCAGTGGATAAAGATGTCATCAACAAGATGTTGAAACCAAGTTCTGTGGCTGTCGTAGGTGCTTCGGCTACCCCCGGTAAAATCGGCTATTCGGTAGTCATGAACCTGCTAAAGGATGGTTACCAGGGCAAGATCTACCCGATCAACCACAAGGAAAAGGATATCCTGGGGGTCAAATGCTATACAACCCTCGAGGCTGTCCCTGGTGAGATCGATTCAGCCATCATGTGTGTGCCAGCCAGTGTCATGAAGGAAATGACCATCGATTGCGGCAAGAAAGGTGTCAAGGGCTTGATCGTGATCACCTCCGGTTTCAGCGAAATCGGCCGCAAGGATTTGGAAGATGAGATCGTTGAGATTGCACACTCCTACGGAATGCGCGTACTGGGTCCAAACATTGTTGGAAGCTTGTCCAACTCAGAAAAATTCAATGGGTCATTTTGCCCAAGTCTTCCCCTTCCCGGTAAGGCTTCACTGATCTCACAATCCGGTGCCCTTCTGATCGCATTGGCAATGGCAACCTACACCCGTCACGTTGGTTTTGATAAATTGATATCGATCGGAAACATGGCAGATGTTGATTTCGCTGACCTGATCGATTGGTTTGATGATGACGATGACACCAGCTGCGTTTCTCTTTATATTGAAGGGCTACGCGACGGTCGCAAATTCATTGATTCAGCTCGAAAATCCAAAAAACCCATCATCGCCTTGAAATCCGGTGTCTCCGCTCACGGCGCTGCCGCTGCAGCTTCACACACCGGCTCACTTGCTGGAGCAGCCAAGGTCTACGGTTCAGCTTTCCAGCAGGCTGGCGTCATCCAGGCTTCTGATCTGGACAACCTTTTCGATCGCACGCTTGCGCTGTCCTCACAACCGCCCATGAAGGGTGACAACATGCTCATCCTCACAAATGGTGGTGGTGTTGGCGTGCTTGCCACCGACGCGGCAGAAAAATTCGGTGTTCCTCTCAAATTCGCTCCCCCTGAAGTCCAGGCGGAGATGAAGAAACACATGCCTGAGTTCGGTTCCGCCAAAAACCCTGTTGACATGACGGGTATGGCAGGAAACGAATGGTATTACGAGACCGTCAAGTATGCCCTCACCAACGAATGGGTGGATAGCCTGGTCGTCCTCTACTGCGAGACCTCAATCACCAATCCGCCCGAAATCGCCGGGAGTATCAAACGGGCTATTGAAGACAGCAAAATCACCAACAAACCCGTCACCGTGTCCTTCGTCGGTGGAGAAAAATCAGACAAAGCGATTGCCTGGCTGACCGAAAATGGAATCCCGGCCTTCTTCGCTCCAGATGTAGCCGTCAACGTGATGGCTGCGCTGCGAGAATACGCCAGGTTGCAGGAGAATAAAAAGTTTGAGAGTGTCGAAGTGAACGAAAAAGCCCGCAAGGCTGCCCTTGAGATCATCGAAGGCGTCCGCAAAGACGGCCGCACATCGCTGACCGAGATCGAAGCCAAGAAGGTATTTGAAGCTTACGGCATGCTCACCACCAAGATCGGCCTGGCCAAGACTGAAGAAGAAGCGGTGAAACTGGCCACACAGATCGGTTTCCCGATCGTGATGAAGATCGTTTCCCCCGACATCCTGCATAAGTCGGATGCCGGCGGCGTAAAAGTGAATATCAAGGACGAGGCAGCAGTCCGCGAAGCCTACAATACCATTTTGAAGAACGCAAAAAACTACAAAGCCGACGCCGACATTCATGGGGTAGCGGTGCAGGAAATGGCCCCTTGGGGTACCGAGGTCATCCTGGGCTCTGTCAACGATCCCACCTTTGGACCGACAGTCATGTTTGGTTTGGGCGGCATTTTCGTGGAAGTGCTGAAAGACGTCACCTTCCGCGTCACACCTGTTTCTAAGCCTGAAGCTGAGGAAATGATCAACGAGATCCGCAGTGCTGCCATCCTGGCAGGTGTNNGACGAGATCGCTGAATCCGACGCCAATCCGGTGCTACTCTACAGTGAAGGCGAAGGCCTGCGCGTGGCAGATGCCCGTATCATCCTGAAGAAGAAGTGAAAATTCGACAGGATCAACAAGAGCTTCCAGTTTTGTCTGGAAGCTCTTTATTGTTATAACCGCCCGGCAGCCCCCAGCCAGGGGGTGCCCAGACGATGCTTTTCAGGCACGGTTACCTTGCTCAATTTTTGCGCGATCAGAGCCGCGTTGACTGCCACTGTCCCCCAATCGCCTTCTCTTATCGCGAGTCGCAGCTTGGCAGCACTGCTGCCCGCCCATTCCCACTCCAACCGGAAGCGATCCGCCTTCACCCAGTAGCCGCGTTTTTCCCACGCAGCGACTGACCCATCAATATTGCGGGCGATCTCTTCTAAAGCCAGCACCACATAAGCGGTGAGATCTTTGGTAAGGGTATCCGGTTCGGTTTGTTTCATCAGTTCGCGCAACGCGAGCACGATTGTCTTTGAAAGTCGGGTGCGGTCCTTACCCGCGCTATCCGGTGAATAGATTTTTGCCAATGCATTCTCCTGTGTTCCTGATGATCATATACCAATTTTCTGCAGCCGATTATAGCCGATTATTGACTGTTTTTCGCCTTTGCGCTTATAATTCTTCCGCACCCCGGGGAAATGCTGGAATTGGCAGACAGGCATGACTTAGGATCATGTGCCGCAAGGCGTGAGGGTTCAAGTCCCTCTTTCCCCACTAATCTCCACTCAAATTCTGATTAATTCCTTATAATCAATTCATGAAAAAACAAAAACGGGGTTTCGGTTTTCTCATCTTCGTCCTGCTGGTGGTGGTAGCCATTCTTGGTTTCTATTTCTTGGCGCATGATAAAATACGCAGCGACGTGTTCCTCGCGATACGCGCGATAAACGACCGTGTTCTCCCTCGCCTGATCGATTCCATCACCTCCCCCCTCGACGCAATAGGTGCGAGCATCAAAGAGTTTTTCTCCGGCATCAATATCCGATAAACCGCATATAAGGATACCGGTTTTACCGGTTACATTAGAAGAGTATTAGAAATCCTCCCATTCGCCCATTTTCTCTTCAAAATCAAGGGTTATTGAGTATAATTGGTTGGCGTTTTACGTACCGGCAAGTCAGATTCCGGGGAAAACGAACTGAACGTTGTGGATGCGTAACTTGAGGTTTTCTTCTCATCCCCGCAAAAAACCAGGATAAAAAGGATAGATAAGTTGAAAATTACTACTGAACCACGCGATGACCACCAGGTAAAAATTGTTGCCGAATTCGAGACGAGCGAATTGGATAAATACAAGAAACAGGCCGCACGCCGCATCGCCTCCCGCGCGAAGATCCCCGGATTTCGCCCCGGTAAGGCACCCTACGATGTGATCGCCAGGCTTTACGGCGAACCTGCCATCGAAGAGGATGCCATCGAGATCATGATGGAGAAGGCATATCCTGATGTCCTCGATGAAGCCAAGATATCCCCGGCAGCCCCCGGCACACTGGAAAATGTGGAAAAAAGCGACCCCATCAAATTTACCTTCGTAGTTCCACTTGAACCGACAGTTGACCTAGGCAATTATCGCGAGGTCCGCAAGGAGTACACCCCGCAACCCGTTACTGATCAGCAGGTGGATGAATTTATCCAGCGGCTGCGCCGTACTTACGCCACTGCCGAACCCGTTGAACGGCCGGCTGAGACCGGAGACCTGGTTTATCTCAAACTGGATGCCATTCTTACCAATCCCGCCGAGGATGACAAACCCGAATTGCTCAAAGATTCTCCCCTCCAACTCGTCATCGGTGAAAATGACCCCGAAGAAAACGGCTACCCCTTCACAGGTTTTGGAGATGAATTGATCGGATTGGCAGCCAATGATGAAAAAACAATTTCCTACACCTACACAGAGGATTCCAAGTTCGAAAAACTGCGTGGTAAAGCCGTTGAGTTCCATGTATTACTGCAGAACATTAAGAAAATGACCCTCCCCGAAGTGAATGAGGAATTTGCAAAAATGTTCGGCGAATATGAATCCGTCGATCAGCTCAAAGAAGCGGTCAAGGGTCAAATTGAAGCACGTCAGAACAGTGAATACGATCAGGGTTATTTCGAGGGATTACTCGAAGCGATCGCTGGAAAAGCCACCGTAAAATTCCCGCCCCAGGTATTGGAACACGAGATGGAACACGTTGTGGAATCCGTCACTCACGACCTTTCGCATCAGCACATGGACCTGGATACCTACCTCAAGACCATTAAGAAAGAAAAAGATGAGTGGATGGAGAACGAGGTTAAACCAGCCGCGGCGAAAAACCTCACCAAGTCACTGGTGATGCAGGAGTTATCCAGGGTGGAAGCCATCAAACTGGAGAACGAAGACCTGCAGGCTGAAGCAACCGGCATGCTTGCGGAAATGCAGCAGAATACCGATCCAAAAGCGCTGGAAAAGCAATTGAAGAACAAGGAATTCGTCAACATGATCACCATGGAAGCGGCTTCCCGCGTGATGAACCGCAAGGTGTTTGAACGCATCAAAGAAATAGCCACCGGAAAGTTGGTGGAAACAGCTGCTGCTGACAGTACAACAGAGGCAACGAAAGTAGCAAAACCAAAAGCCAGCCGGAAAACCGCGACAACAGCTGAAGTTGCTGAATCAGAAGAGAAAGAAACCAAACCCGCAGCGAAAAAACGCGCTGCCAAAACTGAGACAGGCAAAGAGTAATCAGAGCCTCTCAACAAGACACTACAGGAGAAAATATGAAACTACCTGATTATAAAAATGTGATCCCCATGGTCATTGAGTCATCCGGCCGTGGAGAACGAGCCTACGACATCTACTCGCTGCTCTTTAGAGAGCGTATCATTTTTGTCGGAACTGCCATAGATGACCAGGTTGCCAATGCCGTGGTTGCCCAATTACTGGTATTGAGCCGCGAAGATCCCGACGCGGACATCCAGATGTACATCAATTCACCGGGCGGACAGATCTACTCCGGCCTGGCCATTTACGACACCATGAAGATGGTTCCCAACAAGATCAGCACTGTTGCGGTGGGTGTAACCGCCTCTTTCGGTACGGTCCTATTGGCCGCAGGAACAAAGGGAAAACGCTATGCGCTCCCCCATGCCACCATTCACATGCACCAGCCGCTCGGCGGCGCTGAGGGACAGGCATCTGACATCGAGATCCAGGCGCGCGAGATTCTGCGCCTTAAAGCACGGTTGATGAACATACTGGCGGAATCCACCGGACAGAAAATGGAAGTGATCGAGCATGATACCGACCGGAACTTCTACATGGATGCCCAACAGGCGGTCGATTACGGTATCGTTGACCAGGTGCTGACGCCACCTCAACACTGATTCACAGGTTAAATTGCGAGCCGGGTGGCAACTGCTATCCGGCTCGTTTTATGAGGGTTTATGAAACAGAAACTACGTGAACAAGTAAAAGCCTTAATTCTGGACATGGATGGAGTCCTGTGGAAGGAATCTGAGGCGATCGGCAACCTGCCGGAGATTTTTGCTCGGATTCAAGCATTAGGGCTTGATTACATCCTCGCGACCAATAACGCGACCAAGACCCAAAAGAAGTACGTCGAAAAACTGGCCGGATTTGGCGCATACGTCCCGGAGGAGAAGATCGTTAATTCTTCCATGGCTGTGGCGTACCTGCTGCACAAACGTTTCCCATCCGGAGGAAATGTGTACATTGTCGGCGAGACCGGACTGGCTCAAGCGCTAGAACAAGCCGGTTTCCATCAGTCAGAAAACAACTGTGTGGCGGTGATCGCCAGCATGGACCGCGCCATCAGTTTTGAAAAATTGAAGCGGGCTACCCTGCTCATCCGCAGCAACGTACCTTTTTATGCCACAAACCCTGATCGCACCTACCCGACCCCTGAAGGGTTAATTCCCGGTGCCGGTTCGATCATCGGCTCGCTGGAAATATCCACCGACGTGAAGCCGATCATCGCAGGAAAACCCAATCCGACTCTTTATGAATTTGCACTTGAACGATTGGGGACACTCCCTTCTCAAACGATGGTGGTAGGCGACCGCCTGGAAACAGACATTTTGGGTGGGCAAAAGCTGGGCTGCCCGACTGCCCTGGTACTTTCCGGGATCGCCACGCGCACTGAAGGTGAATCGCACCAACCTCCTGTCGATGTGATCGCTGAATCCCTTGAGGAGCTGCTCTATGAGTGGTGCAATGGATAAATTGTATTTTTTCGACCTGGAACTTGACCAGCTCAAGGATTATTTCCGGAGTATAGGAGAACCTGCATATCGAGCCGACCAATTATGGTCAGCCATCTACGTGCATTTCGAAGCAGATCCTGATCAGGTATCCTCACTGCCCAAGGCTCTGCGCAGCAGGTTAATACAAGACATCGATTTCTCCCACCTGAACGCGATCGAGCGACTTGTTTCATCAGATGGTGAAACGATAAAAACACTGTTCGACCTGCCTGGTGGAGCAAGGATCGAGACTGTTCTCATGCATTACGACGTTCGGGAAACTTTATGTATCTCCTCTCAAGCCGGATGCGCTATGGGATGTGTATTTTGCGCTACCGGTCAACTGGGTTTCCACCGCAACCTGAGTACGGGCGAAATTGTTGAACAAGTCGTAAATTACGCACGGGAGCTCGCTACACAAGATCGCACAGTAACCAATGTAGTGGTGATGGGCATGGGGGAACCTTTCCATAACTACGACGCGGTCATGGCTGCCATCAAGCGTCTCAATGACCCCAAATGTATGAACATGGGCGCTCGCCGGTTTACGATTTCCACCGTCGGGATTGTTCCGATGATCAAGCGCTTCGCTGCAGAAAAAAGCCAGGTAAACCTTGCCGTTAGCCTGCATGCGGCCAATGACACCCTGCGCAACAAACTGATCCCCGCCAACCGGAAGTATCCTTTGCCAGAACTCATTCCCGCCTGTCGCGATTATGTCGAACAGACCGGACGTCGAATATCTTTTGAGTGGGCGCTGATCAACGGCATAAATGATTCTGCGGAAAACGCCCGTGAACTCACTGCCCTCATCAAAGGGATGATCTGTCACGTTAACATCATTCCATTGAATCCCACGCCAATCTACCCCGGTGCGCCAACCACCCCTGAACGTGCCCAGGAGTTTAAACGTACGCTCGAGGAATCAGGGATTACATGCACGATCCGCGTGCGTCGCGGGATCGATATTAAGGCTGGTTGCGGTCAGCTGGCAGCGCGGCACGCCATCGTTTCAGATGAAAACCAACGCGTGATATAATCTTTCAGCTATGAGTGAACTATTCAATAAATGGCGGGAAAGCCTCGACCGCACCCGCAAGGCGACTTTCGGTCGCATTGTCACAATTTTTGGTGGTTCTGAGGTCAACCAGGAGACCTGGGATGAACTGGAAAGCCTGTTAATCCAGGCCGATGTGGGGGTGGATACAAGCCAGCTGATGATCACGCACCT
>DIWL01000065.1:0-5387 GCA_002428455.1 Anaerolineaceae bacterium UBA6107 | reverse complement strand
TGGAACAATACCAACCCGCGGTCATACTATTGGTGGGTGTGAATGGCTCCGGTAAGACCACAACAGCCGCCAAACTGGGTCACATTTATGCCAGGAACGGAAAAAAAGTAATGCTTGCCGCAGCTGATACCTTCCGCGCAGCCGCCATTGACCAGCTGCAGGTTTGGGGCGATCGCCTTAACCTGCCCGTTATCTCCGGTCAACCGGAGAGCGACCCGGGAGCTGTTGCTTACGACGCGGTACAGGCGGCAATTGCCCGGAAAATGGACATCCTTCTGATTGACACCGCCGGAAGGCTGCACACGCGCTATAACCTGATGGAAGAATTAAAAAAGGTTGTTCGTGTGGTCAACAAGGCCCTTCCTGGGGCTCCGCATGCCGTACTTTTAGTGTTGGATGCCACAACCGGGCAGAATGCCCTACTGCAGGCACGGGCTTTCCAGCAGGCAGTCAACGCGACTGGTGTCATTCTCACCAAACTGGATTCATCAGCACGGGGCGGGATGGCATTTGCCATTCAAAAGGAACTGGGATTGCCAATCTACTATGCGGGGCTCGGTGAACAGCCTGAGGATCTGCAACCATTTGACCGTGACGAATTTGTCAAGAATATCCTAAATTAAAGTATTGAGGTTTTATGGAAGACCTGGTATCTACGCTACAGACGAGCCTGACATCCATCCACTCCCTACTGGAGCGTCTTTGACGTCTCAGGAAAAGAAAAACAACTCGCTGAACTGACAAAAAAGAGCGAAGATCAGGCTTTATGGAATGACCCCAAGGTTGCCCAGCAACTGATGAAGGAATTATCTGACATCCGGGACGAGATAGCCACCTGGAAAAACCTTGAAAAAAGAATCTCTGACGCGCTGGAGCTTGCCGAACTTGGCGATTCCTCCCTGCAACCGGAACTTGAAGCAGAAATCGGCGTCATAACCTCCGAGTTAGGCAGGTTGGAGATGGCGACCCTGCTGGGCGGTAAATACGATCGGGGCAATGCACTACTGACCATCAACACCGGCGAAGGTGGAACGGATGCCCAGGATTGGGCTGCGATGCTGGAGCGCATGTACCTGCGCTGGTGCGAAAAACGTGGATTCTCCACTGAAATCCTTGATCAGACCGAAGGGGAAGAAGCGGGCATAAAAACCGTCAGCATTGCGGTGAATGGTCCCTATGCGTACGGATATCTGCGTGCTGAAAAGGGCGTCCACCGCCTGGTTAGATTATCGCCCTACGATTCGGCTCATCGCCGCCACACCTCCTTTGCACAGGTGGAGGTATTGCCCGAGGCTGTTCAGGAAGATCCCACGGTGGTGATCTCACCGGATGATCTTAAGATCGACATATACAAGTCTTCCGGTGCAGGTGGACAGAACGTACAAAAGAACGCCACAGCCGTCCGTATCACACACCTTCCTACCGGTCTGGTTGTCTCCTGCCAGAATGAACGTTCACAAATGCAAAACCGTGAGAACGCCATGCGCGTCCTGCGCGCCCGATTGCTTGACCTGGCACAGATCGCCGCTGATAAACATGTTTCGGATCTGCGCGGTGTATATCAGAAGGCAGAATGGGGCAGCCAAATCCGGTCATATGTGCTGCATCCGTACCAGATGGTAAAGGATCACCGCACCGAGTTTGAAGTGGGCAACGCGGCGGGGGTATTGGAAGGTGACATTGACGGTTTCATTGAGGCATTCTTGCGCATGAAACAGGAGTAGTTTCATTTTTAGATATCGCAGATACACCAGAAAATTTCCGGTGTATTTGTTTCTCATAAATATATTAATAAACGCATAGGACGGAAAAAAGGTCAATCCCTCATGAATATTCTCAGCTTCCAGCGTAATTCACGCATATTGAGGATTCTTCTCGGTCGGTGCGACCGCTGAGATCAGGAAGAAAGACATGACTTTGACCCCCCCGAAGAGTATGTGCACATTAAGCGTTTTGGTACAATTAACCATGTTCCATTGCTCGTCCTCTGTTGTCTTGCCGGGCAATTATTTAATCGTTTCAAGAGGATAGTAGATGACTGATCACCGCATCAAGGAACATCCGATCCTGCCGATTCCTGGGTATGAAGAGATCACCTTTTATTGGAAAAATCAACCACTGAAAGCACACAAAGGGGAAACGATCGCAGCTGCGTTGTTTGCAAACGGAATCCAGGTTTTTGGTTATCATCACAAAGACGGTTCGCCCCTGGGCATTTTTTGCGCAAACGGCCAGTGTTCCCAATGCATGGTTGTCGCGAACGGGAAACCAATGAAATCCTGCATGGAACTTGTCACTGAAAACATGCTGATATTCCCCAACGATGGGCACCCGGTGTTACCTGAAGTATCCACAGTACCAGGTATGAAATCCATCCCCGAGATCAATGTTCCTGTCCTGATCATTGGTGGTGGTCCATCAGGTTTATCGGCAGCTATTGAACTGGGAAAACTGGGCGTAGAGTGTATCTTATTGGATGATAAGCATCGCCTGGGTGGAAAACTTGTATTGCAAACCCACCGGTTCTTCGGTTCCACTAATGCAGTTTATGCTGGCACCCGCGGCATCGATATAGCAACAAAGCTCGAACATGAGGTAAGAGCCCTTGAATCGATCAACATTTGGACTCAATCCACCTGCCTGGCAGTATATAGCGATAAAAAAGTTGGTGTCCTGAAGAATGGCAGTGAATATGTCCTGATCACACCGCAGATCATCCTCGTCGCCACAGGAGCCCGCGAGAAGTTTCTCGCTTTCAAAGGCAATACACTGCCGGGGGTATATGGAGCTGGTGCTTTTCAGACCCTGGTCAACCGTGACCTCATCAAGCCGGCAGAAAGGTTGTTCATTGTTGGCGGCGGAAACGTCGGGCTGATCGCTGGATACCATGCACTGCAAGCCGGAATCGGTGTCGTCGGTTTAGTGGAAGCCCTGCCGGAGTGCGGTGGTTACAAGGTTCACAAAGATAAGCTTGTTCGGATGGGGGTACCGATCTACACTTCACACACAATCCTATCCGCAAATGGTACCGACAAAGTAGAGTCAGTAACCATCGCAAAAGTGAACGAAAATTTTAAACCAATCCCCGGCAGTGAGCTGTCTTTTGAATGTGATTCGGTGTTAATCGCAGTAGGACTTGACCCGGTTAACGAGTTCTACCAAAAAGCGTTGGAGTTTGGAGTGCCGGCTTTTGTTGCCGGCGACGCCGAGGAGATCGCCGAGGCTTCTGCTGCCATATTCAGCGGCAAGATCAAAGGTTACGAGATCGCTCAAGCAATGGGTCTACCCGTGGGAGAAATACCCGCCTCCTGGTACCAGACCGGCGAGATCCTGAAATCGAAACCGGGATCGCTGAAAGAAGAAGAACTGCCGGAAATCCAGGCTGGCGTGATCCCGGTATTGCATTGCAACCAGGAGATTCCCTGTGATCCCTGCTCCGCGCTTTGTCCACAAGGACTGATCGTGGTGGATGAGAAAGATATCCGGTCGACGCCATCATTTGTAGGCAACAACTATTGCTGCAAAGCCTGTGAAAAATGTGTCGCCGGCTGCCCGGGTCTCGCCATCACTCTGGTGGATTATCGGGCAAACCCGGACAAACCGATCGTCTCAATTCCGTACGAGTTTTCACGTGAGACTTTAAACCTTGCCGATCGCGTGACGATTCTGGATACAGAAGGCCACGAACTGGGTGAAGCGGAAGTACTGCACATTCACGCAGTGAAAGCCAATGATCGGACGCTGGTGGTGCAAGTGGAAGCCAGCCGGGAGATCGCACCTCGCATCGCAGGGATCAAAATCCAGACCGGAAATATCACCCATCCCATGTATCAGTACGTGGACCACATGACCGATGACACCATTATCTGCCGTTGTGAACATGTTACGGCTGGTGAGATCCGCGAGCTGATCCGTAAGGGTTACCATGATGTCAACGAGATTAAGACCGTTACCCGGGCAGCTATGGGAGCCTGCGGTGCGAAAACCTGCGCCACACTCATTCGCCGGCTCTTTATAGAGGAAGGCATTCCTCCCAACCAGGTTATTGATCCATCAAAAAGACCGATCTTTATTGAAGTGCCTCTTGGCACCTTTGCTGGTGAAAGCGCGGAGGATGAATCACGATGAACAGTCAAAATCATTTCGATGTGATCATCATTGGCGCCGGCTCTTTAGGCACCCCCGCGGCGTATTACCTGGCAAAATCAGGGCGCAAGGTTCTGGTACTGGAATCAGTTCCCAGTGTTGGACAGGGATCGAATAAGCGCGCGATCGGTGGAATCCGCGCCACACATTCAGACCCTGCCAAAATTCACCTATGCCTGCGCAGCATTGAGATCTTTTCCACGTTCAAGGAAACATTTGGAGACGATATCGAGTGGGATCCTTGTGGTTACACCTTTGTGGCCTATACACCGCGTGAAGAAAAGATCCTAAAGGATCTGCTTGCGATCCAAAAAACGTATGGACTGATAAATGACTGGTACAACCGGGATGATCTTTTGAAAATTGTACCGGATCTAAACCCAGATGGGTTGATCGGCGGCACATTCTCTCCAGGAGATGGGAGCGCTTCACCGCTGCTATCAAATCATGCTTACTACACTCACGCCTGCGAAGAAGGCGCAGTTTTTCGATTCTCTGAACCAGTCACCGGATTTAAGGTAAAAAATGACAGAATCGTTTCTGTAAACACATGCTGTGATGATTATTCAGCAGATGTTGTCGTGAATGCAGCGGGGGCATATGCAGCAGAAATCGGGCGCATGGCAGGAATCGAACTACCTGTCCGTCCCGACAGTCACGAAGCCGCTATCACTGAACCGGTTGCCCGTTTCCTCGGCCCGATGATCGTTGACATTCGTCCTGCTCCTGGTTCCTCCAACTACTATTTTTATCAACACCTTACCGGACAGATCATCTTTTGCATTACCCCCGCTCCGAATATCTGGGGAACGGATGTAAACGAGACAAGCAGCTTTTTGCCGATGGTGGCATCGCGCATGATCAATATCATGCCTAGATTGAAAAATATCCGCGTCAGGCGGACGTGGCGTGGTCTTTACCCCATGACACCGGACGGTTTTCCGATATTCGGTTGGAGTCCGCAAATTACCAATCTTATGTTAGGTGTTGGGTTGTGCGGCCAGGGATTCATGTTGGGGCCAGCCATGGGCGAATTGCTGACCAGCGTTGTCAACCAGGACAATCGCGACGACGACGAGGAGATATTAAAATTCCTGTCACCCTCACGTAAATTTGAAGGTCAGGAACTTCTCAAGTAAAGTCAGCTGAGAAGAAAAAACTTATCTATACGCAACGCTAAAGAAATATTCCAGGGTGTCATATTCCAGGGTGTCCGTCCGTAGTGCCTCAAAAGAAAATGT
>DIWL01000008.1 GCA_002428455.1 Anaerolineaceae bacterium UBA6107 | reverse complement strand
AGGATGACATTGGCCAGGTCAAGGGTTGTGTGGAGGGGTCTGGCCTGTACGATCGCGCGGGCGATGCGGCGGGAATTGCGGTCCTCCCCATATCGCCAGATCAGGTCTGCCAGGTCGCTTTCTGAGTAGTTGTTAACGATATCCTCCGCACTGACTGGCTGGGACGGGTCAAAACGCATATCCAATGGCCCATTTTTCTGGAAAGAAAAGCCGCGTTCGGGAGAATCGATTTGCATTGATGACACACCCAGGTCGATGACGATGCCATCCACGTGGTCCCAGCCTAAAGTCAGCAGCACGTTACGGAGTTCGGTGTAGGAGGAATGAACAAGATGAGTTCTATGACTATATAAACTGAGACGCTGGAGAGAGAGTTCCAGCGCCCGTGGGTCGACATCCAGGCCGAGCAGCTGCCCGTCGGGAGCGCTGTTCTCAAGGATCCCCAGCGCGTGCCCACCCGCACCGATGGTCGCATCTACGTAGAACCCCGGACTTTTGGGACGTAAAGCAGATATTATATGATGGTAAAGAACTGAGACATGCGGTGGTTCGATCGCATTGTCGTAGGTACTCATGGTTAGATCGTCAAGTCAAAGTTCGAAACGAGCGTAGCGGCTGAAGCGGGACCTTCACCAGCCTCCTCCATCTGTTTATAGGCATCGGGGTTCCAGACTTCAATATCTTTACCGATACCAACAATCAGAGCTGTGCCATCGACACGGGCAATTTCGCGTAATACCTGCGGTATGATAAACCTTCCGGATTTGTCAAATTCGATCTGGCTGGCGTTTGAAAAAATAAGGCGACGCAATTGCCTGGTGTTGGCGTCCCCCATGTTCATGGCGTTGATCCTGTCATAAAGGAGTTGAAAGCGGTTGGCATCCATGACAAGCAGGTTCTGGTCGAACCCGTTGAGGATGAAGGGTTTCTCCCCCAGGAGGTCGCGGTATGAAGCCGGGAACGTTAATCGTCCTTTTTCGTCTATAGTGTGAAGGTAGCGACCAATGAAACCGTTGAACATTTATTCTACCCTTCTCTGTTATGCCGAACGCCGGAAAAACCTCCGGCGCTCCACTTATTCCCACTTTTTACCACTTTCCTCCACATTATATACAATTACACGCCGAAATGCAAGCGTTTTGGCACGTTTAATGCAGTAATTTGGGATTTTGCTTACATTTGCCCCTGTCAGTTTTGAAAGGAGTGAAGGATCATGAAACAGAACGGTCAACTTTTTTACTCTGTCTTAATGATCGTGCTGGTGATGGTGCTGACCACCGGTTGTATCACGATAAACCTAGGAGATAGCGCTCCATCACCGCTTGACGATCTGCCAGTGGAACCCATAAATCCTGTAAGTACAGCAGAACCAGCCTTACCCCAGGTGGGATTGACTGAAGATACCCTGTTCAATATGCAGTACCTTTCACCCATGCTGCAGGTAGCGGTGCAATTGGTGAACGGGGAGTTCAGCGGGGTGGTGGAGGGGGTCGAGCTTACGGCAAAGATCCGCCCTGAGATCGAGTTCAGTGACCTGAACGGAGATGGAATTGATGATGCGGCACTGCTGCTTTCGGAAAACACCGGCGGCTCAGGGATTTTTGTGTCGCTCATCGCTGTGTACAGCCTGGGGGACCAGTTTCAACAGGCTCCAGCTGTGTTGATCGATGACCGCCCGATCATCGACCAGGTTGTCGTGGAAAATGGTGTTGTTAGGCTGACAGGGCTGATACACGGACCGAATGATCCAATGGTTAACCCGACCACGGCTTTTAGCGCAGTATACAAGCTGTTTGGCGAGCGACTGGTTCAGACACGCTTCGAATCCGCGTTTGGCGGGGGCGATGTGCATGCCATTAATATTGAATCACCTGTTGATGGGGAAGAATCCTCCGGTTCTATGCAGTTGGTTGGAAACATGCCCATTGGTCCGTTCGAAAACAACCTCGCGTTGACCATCACAGACGCAGCGGGCAGCGTGCTGGTGCATGAAGGGTTCATGGTGCAGGCCGCGGATATGGGTGCGCCGGCGACCTTTGATAACACAATTACATTGCCTGCGGTGAACGCGGGAACGGAATTGCTGGCAATGTTGAGTGAATTGAGCATGGCGGACGGTACGCCGATCGCGGTAGATTCAGTGCTGATCAAGGTGAAATAATACACAGTGATTAGTGAACCGGGAATTGTGATCAGGAAGTCAATCATTTGATTCGATGATCGGAATGAGGTAGGACAATAATAAAACAGGGCGAGGTCTTTTCCTCGCCCTGTTTTGAACTTCGTGCAGGATCAACTGTCAAATTCGCCGGCAAGTTCTCCGTTAATATAAACCGTGTAATGACCGGTTGAAAAACTTCCCAACGGCACAAACGTTTCGAATTCCTTGATGACCTGAATGCACATCATGGCGGGGTCAACGACAGAATAGACCTCAATGTTGATGCGATTCTCCTGGTCCGGCGGGAGAATTGAAACACGCATATTGTGGCAGGGTGTGGGCAGGTAACCCTGCAATTCGAGGTTAATCTGCACCGGGTAACTCTCCAGGATCAGTAATCCGACGTAATCGAGGTGAATCGTTGATCGCTCGAGCATGGCATCCTCCGGTTTCGGGTCAAAGGGCAGTACCAGTTCGTCTGAAGGGGGCTGCTTGGTTGTGCCGGGTTCCAGCGTTGGCAGGGTCACGACCGGGGTTTCCTTGGTTGGCAGCAGATCCAATGGGATATCCGTTTCCGGCACAGGCGGACTGACCGGTGGTTGGCTGCCAGTCGATGGCGGAGGACTACTGGTGGGCTGGCTGCAGGCTGCCAACAGAAATGTACATAAAACCAGGGTAAACAGGGTTCGCATCAGGTTCTCCTTTATGTTTTCTTTCATCATCAGTATAACGAAGAATGTGAGAGGTTAGTTCCAGATCGCTGAAATGCCAGTAACCGGGATCGAATTGGTCGCAATGATCAAAAAGCCAGGCTGGCAGATCTGCCAGCCTGGCGAATTTCATGGAGCGCGCAGCACGTCAGGGTGTGTCCACCCGCACGATGGTCGGATTGGGCAGGCCTGGCGCGCCATCATAGGCGATGCTGCCCAGGTACTTCGTACCGGGCAGCAGACCGACGAAGCTCAGGTCGATCACACCGGTTTCACCCAGGATCGCTGTTGAGGGGGCAGTGACTATCATGTTGCCTTCGTCCGCACCACCCAGCAGCCAGTAGAAGAGGGTGTAAGTGGATGGATCACCAGTTGCGTAGCCGTCCACATAAGCAATATAGTACCCCGCGGGAGGATTCACAAAGTTGACCACCTCAGCCGAAGTTCCACCTCCGCTTGAACCGACCTGAACCCAGGTGGTGCCATTGTGGAAGAAAATGTACAGGTCGAGGTCGCTGGCCGGGCTGACATTTTCATCAAAAAGGGCGAAGCGGGCGTACGTCGTACCGGCGGGTACTTCGAGCATGAACTGGTCATTCTCGCCAGTATTCAGCGAATCATCGATGGTTACAGCGGGGATCAACCCGCGTGGGGTTGCCGAGAAGGCACCGTCGTAACCAAAGGTCACTTCGTAGCTCCCAGTTACCTCAAGAGGAGCAGCCAGGGCAACCGGCCGGACCACGATGGGGATGCGCACGTTGTGGACACCATCGCTCCAGGCGAGATAGCCGCCAGTGTATTCCAGCAGGGCGGCATCGGTTCGGGCGATGGTGATGGTAAAGGACGCAGATTCGCCCGAGACGAGAGTCAAAGTGGACGGTTCAACGGTCACGTTGAAGCCAGTCATGCCCTCGATGCTTGCCGTGTACGTGCCAGCAGCACCGACATTGGTCACACTGCGGGTGATGGTCTGCACCCCGGCGAGGTCACCGACTGCGATGGAAGGCACGTTGAGGTCACTGGGATCCAGCGAGTACCCCATCGATTCGAGGGTGGAGCAGGTAGCCGGGGCTACACCTGTGGTGGTTCCGCACAGGAAAGCCAGCCAGGCGTTCCATCCGGAGTTGTAAACGAGTCCGGGATTGAATGCGCCGTTGGGCTGGATGTGACCGGCACCCTGGCGGAAGATGACCAGCGGGTGTGTATTCGGTCCATCGAGGATGTCATAAGCTGAGGTCATTAGTGCGGATTTGATCATCATCGGAGTCCAGTCAGGATGCGCCTGGATAAGCAGGGCGGCCACACCCGCGACGTGCGGCGTGGACATGGAAGTACCGCTGTACAGGTTGAAGTTGTAACCTCCACCGCTGGCCGGAGAGACTGCTGCCAGAACATCAACTCCCGGAGCCATCACATCCGGTTTGAGCAGGTCACCGTTCCCCGCAAGCAACGGGCCGCGGGAGGAGAAGGAGGCAGTGTAAGGAGCTGGGGTGGTGTAATCCAGGACAGCCGCGTTGATCGTGGCGGTCGCACCAGCCGTAGCGGCGTAGGCCTTAACCGCTGCCCTGTCAGCAGACGCGAGATGAACGGTCGGCACATAGTGGAAGTCTGCGTTGAGGGTTTGCGTTGCCGCGGTATTGACTAGGATCATGCCCACACCGCCGGCTTCCATCACTGCAAAAACTCTTGTTCACGCGAGCGGTGGTGCCGCGGTCGCAGACGACGATCTTGCCCGCGACCTTGGCCCGGTCGAGCATGTTCCCGCCGTCAAGGGTACTGTAGCAGAGCGCCAGCATGACCGGGTCGGCTCCATCAATGCCAGCCGCTATTGAGTCGATCAACGGTGCGGTGACCGGAGCCGCGGCGAGAGAGGGGCCGTAATACGTGGTGCCATCTCCCAATGTTACCGAGCCCATGGCACCGCGGTTGTGTGTGCCCGCGGCAACTGTCGTCACCCACGGTCCGGGATGCGCAATTGTGGACACCGTGGGTCCGCTGTTGCCAGCAGAGGTGGCAACAAAAATACCTGCTCGCGCGGCATACATAAAGGATACAGAGACGGGATCCAGGAAATTGGTGCGGGTTCCGCTGATGGAGTAGCTGATCACGTCCACGCCGTCCCGCACGGCCTGATCGATCGCCGCGACAAGGTCTGAATTGTAACCGCTGGCTGTATCACCGATTTCTGTTGACCAGAGTGCTTTGTACATGGCGATTCGGGCGCGCGGCGCCATACCGCTGATCATGCCGAACACTTCCGTGGGACCGGTGGCAAGCACGTTGGCGTTACCGCCCGAGGTTGAGGAGGTGTGCGAGCCATGTCCGTTGTAATCGCGTGCGGAGGTGAACTCCCATGGGCGTTCCGCTGCGATCCCGGCGTTACCGCCCCAGGCCGCGTTAAAGTACTGTGCGCCGATCAGCTTTTGATTGCACATGGATGCGTCGAAGGCTTCGCCCGGCACACACTTGCCGTGCCAACCCGGGATCTGCTGGTAGACCAGCTTCCCCTTGGCAGCCGGAAAACCGGTCACCTTGTCGAGACGGTCAGTGAAGCTGAGGCTTTCCGGCCAGATACCGGAATCCACCAGGCCGATGATGATCCCTTCGCCGGCATTGGTAACTCCGCCAAGCTGCTCCCACAAGCCGCCGGGGGCATCGAGACCGAGGAAGGCAGGTGTGGAGGAGGTATCCATGATTTGCAGTTCATCCGGGGTGACCAGTTTCACATTCTTCAGCGAGGCTAATTTCTTAGCCTGCTGCTCGTTGAGCCTGGCTGCAAAGCCATTGTAACTATACACATAATCATATAACTTTTCGCCACCACCGGCTTTTTTGAGTGTTTTGTCGTGTTTACCGATCAGGAAGGTTGCATAAGTGGCGACTTTTTTACTCAAAGGATCGATCTTGGCTCCGTCCTCCGGGGCGGTTGCTTTATAACCGGCAATCCCGCCCGTGTAGGCTACAACCGGTTCTTCGAGCATCTGCACAAGATAGACGCCGTTGGGGCTCTCAACGAAAGGCTCCGCGTCCAACTCGGGCACGTCCTGCGCGCTGACCGGATTGGATGACGCAACTGCCATGACCAGGATCATAAAAAATGTAATCAGATAGTGAATTTTTGCTCTCATCTCCCTATACTCCTGTCTAAAATAGGATTTGGTCGTGATCTCTATTCAGTCACCCTAACAATATTTGCATTCACCCCCCTTCGTTTCCAATTGAGAGAGAATTAAAATAAATCGCCGCCTTTGAGGCAGGTTAGACTCCCCACGGTATGGTAATTGCATTTGATCAATGATGTTTGGGAGAGAGAACGGCGAGACAGCGTTGCGCTTCTCTATCAATGTAGCGCTTTTCAGACGCGAGTTCAAGGCTTTTTCTTAAAAAATGGGAATATTTCGTCAAAAATGGTGTGTTGGAGCGAAAATTGCATGTAAATCCAAACCGTCTTTTTGCTTGCCATTTTCTTTATTATTTGTATAATTTATCAATAACCGTTTATTTAATTTATCGATTTATAAATCCATAGTTGCAGTGCTAGCGGGAAGTATCAGCTACCCAGTTTTTGTGCATTAATCGATTCCATTACCAAGGAGGGTCTGTATCGCAAAATATCATATTGTGAAATTGCTCGAGGTCAATCAATATAAAAAAGGAGAAAATGATGTACAAAAGAATAGTATTTTCGATGCTTGTTATCATGTTCCTGGCGCTGGCAGCGGTTTCCCCCGTGGCAGCGCAGAATACCGAGCCGGGCGAGCGGGTTCCGGGCGCCCTTGTTGATGCAGGAGTCGATGCCAGGGAATTGTGGTTCGTTGAACTGGCGGGAGCCCCGACAATCGACGGCGCTTCGATCGATACTGTGAACGCGGAGCACACCGCCTTCCGCGCGCAGGCTGAAAAAGCCGGCATCGTCCTCACCGAGCGCTTTGCCTACACTTCGCTCTTCAATGGTTTTTCAGTTTCTGTGAAAACCAGCGACCTGGCGGCTTTGAGCCGCTTACCGGGTGTTAAGAGAATTACCCCGGTACTCGAAGTACCCATGCCCGAGACGATTGCCTCAGACCTGGAACCGCAGTTGTTTTCCTCGCTGGAGATGATCGGTGCGACAGTTGCTCAATCTGAGCTGGGTCTCACTGGCGCTGGCATCAAGGTTGCGGTGATGGACACCGGTATCGACGTCAACCACCCCGCCTTCGGCGGTGATGGCGTGGCTGAAGGTAACAGCTACTTCTTCTACGAAAGCCCGCGCATCCTGTACGGGTACGACTTTGTCGGCGATGACTACAACGCTGATCCGGATGACGCTTCTTACAATATCACCACCATGCCTGACGACATCCCGGATGATTGCGGCGGACACGGCACGCACGTTTCCGGTATCATCGGCGCGAATGACGTTGCCATGGGAATGTACGGTGTTGCCCCTGAGGTTACCTTCGGTGCTTACCGCGTCTTTGGTTGCGATGGTTCCACCAACGATGACATCATGCTGGCAGCGATGGAACGCGCGCAGGCGGATGGCATGCAAATCCTCAACATGAGCATCGGTTCAGCCTATGCCTGGCCGCAATCCCCCACCGCTGTAGCTGCGACCAAACTGGTTGAGAACGGCATGGTCGTGGTGGCTTCCATTGGAAATTCGGGAAGCACTTTGTTCAACGCGGGCGCACCCGGGTTGGGCAAGGAAGTGATCGGTGTTGCATCTTATGACAATACCGACGTCCTGCTGCCTTACTTCGAAGTCAATGGAACTGCCATCGGTTATCAAACAATGGATTATTCACCTGAACCTCCATTGGCAGGTGATTTTGAGATCGTTGATATAGGTCGGGCATGCGACGCTGATCTACCTCTGACGGTAGCCGATCTAACCGGGAAGGTGGCTTTAGCTAGCCGCGGAACATGCAGCTTCGCAGAAAAAGCGCAAAACGCAATTGATATTGGCGCAGAAGCTGTCGTGATTTCAAACAATGTAGCCGGCGTAGTTAGCGGCACACTTGGCGCACCGTTACCCGATCCCACTATACCTGTTGTGGGGATTTCACTGGCCGATGGCAACTTCATCCGCGCACAGGCAATCCCGGTAACGATGACCTGGACCGAGTATAGCGATCTATTCCCCAGCCCCACTGCCGGCATGGTCTCCTCCTTCAGCTCAACTGGTCTGTCACCAGACCTGGATCTGAAGCCTGACCTGGGTGCCCCGGGCGGGAATATCTTCTCGTCTTATCCGCTTGAATACGGCGGATACGCGGTGCTGAGCGGTACTTCCATGTCCTCTCCGCACGTGGCCGGCGCTGTTGCGCTGCTGCTGGAAGCGAAGCCGAATCTCAAGGCCACCAAGGTGCGCGGCATCCTGCAGAACAGCGCGGTACCGCAGCCGTCCATATATGGACTACTGGATTATGTGCACCGCCAGGGCGCGGGCATGATCCAGATCGATGACGCGATCCTGTCCGACATCACCGTTACTCCCTCCAAGATCGCCATGGGCGAAAGCGAGATGGGTGCTGTAACCAAGACGTTGAAGATCAAGAACAGCGGCGATACCAAGGTAAAGTACACCCTCTCTTATGAAAACGCTCTCACAAGTGAGGGTATTATAGATATCGTTGGTATTTACGATTCCGACGCCAAGGTGAAATTCAGCGCCAAATCTGTCACGGTGCCCGCCAAGGGTTCAGTCTCAGTTACCGCTACGATCAAACCGGCGACCGGTCCTGATTTTGGCATGTACGGCGGCTATATCATCCTGACCCCCGCTGATGTCAACCTGCCGACCCTGCGCGTGCCCTACGCCGGCTGGATTGGCGACTACCAGGACATCGTTGTGATGGCCGAAGAACCTGCGCTTCTGCTTTATTTTGATGATTACTACATGTATCCAGAGGATCCAACTGATTGGCCGTTCTGGATGCAGGGGTCGGACGTGCCTTACTTCTGGGTCAACCTCGAGCACCAGGCACAGAAACTGGAGATCAAGATCTTCAACGCGGAAACCGATAAGAACCTTGGTGTTGCCTATACAGAGACATTGCTGCCCCATGTGTCAATGTCTGGATACGGTTACATCTTCCCGTTTGACGGTTATGTGATGAAGAGTGGCGTCCTGACGCGCGTACCGGATGGTCTGTACTACGCGAAGATCAAAGTGCTCAAAGCCAACGGCGATCCCGCGAAGGCAGCCGACTGGGAAAAATGGACCTCCCCGGACTTCCTGATCGACCGCCCGGGAGTGGATGACTAGGCTTCCGCAAATGAAGTGATCGGTTTTATGAATAAAAACAGAGGTGGCTCCAACTGGAGCCGCCTCTCACTTTTTAGGGATTTAATGATCAGCGGGAATTGATGTACTCGCGCCAGCCGCCCCAGGCGGTGATCTCCGGCTGCCCGGTGCAGATGAAGCCTTCGCCTAGTATGCCCAGCACCCACGCGCCATCTGATAATTCCACCCGCCCGAGGGTCAATCCGGGTGGTTCCTTGTTTAGCATGTCTATGAGCGCATCGGGCGAGAGTTCCCAGATCTCCAAAGCAATGCAGCGGCCTGACACATCGTCGCGCTGCATGCCCGGATAAGCATCGTTGATCGACCACAAGCGGTAAGCGGGAGCGGTGGAGGTCTCGGACAAGAATTCCGCGCCAGCTTCGAGCAGGTTTGAGTTCAGTGCGAAGCCGCGCATCAATGTGCCATTGACTGCCAGTTTTATTTTTTCCATGTTGGTAACCCTGAATTTTTATATGTCACTCACACGCGGGCGGTACTGCAGCGCCTCGGCGAGGTGGGCGGGGGTGATGGCGGTACTGCCGGCGAGGTCGGCGATGGTGCGCGCGAGCTTGAGGATACGGTGATAGGCGCGCGCGGAGAGTTGCAGCTGGTTCATGGCAGCGCGCATCAGGCTGCGGCCGGGTTCATCGAGCGTGCAATACTGGCGTACCTGTGCAGGGTGCATATCCGAATTGGCGGTGAGACTGGTGCCGGCGAATCGTTCACGCTGCACCTGGCGGGCGTTCTCCACGCGACCGCGGATGACGGCGGAGGATTCACCCAGGCGGGCGTCGCTCAGTTTTTCGTAATCCACGCGCGGCACCTCCACATGTATATCGATGCGGTCCATGAGCGGACCGGAGATGCGACGCTGATATTTGGTGACGATGCCCGGGGCGCAGGTGCAGGCACGCGTGGGGTCGCCGTAATATCCGCACGGGCAGGGATTCATTGCGGCGACCAACTGGAAATTGGCGGGAAAGGTGAGCGTGCCCTGGGCACGGCTAATGGTGATGATCTTGTCCTCCAGCGGCTGGCGCAGCACTTCAAGGGTGCGGCTGCCGAACTCGGGAAATTCATCGAGGAAGAGCACACCGCGGTGTGCCAGCGAGATCTCACCCGGGTGCGGCCAGTTGCCGCCGCCTACCAGGCCGGCATGGCTGATGGTGTGGTGCGGGGCGCGAAAAGGCCGGCTGCGAATCAGCGGCATGCCGGAGGGCAGCGCATCTGCCACAGAATAGATGCGGGTAACATCGAGGGATTCCTCGATGCTCATGGAAGGCAGGATGGAGGGCAAGGCACGGGCCATGAGCGTTTTTCCGGCTCCGGGTGGTCCAATCATCATCAAGTTGTGCGCACCGGCTGCAGCGACCTCCAGGGCGCGTTTAACGTGCTCCTGACCCTTGATCTCGCGAAAATCTGTCAAGACCTGCACTTCCACCTGCTCCGCTACAAGGGGCGGCTGCGGGGAAATGATCACCTGACCAACGAGGTGTTGATAAAGCTCGGCAAGGGAATTGACCGGGATCACCTCGAGATCGGGGAAGATGGCTGCTTCAGGGGCATCTTCGGCGGGGACGTAAACGCGTTTGACGCCTTCATTGCGCGCCACGGCTGCCATGGGCAACACCCCGCGGATGTGACGCACGCTGCCATCCAGTGAGAGTTCACCCATGACCAGGGCATCCTGCAGGCAGGCGGGAGGAAGCTGGCGGTTGGCAATGAGGATGCCGAGCGCGATGGGGAGGTCGTAAGCGGAGCCCTCCTTGCGCACCGTGGCGGGGGCAAGATTGACGCGCACGCGCTTGCGCGGATATTCCAGTCCGGTGTTACGAATGGCGGATTGCACGCGCTCGCGGCTTTCCTGCACCGAGACATCGGGCAGGCCGACAATGATGATGGGGGGCTTGATGCCGGGAGTGAGATCCACCTCGACATCTACAATGACCCCTTCCAAGCCGATGACAGCGCAGGCGTTTACTTTGGCGAGCATGGATTAAGTGTAGGAGGGGAGGCGGAAAAAGTCAACTCGCTCTGACCATTGATAAAAACCCTGATATTTTCATGGTGCAATTCACCTCTTCAATTGTAGATCTGTCAGACGCTCAATAAATAAAAATTAGTTGATTCAAGTTCTCTGTAGGTCTGTATAATGAATGTGAGGGGTAAAACAACGCAGAGAGCACCGCCGCAATTGAGCCTGCATGGAGGTGTTAGATGCAAAAGTACATGTTCTACGGCGCGTACACACCGGAGGGATACAAAGGGTTGCTGGCTGAAGGAGGAACCAGGCGCGCCGAAGCGGTGCGCATGGCAGCAGAAAGCATGGGCGGAAGCCTTGAATCCTTCTATTTCTCATTTGGGGAGAACGACTTTTATGTCATCGTCAGTCTGCCCGATAACGTCAACGCGACCGCGTTTACATTAACCGGCAATGTCAGCGAATCCTTCTTAATGAAGACGGTGACCCTGCTCACCCCGGAAGAGCTAGATAAAGCCCTGAGCATCAAGGTTGATTACCGCATGCCCGGGCAGTAAGAAAGCCCGGAATTGAAACGTTTCAATGGGATAGCTCAACGCCTGGTGTAGCGCATGCGCCGCAGACCCACGCCCAATTGACGCATATCCCCGCTGATGCCGAGTTCAGCGCGGGAGGCGGGATTGCTCACATTTATGCGCATAGTCAATATATCGCCTTTCTCACAGCCATCCGGCGGCACAGGTAAGAGGATGACCTGCGGAGCGGTCAGGGTGCCGGACCAAGCGGCCTGTCCATCCAATTTGATAGACGCGTGGACTTCAGTGTGTTCACCAAAGATGAAAGGTTCCAACTCCAGTTCAATGTAAAGCGGAGGATTTGCCTGTGCTGCATCTTCCGGGCAGGGAAGTTGTAGCGTGGAAACATGACCAACTGACCAGAAACCCCAATCTTCCAGCAATCCCCACTGACGGTAACGCGGTCCAATCGACTGGGTGAGCGGATTCCCCAAGGCAAATGAGTGTTTCACCTCCAATTGCGGCGATAATTCAGCCATCCTGATCTCCTCTCGCGTGAGGTGATAATAGCCGTCCACTACAGACCATTGTCCGGAGTTGACCTTTTCCTGAATTGTGGTGCCGACCTTTTCGAAATCCAAATAACATCCGAAGGCCCCGGTAACCAGGAGATCATCCGAAGTGTTAAACCCGGAGAGATAAACTTT
>DIWL01000054.1 GCA_002428455.1 Anaerolineaceae bacterium UBA6107 | reverse complement strand
CATGCGCGGTGTGGCCTTCCTGCCAGTAGAATTCCAATGTGCGCAGGAAAAGGCGGGTGCGCATTTCCCAACGGACCACGTTCGCCCACTGGTTGATGAGCAGCGGCAGGTCGCGGTAAGATTTGATCCATTTCGAGTACATATGCCCGATGATAGTCTCTGATGTAGGACGCACAACCAGCGGTTCTTCCAGTTTTTCCCCTCCGCCGATGGTCACTACAGCCAATTCCGGTGAGAAGCCCTCCACATGTTCCTTTTCTTTTTCCAGGAAAGACATGGGTATAAATAGCGGAAAAGCTGCGTTCACATGACCAGTGGCTTTAAACCTGCCATCAAGAGATTGCTGAATGTTTTCCCACAACGCCCAGCCATAGGGTCGCACGACCATGCAACCGCGCACCGGTGCGTAATCGGCCATTTCAGCTCGTTGGATGACCTGGTTGTACCACTCAGAATAATTTTCACTTCGCGATGTTAATTTTTCGTTGCTCATCTTCACTTCCTGCCAGATAATTTATTCGGATCATTGTCCGATGAGATCTTTTCAAAAGCATCATCCACGTTTGGAACGATCTGGAAAAGTTCGTGATCTTTCTGCCCGATATATTTACCCATGGATGCGATAAACTGCGATAAAACAGCGTTCCATTCATTCCCAACAACGATCAGCAGACGTGGTGTCCGGCTGGCGATGATCATCTCATTCCACATGACCATTAATTCACACAATGTACCCACACCACCCGGCATCACCACGGCAGCTTCACAAGTATCGATCAGCGCATACATTCTTTCGCGCAGTGTTTCAAATTGGTGCTCTTCCTTGACCCAGGGATTTGCTTTCACTCCGCGCCAGGCTTCGATATCTTTGCAGGTCATACCAATGACATGTCCCCCGGCTTCATTACAACCACGCGAAGCCGCTTCCATGATCCCGATATATCCACCGGTAAGCACGGTATGCCCGCTGCTGCCGAGCATGGATCCCAGGCGAACCGCGTCTTCATAAGCGCTTTCACCCGGTTTCACTGATGCTCCCCCAAACACGGCTACCTTCATCAGATACCCTCTTCCTTTGTGGTCGATTCATCCCAGGTACGGTGGTAATTTTGCTGGAGTTTTTCCAATATGGCGGCTTCAAGATCGATCCCTGACACACTGGCCAATTGGAGCAGATACAGCGCAACATCAGCCAGTTCCCCGCGTAATTCTTCGTTGGAGTTGGGTTGTTCTCTCCATTGGTAATGCTCCAATACTTCGGCAGCTTCGAGGGCTAGCGAAATGGCCAGGTTGCGCGCGGTCTGCGGTCGAGGACTGTTCTCTTCATACCAGCCTTTTGAGGTCACAAAACGGTTCATTTCGTTAGTTAATTGCTGAATATCCATCATCAGTCTCATTGTTCAAGCGAGCGTAGGGCGATCTGTGCCGATCTGACTTGCTCCGGATGCCATCCTTCTTCAGTAGCCATTTTATACAGGTGTTCCACGATAGCTTTCTGGCTTTCACCATCCAGCGCATCATAGACACATTGGATCGCATCCTTATCACGGGAGAGGATGGCGTCCCAGGTCTTTTCAAGGAAGGCATTTTGATCGGTCAATTCGCGCTCAATATTTTGATCTTGAATGGCTAATAATACCATAGCATGTTTTGATTCTGTGTAAAAAAAAGCTGGACGGAGAAACCGTCCAGCCATGTATCGTTGAAGGGTATTACTCTTCCTTCTTGTTCTCGAGTTCTTTGGTCCGCGCATCAATCACTGGCTGAGCAATGTGAGCCGGTACAACTTCAGTGTGGTCAAACTCCATTTCAAACACTCCACGTCCACCGGTCATCGAACGCAGGGTGGTTGTGTAACGAAGCATCTCTGCCAGCGGAACCATAGTGGTCACCACGGAATGTCCCTTTAATGTCTCCATGCCCTGGATGCGGGCGCGTCGTGTATTCAAGTCACCCATGATGTCGCCCATGGCGGATTCCGGTACGGTGATCCGAACCAGCATGATCGGTTCCCTTAGAACAGGGGCGGCATCCCTGACAGCCAGTTTGAAGGCTTCACGGCCGGCGATTTCAAAGGCAACCGGTTTTGAATCGACGGGATGTTCCTTGCCGTCGAAAACAGAGACATGCACACCCGAAACGGGGTAGCCGGCAATTACGCCTTCTTTCATCACCGCCAGGATACCTTTCTGGATCGATGAGGAGTAGCTTTGTGAGATTGCGCCGCCAAAAACATCCCAGGTAAAGTCAAAATCTTTATCGGTCAGCGGTAGCACTTTCAAGTGAACTTCGCCAAACTGGCCGGATCCGCCAGTCTGTTTCTTATGCCGGTACATGGCAGAAGCGGTCTTGGTTATGGTCTCCTGGTAGGGAACCTTGGGTTCATGCACAATGACACCAACCTGGAATTTTGCTTCAGCCCGGCGGATGGCGACATCGATGTGTTGATCACCCATACCCTGGAGAATGGTCTGCAGAGTGGAAGGTTCGTTATGCCATGAAAGGGTCATATCCTCTTCACACAAGCGGGTAAGGGTGGAGGTAATCTTTGTGGAGTCTGCCTGGGTCTTGGGGAAGAGTGCGACCTGGAACAGCGATTTGGGGTATTCGGGTATTGGCAGTGTGAGCGGGTGGTTCTTGTCACACAGGGTGTTGGAGGTTGATGTTTCGGTTAATTTCGGTACCACGCAAATGTCACCAGCGTGGAGAACTTTTACAGACATGGTCTCTTTTCCACGCGGGATATTGACTGATCCAAGACGTTCTTCGATACCCTTGGTCTGGTTCCAGACTCGGGCATCCGGGCTGATGGTGCCGGAGTAGAGGCGGAAGAAGGTCTGTTTGCCGACGAAGGGATCCGCAGTCGTTTTCCATACGTAAATGGCGAGCGGTGCGTTATCCTTTGGTTCCAATGTCTCGTCACCATCCTTGCCGTGGGCAATGGTTTTCTTTCCCTCAGCAGGTGAGGGCAGAATATCGATGACGGCATCAAGGAGTTTGAGGACACCGGTTTCGAATGAACCTGCGGAAACTAAAACGGGAATGAAACCACAGGATTTCACAACTTCTCTGAGACCACGGACCACCTCGTCTTCAGTGAGGCTGCCGCTATCCAGGTATTTTTCCAGCAGGGTGTCATCACCTTCAGCAGCTGCTTCAACAAGTTTCATGCGTGCTTCTTCGGCGGCATCTTTGAATTCAGCCGGGATCTCTTCCGCGGTTTTCCCCTGGGCTTTGTAAGCTTTCATCGTGATCAGGTCGATCACACCTTTAAAATCATGCTTCTCTCCCCACGGTAACTGGATCGGGATGAGACGAACATCTGAAAAATCTTCAACTGATTTAAGCGCCTTCTGGAAATTCGCGTTGTCACGATCCATCTTATTCACGACCAGGACACGCGGTAAATTGAACTTGGAGCAGTAATCCATCGCGATTTCAGTTCCGACTTCCAGGCCGTTCACTGCATCTACCATCAGGATCACGCTGTCCACAACGCGCATGGCGGAAATTACTTCACCAATAAAATCGGTGTACCCGGGTGTGTCGAGGAAATTGATCTTGTTATCGCGATATTCCACCGGGATGACGGAAGTGGATAAAGAGATCGTTCGCCGAATTTCCTCTTCGTCAAAATCTGAGACAGTCGTTCCGTCTTCAATTCTGCCCATACGGGTGGTAGCGCTAGTGGCATGCAGGAAGGCTTCACACAGGATGGTTTTTCCAGCACCGGAGTGAGATGCCAGCACTACATTGCGGATTTTGTCAGTTGAATACTCTTTCATTAAGGAGGCCCTCTTCTCGTTTAAATGAGATGTTTCAAACCGTATTATTCTACTTGACGAGACGGTTTCTGTCAAAGAATACCTGCCTCACACCCTATAATGATAAAGCGTAGTCTTTTCGACCAATGCCTGAAAGTCGATGTACAATGCTAATGGGAACTTTGATCGGAATGAACGCGTCATTAATTGTGTTTCAAATAATCTTATTAATTTTATTGGCGTTAAGTAATATTTCACCCATCCGGTTGAGCGGTTGGACGTTCACAAAGGATGGGTTGAATCGCAATAAAACTCCCATGCCTTACAATGAAGTTTTGCCTGTTAGCCCTGAATTGCGCACGGATCAAGGGTCAGTGGAACTTTGCCTACAAACTGCGGATCAACGGGTGATTGTCTCGACATGTAATTTACCCGCTGTTGAACCACTTTGGCAATCCCCATCTGATTGGGAGGTGGAGCAGGCCTTTTTCTCCGACCTGAACCTGGACAATGCGCGTGAACTCGCTTTGCTGGTCTGGCGTCCATTCGAGCCCTGGCCGGTGGACCGCTTCCTGCCATCGGGCGGGAGGATCAATTCATTTCATGATAAGGACGATCGCAGTTGCCACCTGATACTGGTCAACATTGAAGATGAGTCATTTCGTGAACTTTGGGCAGGATCTGCCCTGGCTGCGCCAATTCATTCGCTGGTTGCCGCTGACCTGGACGGGGATGGAAGACAGGAACTGGCAGCGGTCGAGTATTCTTATAACGACAAAAAAAGAACCGGATCACTGGTCGTTTGGCGGTGGAACGGTTTTGGATTTTCACTTGCAGCACGCCAGGCAGGAGCCTTTTCCTATCTACTGGCAACACAATCCGGAAAAAATGTTTTGTTATTGGCTCAATAAGGAGGAGCATTATGAAAAACAAGCGATTGTTTACATTTTTCACGCTGATC
This sequence comes from Anaerolineaceae bacterium UBA6107, assembly GCA_002428455.1. Lineage (GTDB taxonomy): Bacteria > Chloroflexota > Anaerolineae > Anaerolineales > Anaerolineaceae > UBA6107. The sequence continues at coordinate 8,294 of DIWL01000054.1, read as the reverse complement.
ATGGTAACCGTGATGTTGTTGTCTGCGTGTAGTCCGACCGACCTATCACCGCAGACGACACCGGAAGGTGTCGAACCACCGGTCGCAAGCACACCAATACCAGGAACTGATGAACCGGTTGTTGAAATCCCGGAAGTTCCGGAAATCAGCGGAGAGGATTTATATGCCGCGCCTTTTGCGGAGTACAAGACGCGTAGTTATGCCATGCCGGCACAATACACTGGCGGGTATAGCCTTCCATTGCGAGCCGACCAGGTGACAGGGTTGGAGGAGATTGAGTTTTCCTCCGCACAACTTGATGCATTATTGAACAATGGTTTTGTGGTGACACCACCAGATTATGATCCCAGCCGCATGTACCAGGAGTTCTACCAGGCTTATGAATCCATCCGCTATGAGTCCACACCTGTGTTCATCACCACAGATTCTGTCTTCCATGTTTACCACCTGGTCTTCGACAAAATGCTGCGCGATCTTGAACGCACTTCGTTCATGGACCTGTTGAAGGAGTTGACCACCGCCATGCTGGATGAGTCATTGCAGCAATATCAAGAGTTAATCGGTACCGAGATGGAAACAGCTGCCATCCGGAATGTAGCTTATTTTACTGTACCGGCTAAGATTCTTGGCTTGTCCGGTAATGTGCCGGATAAGGCTTTGGAACTGGCGAGTCGTGAAGTGGAATTAATTGAAGGTGGGGGCGGGTTTAATACTTCACCCATCTGGGATACCGGTGGTGAGGCAAGCGATGATCTTCTGCTCGAAGATTATTCGCAGTATATTCCGCGCGGTCATTACACACGTGACGAGGCTTTGAAAACCTACTTCAAGGCTATGATGTGGTATGGCCGGATGACTTTCCGGTTGAAAGATTCGATCGAAACCCAACGGGCATTGCTGGTTGTGCAAGCCATGCGCAATGCTAAAACCAGCTCCGGCCGGTCAGCGCTTGAGCTCTGGCAGAACATTTATGATCCAACCGTGTTTATCGTCGGTAAGGCAGACGATCTCTCAATTTATGAATACGGGAAATTGTCTGACGAGGTGTTTGGAGAGTCTCCGAACCTCGAATCGTTTGCAGACCCACAACTGGCAGCGGTATTCAAGGAAGCTGCCAAGCAACTACCGCCACCACAGATCAACTCAATGTGGGTGTATATCTGGCAGGACCGGGATGAGGCTACCCAGGGTTTCCGCTTCATGGGACAGCGATTCACCCTTGACGCGTATGTTTTTGGTGAATTAATGTGGCGCAAGGTCGGTACACTGGAAAACCCGCGTGACCTGCCAAAGAGCCTCGATTTCCTGGCCGCGCAAGGATCTGAAGAAGCTTATTCGCTCTTGAAAGAAATGGGCGAGACCGAATACGTGAACTACGATTCGCAATTGGAAAAGGTGAAACAGGAAGTTGCCGGTTTTGGACTGGACTCCTGGACACAGAATCTCTATTGGTCGTGGTTGTACGCGCTGCAGCCTATCTTCCAGCCAAAGGGGGATCAGTATCCGGCTTTCATGCAAACCCAGGCCTGGCTGCGCAAGGACATGCAGACTGCGCTCAGTTCATGGACAGAGTTAAAACATGACACGATCCTGTATGCCAAGCAGGTGATGGCGGAGATGGGCGGCGGACCGGATGAACAACCTCCAAGAGGATATGTGGAGCCCAACCCAGAAGCCTATGCCAGGTTGCTTGCCTTGGCTGAGATGACCCGTGACGGATTGGAAAGCCGTGCGATATTGGATGATGTGACGAAGGGGAACCTAGACAACCTGATCGAGGAACTGGTATTTCTCCTCGACATTGCCCAGAAGGAATTGAATGGGGAGACTCTGACGGAAGAAGAATACTGGCGCATCCAATACTTCGGCGGGTGGCTGGAATCGATGACCATCGCCGCTGCAGACCCTGCGGATTCCTATGAGGGTAGAGGATATCTTGAGGATCAAAAATCAGCGGTTGTAGCAGACGTGGCTACCGGGATTGGCCGGGTGTTGGAGGAAGGGGTGGGGTATCCGACGAAGATCTTTGTGGTCCTTCCAAATGCTCCATACCAGGTGGCTGTCGGGGCAGTTTACACATATTACGAATTTACTGTCGAACCGCATAATCGCTTGACCGACGAGGCTTGGCGAACCATGCTCGAAAGCGGTGACGCACCTGCCGCACCGGAATGGACTTCATCGTTCATCGTGCCATGAGACATCGTTGGGTGTTGAAAATCGGAGCGCTGGCAACAGCGCTCCTTGTCATCACTGCATGCTCACCTGAGCAACAGACTTCGTGGTTGTTGCTTGGCGGGGATGTGATGCTCGCGCGAGGTGGTGAGCCGATATTCACTATTGCTTCACCATGGGGGGAATTATCGCAATACCTGTCTGAGGCAGAGTCTGATCTATTTTCAGTAAACCTGGAATCACCATTTGGGTCCATTGATCAAGATTATGATTCCGGTGATCTGGATATGAACCTGTGTGCTGGTGAAAGTATGGTTGCGATATTACAGCAGGCAGGTGTGGATGTGGTGACGACTGCCAACAACCATGCAAGTGATTGCACTCCTTCGAACACTTTCAACACAAGAAACACGGTGGAAAAAGCCGGTATCCAGGCTCTGGATGAAACGCAGGGTATGCTGTACGTTCCCGTAGGTGAACAAACAGTGGCTATTCTGAACATAAATGACTACTCGGGTGAATACAACATTGCATCAGACATAGCTGATTTGTCAATTGCCCGGCAGCAGAGTGATCTGGTGGTGGTCTCTATTCACTGGGGAAATGAATACCAAGCGGGTCCATCACGGGATCAAGAAAAATTGGCGCAGGAACTCGTTGATGCGGGTGCCGACCTGGTGTGGGGGCATCACCCGCATGTCCTGCAGCGTATGGATTGGATGACTTCAAATATAGATGGTGACCGTGCTCTCGTCATATACAGCCTGGGGAACCTGCTTTCAGATCAATGGATGCTGCCGGATGCCATGCGGACAGCATTGATCCGAATTGAGTTTGTGGATCACCAGGTCAGGAAGATCGCGATCATTCCTTTGCAGATGGAAGCACAGAGGAAAGTCCTGATTTACGCAAAGGATTCAGGCAAACAGGAGATTTTGAATCGGTTAAAGTTCGATGAGTTGAAGGATGTCAAAGGGATAACAGATATCTGCGTGGAGGGAGAAGATTAATGACTGTTAGTTCTGATCTGCTTTTCCATGCGCCAGGATGGTTCCTCGACTGTCTGCCATTTTCCTGTGTGGTCGATGTAAGACCAGACACCTGGTTCCTCAGCAACGATTTGAAAACCCAGTCGTTTATATAACCTGATCGCATCGGGGTTGTCGCGCGCTACATTCAGGGTCAGTCTGTTGAAGTGCTTGCCAATAAGATAATTCTCCAGAATCTCCAACATTCTAGTTCCCAGTCCTCGGTTACGATAGGCAGGTTTGATGCGAAATGAATACAGATAAGCGCGGTTCCAACCATCAGCCAGTTCTGCACGATCGCTTTCAAGCTGTAAAAAAACCTGGCCTATAATTTCTGCCGAAGGTGCTTCCGCCACCCAGGCTTCAGCCGTACCATGGGTGATGCGCTTGTACACCGCCTTGTAAACATTGCGGAAGTGAGTGTATTCACCATCCCACTCAAGCTGTGGCAGATCTTCAGAGGTCATCTTTCGAATGATGATCCTGCTGATCTCCGAAACCGGGGTGTAATCAGTGATCTTTCCGGTCATTGAATTCCTTAACAAGTGAATCTAATAGCGATTTTTCCTCTGCAGCAGAGGATACTTGACCATCCAGCCATGCACTGCGGATCTCAGTTAGAATGGAGGCGTAATGAGGACCGGGTGGGATCCCACGCTCTCGCAGGTCATTGCCGTTTACCATGGGTGAAACAAACCGCCAGCTTATCGCAAATTTTTCCAGGTTCCGTTTTAGCATCTCATCAGTGGTTATACAATGGAGCGCGTATACTCCGTAAACAGGAATTTTTTCTAGTTTACGGGTAAATTGACTTGGGGGCAGGTTCTTCCAGTCTTGCATTGTATTGACCAGCGTCGAAATATTTTCCAGCGTTTCAAGGATCGGTTTGGAAAGGCGCAATCGTCGGCCTACATCGCAGCCTGCAGCATCATCAAGTTGAGCCAACCACACCAGGTAAAGTAATGTGTGCTGTATTGGTGTGGCACCAACATTCACTGATAGATCCCAGGCGGAATTATGCGTATAGTTAATGGCCTCTAAAAATGCCGTTCGATAGGATTCATCCCAGGTCAATTTTGGATGAATTTGTGGCAACAGGTCCAGCTCGCTTAGCCGGCGCAAAATATCGAAGAGGGCTGATTCATTGAAAATCAGGTCGAACTCATGGTGGATGCGCTCACCACTCAACTGGTGCAGTAATTCCCGGGCTTCTCCCATCAATTGCAGGGTGCGTTTCTCGATTTGGAATTGAAAACGCTGCTCAAAACGCACCGCCCGCAGCAGGCGGGTGGGATCATCCACAAAAGATAAAGAATGTAGTACCCGCACAAGCTTTTTTTCAAGGTCAGCCAAACCGCCCCAGTAATCATACAATTCGCCGTAATGGTGCCCATCCAGGCGGAGCGCGAGGGTATTGATGGTAAAATCACGCCGGTGCAAATCCAGTTTGATGCTTGAACGTTCAACGGTTGGTAACGCTGTAGGATGGTCATAGAATTCAGTGCGTGCGCTGATAAAGTCCAGCGCATCAGGCAGATCAAGTTCCTTCAGGTCGCTGCATCCCATGCTGGCCAACAGGTTCGCACGGATGTTTTTGATCTGCCATTTGGCTGTACTAAACCGTCTATGCGTGATCACACGGCCGCCAAATTTTTCAGCCAGTTCAAGGGCAAATCTTGATGCATCACCTTCAACGACTATGTCAAAGTCCAATGAGGGGCGTTCCAATAGCAGATCACGCACAAATCCGCCTACGACATAGATCGACCGTTGTTCCTGTCCAGAATGTTGTGCGATCAACTTCAGCAGTGCTAGCCGGCAAGGGGGAAGAGACTTCTCAAGCAGCTCTGCATAATTCTGCTGTCCCGGGATCGCGCCATTGTGACCCGGCAAAGTTTTTAAAAGATCTGTCCGGGTAACAATGCCGATAATTTTCCTGTTTTCAGGATCGAGCACGGGGATCTGACCCCAGCCGGTAGCTGCCATTAATTGCTGTAGTTGATCGATCGTGTCGGTACTTTTCAGGCTGTGATCACCCGCTTCCATCAGGCTGCCCGCGTTCAAGTTCAGCCTGTGGTGAATCGCCCGGTCAACGGCCCGACGGGTCAACAAACCGACGACAGTCCCATTCTCAACCACCGGGTAGCCTTCATATCCATAGCGCTGCATCAGCCGGTTGGCATCCTCCAGGGATGTGTCGGGAGTGATAAGATGCGGTCTGCGGGACATGATCTTGCTGATGGTCAGGGGTGGTTTTATGGTCTTGCGCAATTCCATGAGGACCTGATCGGTAAGCTTTTCCATGCTAACTGGTTTGTCTGCGGAGGTCTTTGATTGGATCAGAGCCGCCGCGGCGCGATTGTGACCACCGCCGCCAAATATTCGCGCAATGTGGGAGACATCCACCTGGTCGGAAGTCGAACGGGCAACCAGTCGGATTCCTTCCATGGTGTGGACAAACAGGAAAAGTGCATCCGGGTCGAGAAGGTCGCGCAATTTATGTGCGATGCTGGAGACTTCTTCCTGCATGTCCTGGGCATCTGCGCAGGAGACGATGATGTTCTTGCCATGGATCGGGTAAGACTTTGCGTTGTCCAACAGGTGATCAGCGAGTTTCTTTTGGTTTTCTGAAAGCGACGGATTGAGGTAATCCACCGCGATGCGCAGGCTGGCTCCTCTTTCCAGTAGATAGGCAACTGCTTTCACATCCCTGACCGTGGTTGAAGCGTATGTCAATGAACCGGTATCTTCGTAGATTCCCAGTAATAGTAGTGTGGCTTCCATGGTAGTAAGCGGATGGCTGGTTTCACGCAGTAAGTCGACCAGGATGGTGGTCGTGGCACCGACCCGTTCGAGGCTCACCTGCCAGTCCTGCGGCAGGTCTGCCCGTTTTTCATGGTGATCGATCACATTCACGCGGGTTTTCGAGTTTACCCCTTTGAGTGTGACCAGTGATTGTGTATCGACCAGGGTTATTTGATGAATAAATGAACTGGCTAGGTCGCGAACTTCTGAGAAAGGCAGATCAGCTCCGTAAAGGTTGAGAAAATTTCGCACGTTGCGGTTGACACGGTTCGGCAACACTGGAATTGCTTTCTCATTGAGAATGTGTGCGCAAAACAAAGATGCCAGCGCATCGAAATCAGCTTGTTCGTGGGTGAGGATTACTTGCATATTTTTATTGTACATCAAGAAATATTTCAAAAAGACAACGGAATAGGTATTTTTTCCAGAATTCATTTACAATAATCCTTATGACCATGAACCAGAATGAAAAACTGCGTTACAAAAAGCACCTTCAACTTCTCCAGGTGGGCAGTGAAGGTCAGGAAAGATTGAAAGCTGCCTCCGTCCTGGTCGTTGGGGCTGGCGGGTTGGGCTCGCCAGTACTGCTTTACCTCGCTGGGGCTGGAGTCGGTAACATTCGGATTATTGATGATGACCGCGTTTCGTTATCAAACCTGTCGCGGCAGATCATCCACACGACTACATGCCTGGATTCTCTAAAAGTCGAATCTGCCAGGAAGAGATTACTGGAACTCAATCCGGATATCGAGGTGGAGGTTTTCCCGATCAGGCTTACCCCGGAAAATTCGGATGAAGTGATTTCAGGTAACTGGCTGGTGATCGACTGCACGGATAACATAGAAACTCGTTTCCTACTTAATGAATCTTGTGCAAAGATGTCGATCCCTTTGGTTTATGGTGCAGTATTTGAGTTCGAAGGACAGGTGTCAGTTTTCGATGCCAGTCGTGGACCATGTCTGCGTTGTATGATTCCGGAGATGCCTCCGGATGGCGCGCTCGCCGACCCGGAATTGCACGGATTGCTGAATACGGTCCCCGGTGTGATTGGTCTTCTGCAGGCAACAGAAGTCCTCAAACTGATCCTGGGAATTGGCGAACCACTGATCGGCAAACTGCTGCTATTTGATAGCCTTTCTGCGACCCTGCAGACCATCCGCCTTAATAAACGACCGGATTGTCCGGTTTGCGGTCAACTTGACTCTCATACAAAGGATTAATCAAACACACAAATGAATAAAAAGGTCCTGCTTGCTGTATTGGCTCACCCAGATGATGAAACTTTTGGAACAGGTGGCACTCTCGCATATTATGCTAGCCAGGGTGTTGAGGTGCACCTGGTTTGTGCCACCCGTGGGGAGGTGGGCGAAGTCTCTGCGGAGTTGATGGAGGGGTATACCTCCATTGGGGAATTACGGGAGTATGAATTACGTTGTGCCGCGCAGCATCTCGGTCTTTCTGCCGTGCATTTCCTAGATTACCGGGATTCAGGTATGGAAGGATCGCCTGAAAACCACCATCCGCAAGCGCTGGCTGCGACGAATGTTGCTGAAGTAGCTGCGGCTGTCGTGCATTTCATCCGGTTACTGCACCCGCAAGTGGTCATCACCTTTGATCCGGTTGGTGGTTACATGCATCCTGATCACATTGCCATCCATAAAGCGACTGTCCAGGCATTTTACGCTGCCGGTGACCCGACGCAGTTCGTAGATGACCTGCCAGCCTGGCAACCGGACAAGTTGTATTATCACACTTTCCCGCGCGGATTTCTGCGCACAACCGTCTGGCTCATGAAACTGACCGGTAAGGATCCGCGCCGGTTTGGTAAGAACGGCGACATTGACCTTGTGCGGGTTTCTGAAGCGCGCTTTCTGGTCAATGCCAAAGTGGATTACCGTACGGTCATTGAAAATAAGAACCGGGCGGTGGCGTGTCACATCAGCCAGGGCGGTATGCGCATAACCGTCGGATTTTTGGATTACTTTCGAAAGTTGTTTGGCATCAGTGACCAGTATATGCGGGCGTACCCCACACCCACGCGCCGCAAGGAGCGCGATCTATTCGAGGGATTGTAATAAAAAGAGCAGGGAGATTTTTCTCCCTGCTCTTTTTCAGGATCAGTTAGTTTTCGTCTTTAATAAGGCATACAATGGGCAAAATCCGATCAGGCCGGTTATCAACGGAATGAACCCGACTATTTTTAAGATCAGACCAAAGGTTCCACCAACTATTCCCACCCAACCCAGAATAAGCAGGATGACACCTAGTAGTCAGTCATAGTGAATA
>DIWL01000029.1:86661-91215 GCA_002428455.1 Anaerolineaceae bacterium UBA6107 | reverse complement strand
TCTTCGACAACGCCACCTCCTGCTCGGCCGAAAACAATATCATCATCCAGGAAGGGATCTTCGATACGCTGCTGGAGGAACTGAAGAAAACCGGCGGCTACCTGGTAACGGGCGAAGACCGCGCCAGGCTCAAAGCAGCGATGTGGCCGGATGGTCATCACCTGAACGGCAAGCTNNGCCGGGGAAGCTGGAATCGTGGTACCCGAAGGAACCAAGTTCATGATGGTGTTGGGTGAAGCGATCGGCCCGGAAGATATGTACTCGGCAGAAAAACTCTCCCCAATTGTCACTCTGTGGAAGTACAAGGAATTCAGCGATGCTGTTCAGATGGTGATCGACATCACCGCCTTCAGCGGTTACGGTCATTCCTGCGGNNAATGAAGACCACATCATGGAACTGGCGCACAAAGCCAAGGTGAGCCGCATGATGGTCCGGCAGGCGCAATCGGTGGGTAACAGCGGTGACTGGGAAAATGGTATGGCATTTACCATGTCGCTTGGCTGCGGAACCTGGGGCGGCAATATCACGACCGAGAACATCACCGTCAAACACATGATGAATGTGACCTGGGTCTCCTACCCCATCCCCCTGAGCATTCCCAACCCCGATGACCTGTTTGCTCCGCACTTCGCTAAGTACGGAAAATAGAAGAAATACTTTGATGGAACTAAAAACCACCCGTCAACTCAACGGGTGGTTTTTGATTGTGGGGAGAAAGACTATTTCAAAGCTTCCGTGTGGAATTGCTGATAAAAAGGCAAAAAATCGTAGGTGGGATAAACTTCTGTCCGGAACGCATGCCAGGCACGTTTTTCGATCACGATATTCACCTCGCGCAAGCGGGACGCGGGAACCTTTATGGTCACCACGTGACCGATGCCCATCATCACCTGCCATGAGACGATCTCGATGCCTTCCGGAGGAAATTCACGCCAGAAACCGCTTTCGCGCAGGTAAGCCTGGATCTCATCCAGATTTTTTGACTGGTCGTGCCTGAAGAAAATGGTGATCATTTGAATATCGTCTGACATTGCGCCTCCTGAAAGTTGGTTGGTTATCGAGAATTGGTGACCCTTTATTTTTATCACAACTTTTCGCCGGTTATTACTCCAACCGGATCACACATGGAAGACTCTATGAGTGTGACTAAAATACTCATTCCTGACTGATTTCGTCTTAATCCATTCGGCGTCAATTGACGGAAGATAGTCAGGATGCTATACTCAAATTACGATTAAAAATAACACGAAAAGGATGCAAAATGAAAATTGAACTCCCGACTCCAGTATCAACCGAAGAGATGAAGATCGACGTACGCGAAATCGAGGGTATCCTCCAGGGACCCGCGATGGACATGCCTGCCATTCCTGAGGCACAGATCACCTTGAAAGACGGCCGTATTGTTTACATCCGCGGTATCCAGGATAGCGACATCGATCCCATGCTTGGTTATCTCGAAAAAGTGATGAAAGTCGACAAAGACTTCTACGATATCGTTGGTGTGCGCTGCTACGGTGAGGTACTCGCCCTGCGCCGCAAACGCCTAAAAGACGCTTTCACCATGGTCGGCCTCGTCGATGGCGAATGGCTTGGATTCGCCAATGGCCGCGCCTGGGATAAAGACGTGGCTGTAAGCCTGCACACTCTCACCTTCTCCCGCCGCGCCCGCCTGGGCTGGCCGATGTACTACGTCAAGACCTACTACGCGATGGAACTCCTTAAGGTGCAGGAATGGTGGTCAACCTTCGAGAGCTACAACGGATGGCGCATGGCCGGCCTTTCAATGGCACAGCCCACCAAACCGTGGCCTCAGTACCAGCACGAGCTGGGAGGCGCCAAGATCTTCTACCTGACCCAGGACATGTGGCAGGCTCGTGTCAAGAATTACATCAAGGAAGTCATCGGACAGGACATGAACTTCAACGTGACCGACGAAGTTCGCAAAGCCAATGAGAACTTCCGCGTTCCCGAGACTGTTGACCTGTAAGAATCAACCCATGAATCTAAAACCTCCTCTAAGAATTAAGACATTAGAGGAGGTTTTTTATGATTAAAGCATGCAATTTGTCAGTAGTTTTTTCGATTAAGGTTAGTTGACTGACAAGATTTGTTCGTGATATAGTGAATAGTGGTAGTTGGTCTTAAGCGGATTACTGACCTGCTGGATCCTATCCACGAAATCGATCAACAACCAACCGGACGCACCTTATCAACATCGGGATTGACGCGAACCGCACCCCTGGATCATCGGCAGCGGGAACCGCGAACCTCTTTCCCCAAATATCTCACTTCTCAGGAGTAATAATGGCAACATTAAAAACTGAAATCCGTAGTGGTGTGTATTACGACTCGGCCAAGCTGATGTCTTTGCAGCGTTCTCTGGCCGAGTTGCCCGGCATTCTCGATGCCGGTGTGGTTATGGGAACAGACTCCAACAAGGAACTGCTCGCCCATATTGGACTGGATACCCCCGAAGTAAGAGCCACCAAGCCGGACGATCTGGCGATCGTCGTTAAAGCGGAAAACGAAAAAGCAGCCCTTGAAGCCCTCGAGAAAGTGGAAGGACTACTGGCCGCCCGTAAGGCTTCAAGTGACCAGGCTTATCAACCGCGCAGCCTTGAAAGCGCTGTCGATGCTTTACCGGATGCGGAATGGGTGATCATTTCGGTTGCTGGCCGCTATGCGACCGCCGTGACCCGTGAAGCGCTGCGCCTTGGCAAACACGTACACCTTTTCAGTGACAACGTATCACTTGATAATGAAATCGCGTTAAAGAAAGAAGCCCGCGAATACGGCCTGCTGGTAATGGGACCGGACTGCGGTACCGCCATGGTTGATGGCTACGGACTGGCTTTCGCCAACAAGATCCGCAAAGGACCGATCGGTATCGTGGCTGCGGCTGGAACCGGCCTGCAGCAGGTTTCCACTCGCATTCATCAACTTGGCAGCGGCATCACATTCGGTATCGGCACCGGCGGACGTGATCTGAAAGCCGAAGTCGGCGCGATCACTTTCCTGATGGCGCTTGATGTGCTGACCCGCGACCCTGACACGAAGGTGATCGTTCTCACCTCCAAACCGCCCTCACCCAAGGTAGCGGAAGAGGTATTGAAGGTTGCACGCAAAGCCGGAAAACCGGTTGTGGTGAACTTCATTGCCCGCCCGGTTACCACCCTGCGCGATGGTAATCTTTTCTTCGCCACTGGTTTGGATGACGCGGCCAGGCTGGCTGTTGAATTGGCAAACAATCCCCCCAAACTGACCGGCGATGCTGATCTACCGATTGAAAAATTCACTCCCCAGCAGAAATACCTGCGCGGTTTGTTCTCCGGCGGTACTCTCGCTTATGAAGCCCAGCACATCCTCTACGGTTACGTGCCCCGCGTGCTGGCCAATTCCCCAATCAACAAGGAATTCCAACTGCCCGATGCCTTCGTCAGCCAGGAACATTGTATCGTTGACCTCGGCGAAGACGAATTCACAGTCGGCCGTTTACACCCGATGATGGATAACGAACTGCGCATCCGCAGATTATATGAAGAAGCCAAGGATCCTGAGGTTGCGGTCATCTTTTTGGATGTGGTGATCGGCTACGGCTCACATCCCGATCCCGCCAGCGAGATCGCCCCGGCGATCGCCAAATGTATTGCCGATGCTAAAAAAGACGGACGCCACCTGGAAGTTGTTTGCGTTGCCTGCGGTACCGATGAAGACCCGCAGAACCTGAACAACCAGATCGCCCAGTTGAAAGCCGCTGGAGCCATGGTGGACACCAGCAACGAGGTCATCTGCCGCTATGTTGGCCGCACCCTGCGTGCCCTCGCTGAACGCGATGAACCCAAAGCAAAAACAGTTGGAAAACCGGTTGACCTGGAAGGGTTGAAGAAACCGCTGGCTGCCATCAATGTTGGTCTGGAATCCTTCTCTGAAAACTTAAAAGACCAGGGTGCCCCGTATGTGCAGGTTGATTGGAAACCGCCTGCCGGTGGCAACGAAAAGTTGATCGACATCCTGCAGAAAATGAAACCACGCAGAAAATAAGCTGAATAACCCAAACTTATAACCTGGAGGAATCACATGGTTGATATTGAAAAAGCAAATGCATACGTAGTCGAACGTTTTATGGAAGCCCGGCCTGTGGCGACCACAATGGCCAAGGCAATCGAAGTAGTACCCGGCATGCACGAAAACATGTTTCTTCACGCCGGCCCTCCCGTCACCTGGGAAAGAATGTCAGGTCCGATTAAAGGTGCAATGATAGGAGGCTTGCTCTTCGAAGGGAAAGCCAAAAATGCCGAAGAAGCAGAAAAAATGCTCAAAGCGGGGAAAATTGAATTCTCTCCCTGCCACGACCACATGGCCACCGGACCAATGGCTGGTGTGATCACACCGTCCCAACTTGTTTACGTTGTAGAAAACCAAACCCACAACATCACGTGCTTCGGAAATCTCAATGAAGGCCGCGGTAAAGTATTGCGCATGGGCGCTTACAGTGATGATGTAATCGCCAAATTACGCTGGATGGAATCTGTCCTTGGCCCTACCATTAAAGC
>DIWL01000029.1:24552-86612 GCA_002428455.1 Anaerolineaceae bacterium UBA6107 | reverse complement strand
GGTGAGAACGCACTGAGCATCCTCAATCCAGTGATGGCTGGCTGCAAGACCATGACTTACGCAGGCCACAATGTGGAAGGCAGCACAATCGTTACCGTAATGGCACGCAACGGTACTGATTGGGGTATTCGTGTGAGCGGCCTGGGTGACCAGTGGTTCATCGCTCCCGCCCCAATGGTCAAATCACTCTACTTCCCCGGCTTCTCCGAAAAGGATGCCTGCCCGGATATTGGTGATAGTGTGATCACCGAAACAGCCGGTATCGGCGGTTTCGCCATGGCTACCGCACCTGCCCTCGTTACCTTCATCGGCGGCGAGCCCAAGGATGCCATCAATACCACACTTGATATGTACGAGATCACTGAAGCCGAGCACAAGCAGTTCACCATTCCATTCCTTGATTTCCGCGGCACCCCAACTGGCGTGGACATCCGCAAGGTTGTCGAAAAACAGATCGCCCCGCGCGTGAACACCGGTGTGGCGCACAAGGATGCAGGTGTCGGACAGGTTGGCGCCGGTGTGGTTTCCGCTCCAATGAAATGCTTCGAAGACGCCGTTTATGCCTTCGCTGATAAGTACGGTTACAACTAAATCCATATACCTTAGAAAGGGAGAAACTATGAATCGAGAAGATTTTATCAAAATGCTTAGTGAAGCTCCGCTGTACGATCTGACCCAGAAATGCAGCATCTTCACCCCCCCGCATCCGCATGAGAAATCCTTGGAAGTGCACTTCTTCAAGCGTGTTACCGGTGCGTACGGCGGCGGACAGGGCGCCAACGGGCAGATCCTGAACTGGAGCAACACCGTGGGTACTCACCTGGTGGGCGAGCGCGCCTTCCATTCCGGCGGCCGCGCCATCGCTGACATCCCCCTGACCGACCTGTGCGGTCCGGGTGTGGTGGCTGATATTTCCGACCTCGTGTCGGATTACAGCATCTATACCCCTGAAATGATCCTCAGCAAGGTTGAGGTCAAGAAGGGCGACATCCTCATCGTCAATACCGGCTTTCACAAGTACTCTTGGGATCAGCCTGCGGTGCATAACGAAGGCGCGCAGGGTGGTGTTGAAGGTATGGAATTCGGCTTCCTCGTCCGCCATCCCGGTCCTTCCATGGACTTCTACAAGTGGGCGCTAGATATGGAACTCAAGGTTGTCGGTGTGGACTGCGGTTCCGCCGAGCACCCCATGAACACCCCCATCCGCCGCTGGCACGAAGACCACTTCAAGCTGGCCGAAGCCAAACTGAAGGCAGAGACCGGCAAAACCTGGGACGAAACCTTCCCGCAGGGCGAATACTACAAACTCACCCACATCGACATGCCCAAGAAGCACCTGGTGCTGACTGAAGCGATTGTGGGCGACATCGACAAACTAAAGAACAAGCGCGCCTGGATCAGCATCATGCCGATCCCCTTCATGGAAGTCGAGACCGCGTGGAGCCGCGTCTTCGCCTGGACCGCACCCAAGGGTATGGCAGAAGACGAATTCTTCGCTGTCATGAAGAAATCCGAAATGATCGACATGACCGTGCCGTTCAGCGTTCAGACCCCGCAGTGGTTGAACTATGTTCCGTTGACCGTCACCTACACCAAGCGTGTGGGTGGTCAGTACTTCGGCATGGGCCGCAACGGCTCCACCTGCAACGCATCCATTCACTTGGGCACCCACATGGACGGCGAGAAGCACTTCTTCCCGAACGGCCGCTCTATTGGCGAAGTTCCTCTCACTGATTGGGTTGGCCCCGGTGTAATTGCCGACATCTCAGATTTAGTCAGCGATTCCAGTGTGTATACCCCCGAGATGATCATGAGCAAGGTCGAAGTACGCGAGGGCGATATCCTGATCATCAAAACCGGCTGGAACAAATTCGGATGGAACAGCAAGGAATCCGATGAGTTCCGCTACATGGTCAAGCACCCGGGTCCCTCACCTGACTTCTCCCGCTGGGCGATCAAGATGAAGATCAAATGGATCGGTGTGGACGCCGTTTCCGCCGACCATCCAATGAACACGATCATGCGCATCTGGCACCCCAAGACCTTCGCTGAAGCCAATGCCAAATTGATCAAGGACTTCGGCAAGGATTGGGATCAGCTCTATCCACTCAAGGATTTCTACCAGGATATGCACCTGAATCTCTTCCCGCACACAATTGTGCACGCCGAAAACCTGGCGGGCGATCTTGCCACTGCCAAGAGCGGCCGATACTACATCGGTTGCTACCTGCAGAAAGCCATGGAGGCTGAATCCATGTGGGGACGCTTCGTTGCATTCAAAGAGTAAATTGATGTGATTTCGAAACCTTCAGGGGAAATTCTCCCCTGAAGGTTTTTTGCATCATTTACACCATGGTTTTTTCCTGTAAAATTCGACAAAGCGAAAACCCAGGATTCAACACCCTCAAACAAACAGGAGGTAGTAATTAATGAAGCCAGTAAATTTTGATTATTATGCACCTTCCAGCGTTGATGAAGCGCTGGATACACTGGCGGAACTTGGCTACGATGGAAAAGTTCTCGCTGGCGGTCAAAGCCTGATCGCCGCAATGAACTTTCGCATGGCAAGACCAAGCGCGCTGGTGGACTTAAATAATGTACCCGAACTCTCCTACGTTAAACCAACCGAGGATGGCGGGCTGGCGATCGGCACGATGACGCGTGTTTTTGATGTTGAGCACAGCGCGGAAGTGATCAAACGCTTTCCATTGCTTATCGAAGTATCCAAATACATTGCCCACCCGCAGATCCGACGCCGCGGCACGTTCGGTGGCGCCATCGCACACGCAGACCCCGCCGGTCAACTGCCGAGTATCTCGGTGCTGATGAACATGCAGGCACTGATCAAGAGCAAAGGCGAAGAACGCTGGGTGGATGGACAGGATCTGATCATTGGACCTTTCATGACTGTGATCGAACCGCACGAGATGCTGGCTGAACTGGTGCTCAAGCCCTGGCCGGCACGCACCGGTTCCAACTATGTCCAGGTATCCCGCCAGAGCGGCGGATACGCTCAGTCTGCGGTTGCCTCGATCGTAACGCTGGATGAAAACGAGCGCTGCAAGGACGCGCGCATGGTGTTGATGAGCGTGGGAGAAGTCCCCATACTCTCGCAGAAAGCCGGCGAGATACTGGTTGGCAATGCACCTACTAGGGAAGCGATCGAAGAAGTCGCCGAACTGGCTGTCACCACGGAAATTGACCCCGCGACTGACCTGCATGCCACCGCTGACTACCGCCGCAGCATTACGCGCGTACTGGTCGTGCGTTCACTTACTGAAGCTGTCGAACGCGCGAAAAGAGGAGGATAATATGAGCAATAAACTCTTTCCCATTACTGTTACTGTAAACGGCGTGGAATACAAACGCGAGGTGGAAGCCCGCCTGCTTTTGAGTGATTTTCTGCGCCACGACCTCGGTCTGCTGGGAACGCATGTGGGCTGCGAGCACGGCATCTGCGGCGCCTGCACCATCCTTTTTGATGGCGGGGCTGTTCGTTCCTGCCTGATCTTCGCGGTGCAAGCCAACGGTCATGAGATCCGCACCGTGGAATCACTCGGCACCCCGGAGAACCTGCATCCGTTACAGCAATCCTTCCACGAAAAACACGCTCTGCAGTGCGGTTTCTGCACACCGGGTTTCCTGATGACCCTGGTACCTTTCCTTGAGGAAAATCCGCACCCGAGTGATGATGAGATCCGTGAAGCCATTGATGGAAACATCTGCCGCTGCACAGGATATGAGAAGATCGTCGAGGCTGTGCAGGATGCGGCCGCGAAAAATTCTCAGGCTAAGTGAAGCGAGGTGAACCGTGACTGAAAAATATTTTGGTAAACCAATCAAGCGATTAGAAGACAAGTTCATGCTGACGGGCAATGTCAAGTACGTGGATGACATTGAAGTACCCGGTCAGTTGCATGCCGCTTTCCTGCGCAGTGATTACGCGCACGCCAGGATCCTGAAAATCGACGCAAGTGAGGCGTTGAAACGCCCGGGCGTCGTAGCGGTTTATACCGCAGATGATTTTGGCGATTTCTGGAAACCCGGACCCCTACAGGTACCCCCTCCAACAGCCATCCCCGGTTCCCAGTTCAACGCGCGCACATTGGTACCCATCGCCAAGGACAAGATCCGCTATTCCGGTGAGGTACTGGCCGTAGTGATTGCCGAATCCCGCTACATTGCCGAAGATGCCTTTGATGACATCATCGTCGATGTGGATCCACTGCCGGCTGTGGTCGACCTGGAAAAGGGATGGGAAAACACCTCGGTGCTGGTACACGATGACCTGCCTTCCAACATGGCCGCCCTGGTCAAACAGGAAGTTGGTAATTACGAGGAAGCGAAGAAGAACGCCGATGTGGTCATCTCCAAACGCATGCTCATCGAACATGTGGCTGCAGCCGCCATGGAAAACCGCGGTTTCATCGCCAGCTGGGATGAACGGAACCAGGAAATGACCATCTGGGCTGGAACGCAATCCCCATTAACGATCAGGGGATCTGTTTCCCGCGCGTTGGGTCTGGCTGAAAGCCAGATACACGTCATCACCCCTTACATTGGCGGTGGCTTTGGACCCAAGGTGATGACCTCTCTTGCAGATGATGTGTTGCTGCCGTGGATTTCCAAACAGCTGAAACGGCCGATCAAGTGGATCGAGGATCGCCGTGAAAACTTCCTGGCAACCACCTCGGAACGCGACCAGGTACACCATTGCGAGATCGCCCTCAAGAAAGATGGAACCATCCTCGGTTTCAAGGATGTTTTCTATCACAACACGGGCGCGTACGACTCGTACGGCATGACCGTTCCTCTGAATACTCAGACCCACACCATCAGCAATTACCGCATCCCGAACTTCTACAGCGAGATTCGCATGGTCTTCACCAACCAGATGGTGGTTACCCCTGTGCGCGGAGCCGGGCGCTCTGAAGGCATATTCGCCATGGAACGCATGGTCGACTTCGCTGCCAAGGAACTGGGTATCTCTCCGATCGAACTCCGCAAGAAGAACCTCCTGCGGGTCGATGAACTGCCCCTCAATACCGGCGTTATCGGTCAGGACTTCGTGGTAAACATACTGGACAGCGGCGACTACCTGGGTAACTACGAGAAATGCCTTGAAGTGATCGATTATGAAAAATTCCGCAAGGAAATTCAGCCGAAAGCACGCAAAGAAGGCAAACGCGTGGGTATCGGCGTGGTTGCCTTTACCGAAGGCACTGCGGTTGGACCGTATGAAGGCTGCAGGATAACCGTCAGCACCAGCGGTAAGGTAACAATGACATCCGGCTACAGCACCCAGGGGCAGGCGCACCAAACCGTGTTCGCCCAGATCATCGCCGATCAACTGAACGTGAAGATTGAAGACGTGAGAGTAATCACGGGTGATACCAACCAGTTCGCCTGGGGCGCTGGCACCTTTGCCAGCCGCGGTGCAGCGCTGGTTGGCGCAGCCACCTACCTGGCAGCGCAAAAGGTGCGCGCAAAGATCTTCAGCACCGCCAGCAAGAAGCTGGAAGTCCCGGAAGACGAACTAGAGCTATGCGAAGGCAGCGTGTGCGTCAAAGGCCAACCTGAAACGACCATCCCGCTGGGTACATTGGCTGCGTTAGCCAACCCGATGCGCGGCGTTGTTGAACCTGGTGTGGAACCCGGACTTGAAGCCACCGCTTACTACGGTCCTCCGCACGGCTCCACCGGATGCGGAGCGATGGGCGTCATCGTTTCGATCGATGAAGAGACCTGCAAACCGGTCATCGAAAGAATGGTGATGGTTGATGACTGCGGCACAATGATCAACCCGTTGATCGTTGACGGGCAACTGCAGGGAGGCATCTCCATGGGCATCGGCAATACCTTGTACGAACGCCTGGTCTATGATGAAAACGGTCAGCTGGTGACAGCTTCGTTCATGGATTACCTGATGCCGCTGGCAACCGATATGCCGAAGAAACTGGACATCGTTCACAACCATGCTGAGAGTTCTCTGAAGGTGAATCCTTTGGGCATCAAAGGTGTTGGTGAAGCAGGCGCGATCCCGCCCGGTCCGGCCATTGTGCAGGCGCTTGAGGATGCCTTCCAGGATACCAAACTGGAGATACTGGAGTCCAACTTGAGCCCCAGCCAGATCTACGAGTACCTTAAAAAAGCATAGTGATCCTGATTCGGGTGTAAAATTAAGTGTTACGCCGATCAGCAAGAAAATGAATGGAGGTTAAATAAATGAAAGTTGAAGGTGAACACCTGTTCAAAGCACCTCGTGAAGTTGTGTACGAGATGTTCAATGATCCTGATGCCCTCGGCGCCGCAGTGCCCGGGATGCAGAAGATGGTCAAAATCGACGAATCCCACTACGAAGCTGTGCTGGGAATTCGGGTTGGTCCAGTGTCTGCCAACTTCTCCGGAAATCTCACCCTGACCGATGAGGTTCCCCCTGAAAGTGTCACCCTTATCATTGAGGGCAAAGGCGGAGCAGGTTTTGTCAAAGGGGTCGGTTATGTGAAATTTGAAGACCTCGGTGACCAGACAACCTTGTTGAAATATACGGGTGAGGCCAATATTGGTGGAACTCTTGCCAGTGTAGGGCAGCGGATGATCGACAGCGTCGCGAAATCCATGTTCAAGACTGTGTTCGAGAAATTAGATAAAATCTTGGAGGAGAGATGGCAGAAGAATTAGAAAAAAAGGTCACGGAGACAGGTGAAGAAGGCAAGAAGAAATTCATGGAAGTTGCCGAATTCCGCATGCTGGTCTACGTGGTTCCCGTTGCGGTGATCGTTTTGATCCTCGCTTTATTGCTGGGCAAGTAAATTAACTGGTGGGGAGGAGAGATCCTCCCCACTACCCATCTTGACAAAATGTTGTATTATTAAGTATCTAAATCAATTCATATTGGTTAATAAATAAAACTGCATAGGAGGTGTTTATCGGAGAGAGCTTTTGGTATTTCAGGGGCGGGCAAAAAACATGAGGATTAATCTATTTACAGTTTTGAGCTCAAACCAGGTAACAAGTATGAGATCGTAGAAAAACCAAATCAAAGGAAAGAAGGAAAAAAACCTATGGCAACTACTTCAAAAGTGTTGGGTTACCTACCGCAGGATACCCCTCCCTTTGGCAGGATGTTATTGCTCGGTTTTCAGCACGTGCTGACCATGTTCCCCGCCACCGTGCTGTGTGCCCTGCTTATGCACTTTGATGTGTCAACGGTATTGACCATCACCGGTTTTGGCACCATCGTAGCTCTACTTGGAGCAAAATTCTCGATTAATACATACATTCCCCTATACTACGGCTCAAGCTTCAGCTATATTGCAGCCGTGACTTCGATCATCGGCGTTCTGGAACCCGGATTGGGCTTTGGCGTCCCAGCCAAACCCGAATCAATTGCCGTCGTAACTGCTGGCTTCATTGTTACCGGTATCCTCAACATCGTGTTCGGTCTGCTCATCCGTGTCACCGGCGGCAAGAAGGGTCTCGATAAGATCCTGCCCGCTGAGATCACCGGCGCCGTCGCCATCACCATCGGTATTGGCCTCGCTTATACCGCGCTAACCATGGCCTCCGGTACCTGCTGTGGCGTTGAAGCAAACATGCCCCCGACCCTAAAGTGGTGGCTTGCTGCTGCCCTCACCTTCCTTGCAGCCGTTGTCTTCTCTGTGTACCTGCAGGGTAAAGGCTTCATCGGCATGCTCCCGATCCTCCTCGCCATGGTCTTCGGCTACATCGTCGCCATTCCCATCGGCCTGGTTGATTTCTCCACCATCGGATCAAGCAACCTGTTCATCGCTCCAAAGATCGTGTTCCCGGTATTCAATAACGCGCTCTCTGCAACGGCGATGATCGGCATCGGCGTGATGGCCATTGCGACCATCCCGGAATCCACTGCTCACCTGTACCAGATCAGTCTGTACATTGACCATTTGGCTGAAGAGCAGGGACGCGAGAAACCGTACCTTGCCAAACACATCGGCCTCAACCTGATGCTCGATGGTTTGAACGATCTGGTTAACGGTCTCTTCGGTTCCACCGCCGGCACCAACTACGGTGAGAACAACTCGCTGATGGTGATCACTCGCAACTACTC
This sequence comes from Anaerolineaceae bacterium UBA6107, assembly GCA_002428455.1. Taxonomy (GTDB): domain Bacteria; phylum Chloroflexota; class Anaerolineae; order Anaerolineales; family Anaerolineaceae; genus UBA6107. The sequence continues at coordinate 78,523 of DIWL01000029.1, read as the reverse complement.
AGGCCCGGCACTCATCACAGCTGGCGCCATCGCCGTTATCCTGGGCTTCATTGGCCCGCTGCGCGATGCCATCTATAGCATCCCGACCGCGGTCAATGGCGGCCTCGCCGTCTACCTGTACGGTGTCATCGGCGTTCAGGGTATCGCCCTGATGATGGCTGAGAAAGTTGACCTGTACGATCCCGGTAAACTGGCCATCGTCGCCCTCATCCTGGTCATCGGTATCGGCGGCAACATTGGATATGGCGGCAACCTGCCTATCCCGCTGCTCAAGAGCATTTTCCCCTTCGGGTGGCCTGCGATCGCGGCTGGCGCTGTGTTCGGTATTTTGCTGAACCTCCTCTTCCTCTTCGTCAAACCGCCAAAGATTCGCGCAACCGACGTTCTGGAGTAATTCTCCAAACACACATGACGGAATACGAACTTCCCGGCTGAAAAGGTCGGGAAGTTTTGTATTAATTCATCGGGTATAATCAGAAAGTCATAAATCCTGACAAACGGAGAGAATCGACATGATCCTACTGACCGGCGCAGCCGGTAAAACCGGTAAAGCCATAGTGAATAACCTTGGTCAACACGGCGTAAAGGTGAGAAGCCTGGTGCGCTCAGCCAAGCAGGCTGAGGAGATCAAGAATCTTGGCAGCGCCGACGTTTTCATTGGCGATTTGCGTGATTCAGATTCCCTTGCCAGCGCATTGACAGGCGTGAGCAAGATCTACTTCATCTGCCCGAACATGACCCCGGACGAATTGGAAATCGGAAAAAACCTTGTTAATCTGGCCAGGAAAGCTGGCGTTTCACGTTTTGTGTACCACTCAGTCTTCCACCCCCAGGTCGAAGCCATGCCCCATCACTGGCAGAAAATGCGTATGGAGGAATTCCTATTTCAATCCGGCATGGATTTCACCATCCTGCAGCCTTGCGCATACATGCAAAACATTCTGGGCAGCTGGCGATCCATCACGGATGAGGGTGTTTACCCGGTACCCTACGCCACGACTTCCCGCATCAGTATCGTCGACCTGGCTGATGTAGCCGCTGTTGCAGAGATCGTACTGACTCAGCGTACACACAGCGGGGCGATCTACGAACTGGCTGGACCGGAACCCTTGAGCCAGGATGAGGTAGCTCAAATCCTCTCCAATGAGTTGGCGCGAGAGGTGAAAGCGATAGCCCTTGATCGTCATCAATGGACACAAAACGCCCAAAAGTCCGGTATGAATGAACTAGCAATTAACACATTATTAAAAATGTTCGAGTATTATGAGAATTACGGGTTAACCGGAAATTCCAATGTTCTCAATTACCTTCTCAAAAGACCAGCGACGCGCTTCATAGAGTATGTACGACGAGTCGTGAATTTAAAACCTCGATAAATTATCAATAAAAAGCCTAAAACTATCTGACGGGATTTGATCAATGGAAAAAAACAAAAGTCATCAATGGAATTTTGTGTTCGACGCCATGCCCGCCCTATTTCACAGCCAGACCGACAACTTTGTGAAATACCTGGACAAGGATGGGGTCAAGTTCCTGAAATTTTATTGGGATCTCATGGGAGATAAACTACCCGAAGAGAAACGCGTATCGGCGGCAGGACTTACTTTCGAGAAGGAAGAACTCGATCCCAAGAATCAGCTGATCATCATCACCATGCCGTCTCCAAAAGAGAACGGTGATGTGTATTTTATCGGATTGGTCCCTAAGCCTGAACGCAGGTTCGCGATGGTAAAATTTTACAATTCAAGCATGTTCGTACTATGCCGGAAGGATGAAGTGGATCAACCCAGCCGAACTTCGTTTGGCATTGTTACACCCCGCGGCAACTATCACGAATATGGCATCGGGTTGAAACCAACCAAGCAGGATTTCAAACGCACCATTAAAAACCGACTGGAGAAGAAGAAAAAATGAATAGAATATCGACGGAACTGATTGTGGTGATCGCCGCCATTGCGGTGTTCTATTTGCGTATCGCGATGCTCAGAGGACAAAAGAAACGCCTTGAACGTGATCTTGCTCTCACACGGCGCAAGGTAAAAGGCCGTTCAAAGGGTTCCCCCTTACCTTTGCAACCGAAAGGCACCCCACCCTATACAGTGAAGAGCTGGATCTTGATTGCAATCTCCATCCTTCTCATGTTGGGTGGCGTTATCGCCTACAATCAATTCGTGGTATTCAACGTCGACCTCATCTCGGATCAGGCTTTCATCGATGCTTACGCGAAATACTGGTACCTGGCAGTCTCCGCCGGGGTGATCCTGATGGCATTCAGTATCGGCATCCGTAAACCGATCGATGACTCAGCGGAAGATTGAATGAAAAGGATCATCCAGATCCTCGTCCTGATCATTTTGACTGCAACAATGCTCAGCGCTTGCAGTACACCGGAAACGGTGACACAGGCACCTGCAGAACCAACCCCCTTAACAGAAGCTACATCTCTGCCAACCCAGGCGGAACAGGCTGCACCAATCGCACCCATTGAACCCCCGGCTGCTGCACCAGTAGAACCGCAAGTCACCGCCATNNGAAACAGGCACATTTGAAGAGTGGGAGAAGATTGTTGATAACATGATCTCGCGCGGCGCGCAACTCACCGACGAAGAGCGAGTTATCCTCGTGCAGTTCCTGGCTGATAATTACAAGTAGGAAATTTCGTAATTAAACATGAGGATCCCCTAGCGGGATCCTGTTTGTTTAAGCAAACCCTGACGGTTTCTTTTAGTGCCTCGTCCAAACCACCCAGTTCGTATCCCAACATAGATCGGGAAAGTTCGGGATCGATATAGGTTTCGGCGGTTTGGAGCTTGATGAACTGCACTGGATTCAGTCCGCTTTCTACCCCCTGCACTTTGTGGAACGCTTTGAGTATGGCTGCCCCGGCTGTGACCAGCCAATCGGGTAAAGTGACCACTTTTTTTTCGCGCCCGGCATAACGTGCGAAGCGCGCGAGCAAATCGGACCAGGGCAGGTTTTCCCCGCCGATCGGGTAGTGAGCCCCATGCGCGCAATTTTCAACTGCGCCGCTGATCGCCTGTGCCACCTGTTGTACCGTAACGCAGGTGGTACCGCCTTTTGGATAGAGCAGCGGAAACTCCGAAGCTGCATATTCTACGAGCGGCTTCCAGCGCGGCAGCACTCTGTTCAACACGGCTGCGGATATATGGGTGATGCCTGGTCAGTTCAAGATGCGGCCACATGCGATGAAAATAAGCGAAATATGAGCCAAGAATGATAAAACGCTGTACGCCTGCCTGTCGTGAGATCTGCGCGATGCGGGTGGTTGTTGCCACGTTGTGACGTTGAAAGAAGGGAAAAGCGGGGGCTTTGGGGGTCACGCGGTCATCCACACCCGCGGCGAACACCACGGCATCCTGGTCGCGCAGCAGATCAGCCAGTTCAGCATCTGCCAACTGATTCAGATCACGCAGGTGAATGGATACATCCTCCGGGAAGAGTCCTGCCGCCGGTAAGGGCGGGAGGGCAAGAATGCTGACCTTGTGACCACGTTTAATGAGCTCGCGCATCGCATGGTAACCAAGTAGCCCATTGCCACCGATAATCGTGACCTTCATAAAATCACAAACCTTCTATTCGATTAGTTGGAAGATGCAATATGGACTGAATCAACAATTCCCACGATGACAGAGATGATGCAGGCATCTGGGTTCTTGAGCACCTGGCGGGCACCATTGCCCTCACGGTTGATGAGGACTGTGTCACCGATACCGGCGTGCGTATTATCAACGGCAATGAAATCCTCGTCAGTATTCTCCCCTTCCGTTACCAGAGGTTGCACCACCAGAAGCCGGCGGTTCTTGTAATGCGCGTGACTGATGGTGGTTACGACGGTACCCACAACTTTTGCCAGTATCATTTTTCCTTAGGTAAACCTCGTGGTGCCATTTTTCATGACCAGGTCAAATGTACCATCTGGCTGCACGTTCAATTCATCCACGATCCCCACCAGTGCCAGATCCACCGGAACGAAGCGGATCTCCGGCATGGCGAGCGCAGCTTCACGTGAGCGCACCATGACGCACAGGTCGCCCGGACCTGCCTGGACGACATCGGCTGCCACCTGCAGCACGCCAACGGGTTCCAATTTACGGTTCAACGGCTGCACGACGAGGAACTTTAACCCCTCAGTGCCCGCGATCTTAATTGTGCAGACTGCAGTGCCGTGAACACGCCCAAAAAGCATGATTACTTCATCCCTACGTTGTTGAGTACACGGGTGATGATGGAATCCAGCAGCGCCGGGTCCACCTGGTTGCCCAGCCTGGCTGCCACCGCGTCGCGGATGCGCTGACGCAGGTTCGCCTCATCGGCTGGCCGGGTTTCCGCGCATTGCGGGCAGGGGGAAGACTCCTTGGAAAGATAAGGGCGCACCGGCGCAGCTGGCGGGAGCTGATGCGCCTGGATCAGGCGAATTCCAAGGCGTTCAGCCTTTTCGTTTGCCAGTTCCGTCAATACCACATCCTCCGTCACCTGCAGGCTCATTTCGTCCCTGGCTGCCATTTCTTCAATGTCCCGTTCGGTAAAGAATCGTTTTGCCATACCTGTCTCCTGCGGCAATTCAGCCGCTACGCTCCCGGGATCCCATCCAGTGCTTCCAGCGCGGCTACGGCAGCGTTCTTAGCCGTAATGATCTCAGCCTCGCTGCCTGAAAGCCACATGCGTCCGAAACGCCCGACTGAGGAAATGTGAATGATCTTGATATTGGCTTTCTTTTCCGCTTCATTAACAGCAAAATTAATGTAGGCAGCCGGAGCACATTCCAACACCAGCATTGTTTCACCCGGCACGAGCATACTGCCTCGCCTGAACCGGTTGATCAATTGTGACTGATAGGGGTCGATGCGTGTGATCACCTGGGTGGAAACCACCTGCGGTTTGATACGGTCTTCCTGCTTCAAACCAAGCCGGTCCAATACCACATGCCCGGCTTCGATCACAGCCGCCTGGTTCAGCGAATGCACTTCAAACATGCCAAACTCGCGCTCTACGATCTGCGCACCCGGTTTGGACTCGGTCGCTTTGACCGCAATATCCACTACACGAAACACCTCGTTGCCCGGAGCCATTTCAACGTAAAGCGCCGCCATCCCCTCCACCGGAAGGTCACCCTGGGTAATGGTGCCCACAAAAGCGGCGTATTGCGCCTGCATTCGGTCAATAAAACAATAACAGCGTAATGAGAAATCTTCTGCCATCCTGCCTCCTCGATCAATCGCCGGTATCCGCGAGAGCGATACCCAGCGGGGTAATAAACATCGGCCGGTCCGGAACACGGGTGAGAATACCGGTCACTTCCTCGATCACACCTGCCATACCCGGGAAAAGCGCAGTACCCCCCACCAGGGTGATCGATTCCGGGCGCGCACCGTGGAGATGCCGCTCTATGATCGTGCCCACCTTCTCCATCACCGGGCGTACCAGCGGGAACAAACGCGCCTGCTCCCGGCTATCCTTCTTTAACTCCTCAGCCTGTTCAAAGCTGAGTCCAGTCGCGCCGGCGATGACCAGTGAGAAATGCGTGCCTCCGGTGGCTTCATCAGCGGTGTATACCACCTTGCCATCCTCAATAACCGCCACACCGGTCGTGCCGCCGCCCACGTCGACGATCACACCATTGCGGATCCCCAGTACATGGTTCGCTGCAGAGGGCTCTTCCACAAGGTTCGGACACAGCATGCCGGTTGCCTCAATCACATTGGCAGTGGCGCGGACCTCAGCGCGTGGAACACCAGGCGGAAATCCGCTGGCAGCCCGGGTGAGCTGTCTACCAATACGTTCCTCCGTGCGTTCTTTCAAAGAACGCAGCAGATTCACCGCCCCCCAATAATCGACCACGAGTCCATCCCTAACCACCTGGGCAAACTGGTACTCCCCGGCGAGCGGATTACCCGCTTCATCCAGCACCACCAGTACGGTATATGCCGTACCAAGATCGACCCCCACGCGCAAGTTACCCTGCGGCACGGAATTCAGCCGTGGTGCGGTTCCATCCGGATTGAGATGGATGACTTGCTCAGCGCGGGACAGCCAACCAGCCAGGTCGGCACCCGCGATCTTCCAGCCTGTTGTCACGAATTGAAGCCCGGGTTATTTCTTGGCTTCTGATCCGCGCCCGCCAATGCTGCCCTTGCTGCTCTGCGGCAGGATCATTTCAACGTCCTGGTGAGGCCGCGGGATGACATGCACCGAAACCAGTTCGCCTACACGCTTGGCTGCTGCCGCACCGGCATCCGTAGCCGCTTTCACAGCGCCCACGTCGCCGCGCACCATCACGGTGACATAACCGCCACCTACATACTCAGAACCGATCAGGACGACGTTGGCCGCTTTGACCATCGCATCCGCCGCTTCAACAGCGCCGACCAGTCCTTTTGTTTCCACCATTCCCAACGCGATCAATGCAGTATCAAATGCCATTTCTAAATCCTTTCTCTATCTCTTTTTTAGCGTTTTAGAGTTAATATTTCCTGAACAACACCTCTCACCACCCGCTCGATCTCCTCAGGGGTAATGCCTTGCGGGGCAGCCCCTGCGAGCAGAGCAGCTGGTGGAGGTGGAGTCATCTCATATGCTAGGCGCTTTACGTTGAACAGGTGATAGGTGGTGACGTTGTCACCTGTAATTGAGCCGCCCACACCGCCCGCGCCTAAGGTTAGTGATGGGTAAACCCCCGTGGTCAGGCCAATGGCACCCAGGCTTGACATCGTGTTCACCGCAATGCGGAAGACCGGTTTTTCCAGGCCAAATGCCATGATCACATTCTCATCCGTGGCATGAATTACCAGGCTGTGACCGCGCCCGCCAAACTGGATCAGTTCGATACAGCGCTCACAACCGGCTTCCCAGCCGTCTGCCTCGTACCAACCAAGCACCGTGGTCAATTTTTCGCGTGAGAGGGGTTCCTCTCGGCCAACGCGCTCTAGCGGTGCCACCAGCACTCGTGTTCCGGGCGGAACTGCAAAACCAGCCATGGCGGCCAACGTGATGGCTGGCTTGCCAACGGTCGAGGTGACCATACCACCCTCTGTGTTGAAGAGCAACGCGCGCAGGCGTTCCGTTTGTCCTTCATCGGTGAAATACGCCCCTTCCCTTGTCATCAGTTCACGCAAACGTTGGGCAATGGGGCGGTCTGCCACTACAGCCTGTTCAGTGGCGCAGATGGTCGAGCAGTCAAATGACTTGCTGGCGACAATATAACGGGCAGCCTTTTCCACATCCGCGGAACGATCCACGTAAGCCGGTACATTGCCGGGTCCAACACCGTAAGCAGGTTTGCCGGTGGAATGAGCTGCGCGCACCATGGGCGTGCCGCCGGTAGCCAGTATGAGAGCCACGTATATGTGATTCATCAATTCCTGGGTACCGGAGAGGCTGACGCGCTGCATGCAGGCGATCAAACCCGGAGGCGCGCCGTTCTGTTCAGCAACCCTTGCCATTAAGGCAGCGGCCTCGTAACTGCACTTTGCCGCGGATGGATGCGGAGCAACAATAATGGCATCACGCGCCTTTACCGCGATAAGGATCTTGTAGATCACCGTGGAGGTGGGATTGGTGCTGGGGGTCAGTGCGGCGACCACACCCATTGGCCAGGCGATTTCATATATGCGTTTTTCTATGTCATGCCTGATAACACCCACTGTCTTGATGTCTTTTATGCTGTTCCAGACATTCTGGGCGGCAAATTCGTTCTTGAGGCGTTTGTGTGCCGGCACACCGTAACCGGTTTCTTCATGCGCCATCTGCCCCAGGCGTTCAGCCGCGTTGAATGCGGCCGTTGCCATGGCTGCACAAACCCGGTCCACCTGTTCCTGGGATGCCTTGGACCATATCTTCCAGGCTTCAAAAGCCCGGGTGGATAGATCGCGTGCCTCCTGGATGGATAACAGGTCCTGGTCCATAATTGTCAGAGTTCCCTTAGCTCTTGCGGAACGTGACCGTTCCGTCAACTTCCAATGAATCAATCATCGCCATAATGACCGCATCCACCGGGGTATCCTTGGTGATATTGGTCTGGCGCGCGCTGGAACCAGCCGCGGTCAATACCAGGTCACCCACCCCGGCATCGACAGTGTCCACCGCGACGTACGGTTTACCAACCGCTTCACCATGTTCATCGGTCTGGCGCACGATCAGCAGTTTGCGCCCGGTCAGTTTTTCATCTTTTACGGTCGAGACCGTTGTGCCTATAACCCTGGCAATCAGCATCACATCCTCCGTTAATAGGCTTTGGCCGGTGCTGAAGGCGCACTAGGTGCGGCAGCAGCCTTATCAGCCTGGATTATTTTAACACCCGCGCTGGCGCCGATGCGAGTGGCACCTGCTGCCACCAACGCCTCAGCCTCCTCGTGCGTGTGGATCCCGCCGGAAGCTTTCACTCCCAGGGAGGGACCAACAGCGCGGCGCATCAGCGCGATATCATGGACGGTCGCACCCCCGCCGGAAAAGCCAGTGGAGGTTTTTACAAAATCCGCTCCGGCTTCTTTGGCCAGCAGGCAGGCAATGACCTTTTCTTCATCGGTCAGTAAAGCCGTTTCAATGATCACCTTAACCAGGGCATTGGCGGCATGCGCTACTTGCACCACACCGCGGATATCACGGGCGACCAGCTCAGTTTCTCCGGCTTTCAACGCCCCGATATTGATCACCATATCGATTTCAGTCGCACCGTTATCCAGTGCATTGCGGGTTTCAAACGCTTTTACCTCGGGTGGGGTCGCACCAAGCGGAAAACCGATCACCGTGCAGACTTTTACATCGGAATCCTTGAGCAAATCGGCGCACAACTTCACATGGGTCGGGTTCACGCATACCGAAGCAAAATGATATTTCTTCGCCTCAAAGCATAGTTGAGCGATCTTGTCACTCGTCGCATCCGGTTTGAGCAGAGTATGATCGATCATACCCGCCAACGAACGGTCTTCCGGGATCACACCCACAGTGGAGGTCAACCGTTCAGCGCCTGCGCTGACCACATGCCCGGCATTGTCAAAGCAGGTTTTTACCTTCACACCGTCGGCGATATCCACAACGCACTGCGCCCCGCTGATGTTCTTCTGGCTTTCTTCCTGTTCCATCATCGCCAGCAGCACCTCGCGGGTGATGATCTCGACCAGGGTTTCTATCGTTTTCAAATCCGGTGTCATGCTGCCTTCCCATCCCTGCCATACTTTTTTTCGATCGCAATAATCTTGTCCACCCGCTTGGCATGCCTGCCGCCGCCAAAATCAGTTGCCAGCCAGGTCGTCAGGATCTGCCTGGCAAGGTTGTTACCGACCAAACCGGCACCAAGGGTGAGCACGTTGGCATCGTTGTGTTCACGGCTGTTTACAGCCGTAGCATAATCATAGCACATGGCGGCTCTTACACCGGGCACTTTATTGGCTGCCATACAGGATCCGATTCCCGCGCCGTCGATGATCACACCGCGCCAGGCTTTGCCTTCAGCCACCAGCATTGCCACTGCCAGGGCAATATCGGGATAGTCCACCGGGTCAGATGTATTAGTACCGCAGTCCTGCACAGCAAAACCGAGATTGTTCAATTCCTTGATGAGCAGGTTCTTAAGCTCCACGCCGCCGTGGTCTGTCCCGATGGCAACTACTTTTCGACCAGCGGTATCCGGGGCCTTGGAGAGGGCAAATGGCTGACTTGCAACAGTTTTTGCTGGTTGTGGAGCCGGGGCTGATGCGCCGGTCAATTCCGTACCAAGCGTCTGCCGTACCACCCTGGTCACAATTTCGTGGATTTCGTAATCTGAGACCGGACTCATCTACCCTGGAACTCCATACTTGACGTTTCAATGCAAATGTTGGATAATATAACTGGTAGTGACCACATTACCAGTGATCAAAAATATCATACCACTTTAAATACAAATGTCAATAACGATCGATCCATACACCGCTGTGCCCAAGTACTATCAGCTTGCTTCTATTTTACGTCAAAAGATAGAAGAAGGCGAATGGCAACCGCGCTCCCCCATTCCGTCAGAGCGCCAGCTTGAGGTGATGTATCACATCAGCCGTACAACCATCCGTGAAGCGATCGATAGCCTGGTGCAGCAAGGGTTCCTGTACCGCGAGCACGGACGGGGTACCTTTGTTTCGCCCCGAAAATTACAAAAAGGTTGGATGGAGCTGACCAGTTTTTCGGAGGACCTGCTGAAACGCGGCATGCAGCCGGGGCAGATCATCCGCAGCCTCACACAGGTTATCCCCCCTGTTAACGTACTCAAGCGGTTGGAGCTGGCACCAGGCAGCACAGTGTGCCGCATTGAGCGCATCCGGTTGGCAGACGGCACCCCTATCGGGCTGCAAACCTCTTACCTTGCCCTGGGAACTGGACAGGAGATCACATTGGAGGACCTGGAGTCCAGTGGGTCGCTCTATCGCATTCTGAGCGACAAATTCAACATCCACCCCAGCGAGGCGGATGAGACACTTGAGGTAACGTTGGCCACGCCACAGGAAGCCGAGTTGCTGGATATCCCCCCGGGTGCTCCGCTGCTGTTGAGTGAACGGGTACTGTTCTCACAGGAACGTCATCCGATCGAATACGTTAAGATCCTCTACCGTGGGGACAGATATCAATACTACACGCATTTAAAACGTCGGGAATAGAATATTACTGACCGGTATCGGAAGGGGGTACGGCGTAGGTGAAGAAATCCCGCCCCGGTACATCGAAGGTGTGGAGTTGACTGATCCCATTGGGGTACAGGGACATCAGTTTTTCCATGCCTGCGCTGTCATCCGCCTTTACAAAGAACAACTTGCCGCCCGGTACATCCAGTGTGTACTCCAGGTCATCCGGCCAGATCTGGAAGTCCCTGCCCAGGTAACCGGCGTTGGCCGCGACCAGGCGGGTGTCCACCCAGTGCGGAACGGCTACCACCCAGACTGTATCCGGTTGTCCGGTCGAATTAATGTAGTCCCTGGCGATGCCTCCCATTTGAGACGTGTTCCAGGTGGCTGACCGGTACTGGTTTTGATACTGTTTGAAAACCAGGTCATAATTCTGCGCTGCGGAAACAGCAATCAAAACCACAGCGAATGCAACAACGAGGATCCTGCCTGTTGAGCGCTGGACATTTCGCCAAAGCGTGGAAAGGAAGGATTGCAGGGCAATCACTGCCACGAGGATGACGGGAATCACAGCGCCACCCGCCCGGCTAAGAGATGGATTCTCATTCGGGAAAGCCAACGCCAGGATCGACGGAAGCATCAGCAGAGGAATAGACACAAGCAGAACGAGGTATTGCCAGTTCCGGCGGCGAATCCAGGCGTAGATCAGAACCACGACACCCAGAATGTAAAACGTGGCGGTGATAAGGTCCAGCGCCGGACGATTGATCACCGAGATGATCCAGGTCTGACCATCCCGCCAGAAGGGCATGGCGAAAGCTTTGATCATATTTGTCAGGAAAACAACAAAGGCAGAACCCTGGATCGCCTGTTCCGCGCCGGTCATGCGGGTGGCCATGCGGTAGAAAAAGGCATCTGGATACTGGATGGCGTAACGCAGAAGCGGAAGCGCACCGACCAATGCGAATAGTATGATCACCCCCAACCCGCCCAGCGTGGCATCATTCTTTTTCGGCTGGTTATGCTGAGCCATGTAAACCACAAAGACCAGGATGACCACCAGCGGCATCACACGGAAAGCCGAGTACCCCAGCAGACCAAAGCCCAGTAAAAAGCCGCCCAGGATCAGATCATTGCGGCTGGAACGCCGCAAACCGCGCAGGAGGTAAAACAGCACGGGCGCGACGAACACCGGGGTCAATACCAGTCGCATCCCCGAGCGCGCCAGGATATTGGTCCACGAAGCCACACCGATCAACAGCATAGCCAGCAGCCCGGTCCAACGATCGCCCACTTCTTTACCAAGGAGATAGACATAAACCAGCGAAGCCAAAAAAGCCAACGCCATCGATAACTTCAGCACCGTAAAGTTCATTTCCATGCCGAAGACCTTTACCAGTGCTGCTGCCAGGTAGAACTGGATCGGCTCCCGGCCTGAATTACGCGGGAAGAAAATGGACTGGTTACCGTCGACCACTTCCTTCAGGTCGAGCAATTTTTCTGTGTGGTCACTGGTCATATCCAGGGGCACATTGGAAAGCTGGCTCAGGTGAAACCAGGCCGAGATCAGAAAAACGAGCAGCAGAAGAATACGCCACCTGTTAATGCCCTGTTGACCAATACCTCTGCTTAAGAATCCGGTTGATCCATTGTTTGATTCAGCAGAATTATCACTGCGCTCGCTAGGCAGCCAAAAAGCTGCCAGCGCCGCGATGAAAGTGGCAATCCACAGTATCAGGTTAAGGAGAGTGAATTGATTACCGCTGAACAGAAAGAAAGCGAGCAGGAAAAGAGGAACGAAAAACAGTAAAGGTGTCCTGCGATACGTTAGACTAAACTGCTCCGCGGCATCCGGTTTTACCGGGAGCAATCGCCATTCCTTTTTTACGAGGAGCAGGATGAGCAAACCAATCGCGAACGCATAGAAAACAATTCCCAGGGCAGGTTGCGAAGCTTCCGGCTCAAAAAAACGTTGCCCGAGCAATGCCAGCAAGAGCACCAGTAGTAAACGCCATGGGAACTGGATCGTTACAGGCGTTTTTTCTTTATCCTCTTCGGGAGTTTTGGGGGTTGGTTCTTCCCGTGGTACGGCAACCTCACCGCGAAAATTGCGGCGCAGGTCTAAACGCTCCTTGAGGTAATCCAGCAGGCTGGGTTCTTCCATGTGTCAGTCGTTATCCTGAAGTTTTTTCCGGGCGATGTAGAAAGTGTAAACACCCTCTTTTTGGATCGAGTCTTCGTTATATACGCCGCTTGTGATGAGTTCCGTGAAAAACAGGTTCCATTTCCGGGGAACCAGAATCCAGCGGCGCAGGATCAAGTGGCAGAGCAGCGATGGCAGACCCAAATAATGCCCCCACTCCAGCACATGCTGTGATCGCGGCGAGAAGTAGTCCCACCAATCCACGATCTCGAAACCGGCGGAGTCCAGGCGTTGCTGCCAGGTTGAAAAATCATCACAGTGATGATGACGGGAAATGCGGTTAAAGAAACGACGGTAGAGGTTTCCCAACGATTTCAGGTGAATTCGATCAAGAAACCTGCCGATGGAGAGGGTCGCCAAAAACCGTTGATTTGGTACACAGAAGACGAATAACGCACCTGATTTTAATACTCTGGCTGTTTCAGTCAGCACAGGTTCCAAATCCGGGATGTGTTCCAAAACGGAGTTACTGACCGCGCTGGAGAAATATTCCGCAGGATAGGGGATTGAGCTGGCTTCTGTATTGATCGTCTTCTGGTAAACACCACGTTTTTCCGCTTCGCGCAGGGGTCCCGGCCATGGATCCAGGCCTACTTCGAGTTGACGGTTAAATGCGAGTGCAGCGAAATGCCCGTCCCCGCAACCCAGATCGAGAGTGGGCGCAGGCAGTTCGATGTTCCCGTAAAAGCGTGCCTCAACCGCCCTCAATACACCTCTGAAGTAAGGCAGCGATGAGATCTGCGGCCAGAGGTGATCGCGGGACGAAACCATTGCCTCTAGCGGGGTATGTTGGTTGAGCGTCATCCAATCTCCAGGTTCAATGAGTGTTCTGCTTCGGTGTGCTAAAAAACAATTCCCCGACTATTATAAACGGTTTGACTGCATGATTTTTTACAAAAAACCCCGCCTTGAAGTCCATGGCGGGGTTTTCGTGAGTAAGTTCAGGTTATTTTGACATTTGCGCAAGCGCTTGTAGGATGCTGCTGGCTACGAGCGTACCGGATTGCGCGCGGTAACCCTGGTTGCCGACCCGGCTTCCAGCCATCACAGCCTGCAGGATGGCTTCCATCCCGGAGCTGCCTGACTGTTTGGCTGCCATGTAAGCCACGCCAGCTTTGAGCAGCTTGCCAATATCGATCTTGCCGGATTGGGCGCTGCTGGAGGTGCCTGTTCCTGTCAAGCCACCCAGGAGTGACCCCAGCATGTCTCCCATCGGATCGGCGTTAGATGAAGCGCTGGTGGTTTGGCTGGCTCCACCAAGTAACGCGCCCAAAAGGTCACCCGTTCCCTGGCTGGCCGGCTGCTGCTGTTGAGGTGCCCCCATCAATCCACCCAGTAGTGAACCGAGCAGATCACCGGAAGCAGGAGCAGAAGATTGTTGCTGTTGAGGAGCCACAGCGCCGCCCAACAAGGCTCCCAACAGGTCCGCTCCTGAGCCGCTCCCATAAGTTGTCTGAGCCTGTGACTGTAACGTCTTCGGAGCAACCTTGCTCTGAGTACCCATTAAGGCTTGCAGCAGGGTCACTGCGTTGTCAGGAGTGACAGTCTTCTTGCCCTGCATTTTAACAGCGGCTTTCTGCAAACCCTCTGCATACAACTTGGCCGAACCGCTCTGGCTTTTCGCCTGCAGTGTGTTACTGGCATACGCGAGACGTTCTGACGGTGTGGCAGTATTCTTTTCCTGCATGGCCTTTGTGATGACATCGAAAATCTCGACCATGTTCGTTCCATGATCGTGATTGTATGTATCAGCCTGGTTTAATGATTCCTTGTTCTCAACCATGGTGTTCACAACGCTGCCAAACAATTGAGTTAGATCAATACTTTTTGTAGCCATATTTTTTCCTCTCCCTTATTTCAGTTTAACAAATTATATCTCCATTATTGACAAAAACATTTGTCAATGATATTCTTGGGCCAGTCAATTATTCAATGATTGAATATTTATTTTATGAACAAACATCAGGAATTCCTACCCACCTCAGAATACGCGCTCCTCGGTTTCCTTACCGAAGGTCCATGTCACGGTTATGACCTGCATAAAAGGTTGACTGATCAAGAAGGTATCGGCATGATCTGGGGAGTGAAGATTGCCAACATGTATGCCCAACTGGACAAGCTGGCAAGCAAAGGGCTGATTACTGGCAAGATACAGACCAGTCAACAACGCCCGGCCCGAACTGAATACTCGTTGACTGCCGCCGGGAGGAAAGAGTTTGAGCGCTGGTTGTTCCAGCTGGTCGATCATCCCCGCGACTTCAGGCACGAGTTCATGGCGCGCCTGTATTTTCTCTCACGCCACCAACCGGGGGAACTGGAGAACCAGGTCGATCGACAACTGGCAGTATGTCAACGCTGGTTATTCAATACGGTGGAGAAGGAAAAGGTGTTTTCACAAACAGATAGTTTTTCCAGGTTGACTTTTCACTTTCGCGTATCCCAGATCCAGTCGATGGTCGATTGGCTTACATGGCTTAAGACTCAAGCACAAAAAATGAACCGAAATGAGGCGAACAATGAAACGGATTATTAGTATTACTTTGGTAATAGTAGTATTGATCAACTTTTTGGCTGCCTGTGCGGCACCCGTACCAACTGAAGTACCGGTGATCAATGAATCCCCTGCAACCGAAGCACCTGATGTTTTGGATACAGCGGTACCCTCCGCGGAACCCGCTGCAAAAACGATAACTGTTACAGATGCTCTGGGCAGGACCGTTGAATTTGACCAGCTTCCCAGCCGTATTATGATCGTTGGTAAAGCCGCATTCATGCTGCTTGACGCCGCATACCTCTTCCCCGAGGCTCCTGAGCGCATCATCGCCTACGAGTTGCGCTCTCAAACCGGACTTGATTTTGTAAAAACGGTCTTTACGGGAGATGGTGAAATGACGGTGATTGAACAGGATTCCGGTCCTGAGCAGATCGCGCCGCTCAACCCTGACCTGGTGATGATGAAAGCTTACCTGAAAGATCAGTTAGGTGACCAGGTTGAAAAGCTCGGCATCAAGGTCGTGTACCTTGACCTGGAAACCCCGGAACAGATCAACAAAGATATCCAGGCGCTGGGACAGATCTTTGGTAACGAGGCCAGGGCGGATGAGTTGACCGCACAGTACGACCATGCCATGAAGAAAGTTACTGACGCTACCGCTGCCCTCACGGATGAAGAGAAACCTTCCGTGCTGGTATTGATGTACTCGGACAAGGGCGGCGAGGTCGCCTTCAGTTATCCCACAATGAACTACTTCCAGTCTCAACTTGTTGAAATGGCCGGCGGTGTTCCCGTTTGGAAGGATGTCTCCGCCGACGGGTGGACGGTCGTTACCATTGAACAGATTGCCGCGTGGAACCCTGACGCTACCTTCATCATCCATTACCAGGGAAAAGCTGTTGAAGTGGTCGAGAACCTGAAGACCGATGCCAACTGGATGCTGCTCGATGCGGTGAAAAATGACCGGCTTTACGCCTTCCCGCTGGATTTTCAAAGCTGGGATCAACCTGACACACGTTGGACGCTTGGACTCGCCTGGATGGCGTCAAAACTGCACCCCGATCTCTTCCCGTCTTTTGACCTGCTGGAGGAAACCAAGGCTTTTTACAGGGATTTCTATGGATTGAATGATCTTGTCATTACGGAAAAAATCGTTCCGTTGATAAAGGGCAATATCCAGTAATTTGAAAAGGTGCACAATAAACAACTTGTGAAGCAACGAAAAGTCTTCTTCGCTCTCCTGCTGATACTTCTGCCTTTGCTGGTTTTGGGTATCTCCGTCTTTATCGGAAGGTACCCAAAACCCTTGTTCATGCCCATTTCAGTTCTATTCAACGATGAACTTGGCCGGAACCTGGTCTTAAACCTGCGCATACCCAGATTGATCACCTCAGCGTTGCTGGGGATGTCGCTGGCCACAGCTGGGGGTGTAATGCAAATGCTGTTCCGCAACCCCCTGGTCGAGCCGGGATTCCTCGGTGTGACCCAGGGTGCCGGGTTTGGCGCGGCACTGAGCATCCTCTTTCTGTCAACTTCCCCCCTGGTTGTTGAGCTTTCTGCTACAGCTTTCGCGGTCATCGGTTTGCTTTTCTCATATTTCATTGCCCGGCGCGTCCGGTTTGGCGGTTGGGTGCTGCGGCTGGTGCTTTCCGGTATCGCTGTTTCCGCCCTATTTTCCGCAGGCCTCGGAATCCTTAAATACATGGCTGATCCCACCTCTCAATTGCCCGAGATCGTCTTCTGGCTGCTTGGCGGGCTTTGGTCGGTAACCTGGAACGACCTTTTGTACATCCTGCCAGTGGTGGTGATCGGCTTGGTGATCATCTTTCTGATGCGCTGGCGGCTCAACCTGCTCTCGCTCAGTGATGAGACCGCTTTCTCGCTTGGTGTCTCTGTCGGCAGGGAACGCGCGCTGCTCCTGGCCGCGAGTGTTGCGGTGACTGCAGTGGTCGTTTCCGTGGCAGGTATCGTCGGGTGGATCGGTTTGATCATCCCGCACATTGCACGGCGTATTGCCGGAGCAAATGCGGCCTCCTTCATTCCTGTCAGTATGTCGCTGGGGGCTGTGTTTGGCATTGTAAGCGATGACCTGGCACGGACGCTGATGATGGGTGAAATACCTCTGGGCATCATTACTTCATTGATCGGTGCAGCAGTTTTTATTATCATGATGACCTCGCGCAGGATGAGGATCTCAAGATGACATCCGCTATCCTCCAGGTTAACGCCATTACTTTCACCTACAACACAACCAACCAGGCAGCGTTAAATAAGGTTACCTTTGAGATCTGTCCCGGTTCGGTAACCGCCATCCTGGGACCCAACGGAGCAGGTAAAACTACCCTGCTCCACCTCCTGTTGGGTCTACACCCCCCAACGAGCGGATCAATCCTGCTTAACGAAAAACCCCTCAAGCAGTACACACGGCACGAGCTCAGCCAGCGCATCGGACTTGTTCCACAAACCGAGTACGTCCCCTTTGCATATAACGTACTTGAGTACGTCATCCTCGGACGTGCTCCGTACCTGGGTCCCCTGGATATGCCGGGTGACGAAGATCTGCGCATTGCACATGACGCGATCCGGGAGGTTGGGATCAGCCACCTCGAAAGTCGGGTGATTCCGGAACTGAGCGGCGGAGAACTGCAACTGGTGCTGCTGGCTAGGGCATTGTGCCAGCAACCTGCAGTCCTCTTGTTGGATGAACCTACCTCCCATCTCGACCTGGCCAACCGTAACCACACATTGCGCATCCTGGATCGTTTGCGGCGGAACGGCACAACGATCATTTTCAGCACGCATGACCCTGAAGCGGCTGCCCTCATCGCCGACCACCTGGTGCTGATGCGCGCCGGCGAGGTGCTCGATTCAGGAGACCTTGACCAGGTATTTACCTCTGAAATACTCAGCAGGGTGTACGGTACAACCGTTGAGGTAGTCCCGATCAATGGATTGCGGGTGGTCAAATCGATGGGACGGCTGGAAGCATGAAACCCGCCCGGATCCTTCTGCTTTGCGGGAGCAGCGGCAGCGGGAAAACGACCACCCTGCTGCGTTTGCTTGAAAGGTTAAAGCCGTTGAACCCGGATTGTCGGGGTATCATCTGCCCACCCGGTTTTACAAATGACGAAAAAAACTTTATTGAGATCATGGATGTCACTTCCGGTGACACCCGCCGCCTGGCGGAAATCAATAACGACCAAACGAAAACTCTGGCCACCGCCAGGTGGAAACTGGAACCGAATGCAGTAGGTTGGGGCAACCTGATCCTGCAGAGGTCAACACCGTGCAATATTCTTTTCATGGATGAAATCGGACCGCTGGAATTCGATCGAGGGGAAGGACTGGTCGAGGGTTTCAAGGCCGTCGATTCACGCGAGTACCAGATCGCACTGGTGACGATCCGTCCCTCCCTGTTGGAGAAAGCGCTGCAGCGCTGGCCGGATGCGAAAGTCATCCAAATTGACCGGGAAAATCAACCCGCAACGATTAATCTGCTTTACAATGAAACAGTTGCAACAACCTGAAAGCAAACTGATTTGCAACCAAATCTTCTGTAAAGCGTAAATGGTTTATCATGAAAAATATCAATAGATTACTGCATAGCATCCCGATCCCTGGAAGAAAGAAAAAGGTCGGACTGGCCTTGAGCGGCGGTTCCACCTATGGAGCAGCACATGTTGGCGTGATGCAGGTGCTGGAAGAAAACTGTATCCAGCCGGACATCATCGCCGGTACCAGCGCTGGTGCCCTGGTCGGTGCAGCTTATTGCGCCGGCGTGCCGCTGCACGAGATCGAAACGCTGTTCAGGACGATGGGCTGGCCTTCGTTGTTGAAGATCTCCATCCGCAATTCTCTTTCCATTTTTGATACGCAACCAATGGAGGATTTTTTACGCAAGAAAATCGGTGATATCGAGTTCAAAGACCTCAAGATTCCCTTTGCTGCAGTCGCCTGTGATATCCAAACGGGAGAAAAAATTGTGCTCGACTCAGGTCCTCTGGCACCTGCTGTGCGCGCCAGTGCCGCCATCCCGGGTTTATTTTCACCAGTGGAGATCAATGGACGGTTGCTGGTGGACGGCGGGATCGTGGATAACCTGCCGATTGAACAGGTTTATTCAATGGGAGCCGATTACGTAATCGCCAGCGATGTTTCAAAACATGGCGTCACAACCAAGAAACTGGAAAATCCGTTCGAGATCCTGCTCGCCATGACATACATCATGCAGGCGCGTGCAGCCCTCCCCAACGAGGATGAATGTGATTGCTACATTCGGCCAAAAGTCTCAAAATATTCGTCATGGGGGTTTAAGGAAGTGCCGCAGTTGCTCGAAGCCGGGCGTGAGGCAACCTTACCGCATGTTGCCAGGCTCAAGCGAAACCTGCGTGTTAAATAAACCTGCGACATTCTTCGCGGCAATATTGTTCCGGAAACGTTATCCGTCATACAAACAAAATGGATGGTCCAAGTCACGACCATCCATTTCAGGTTTTCCCCCAGCAGCGAAGAAATTATCTACCTCGTGGAGGTAGAAAAAAATAATTATTGCTCCTTCTTATTCCCGTTGAATAAAGATAAAAACAAATTCACAACATCCGGGTCGTAAGCTTTTCCGGAATTATTGATTATTTCCTGAATTGCCTCTGTATGGGTTCGTTTCGCCTGGTAAGGACGCCCTTCGGTCATGGTGGAGTAAGCATCGACCACGGCCAGGATCCTGCCTCCCAACGGGATTTGGTCCCCGGAAAGTCCCTGGGGATAACCAGTGCCATCCACTCTTTCGTGGTGTGTCAACACCAATGTAGCAATGCTTTCCAGTCCTGATACGCCGCGTACGATCTGGGCACCAATTTCCGGGTGCATCTTCATAACCTCCCACTCCTCTTCAGTGAGCGGGCCGGTTTTCTTGAGGATGGTATCCTCTACACCGATCTTGCCAATATCATGCAACAAGGCAGCCCAGCACAGTTCCCGCGTCTCTCTAACGGAAAACTGGTAGTGGTTTGCCATTTGTTCAGATAGTGAAGCCATTAATTTACTGTGAGAAGCGCTATGCAAGTCGCGTGTCTCCAGGGTTTTGGAGAGTGCGATCACAGTCTCGATCGATAGGCTTTCAAGCTGGTCGCTCATTTGGGCGCGGTGGATTGCGTTGGAAAGCTGGTCTGAGATGAGGTCCACCATGTAGTAAGAGTCCTCCGATAGAATTTGGCTGCCTTTGGAACCCTTCTGACCCAAGATCAGGACCCCTATTCCACGAGATTCAATTTTAAGCGGTATTATCCAGGATTTTTCAGTTTCTTTTATCCCCAGGCTGGCTTTTTCAATGGGGGTGAGATGTTCGTGTGCGAGAAGCAACCTCAGATGATTGTCGGGGTCAAGCAATCTGGAATAAATCCCTTCAGCCACTGAAGGTTCAAGAATCGTGCCATTCAGATGGAATGGCGCAGTTTTTGAATATTCTGATTTACAGTAATAGCGCCCGTTCAAGTCCATCAGGATGATGCGGCAATAATCGACCTCAAGGATATCGACGATGTAACTGGATGCGTTCTCGACCAGATCCTCCGGCGTATCCGAACCCATCAGGAAGTGACTCAGGTCAGAAAGACTGACCCACTTCTCCTTTACCTGGGGCGGCATCGCACGACCCTTGCTTCTATATGATTGCGCAATTCCATCAACAAATTGAGTCATCAATAAGACCCTTCAAAACAATTAATTGTACGCTCGCGAAAAAACGCTCGCGTGAATAAGCATGTTTACGACAATTTATTCCGGCATCGCGATGGCAGGTCGTGATATTGCGGAATTCATTTGCCGGGCAAATTCAGCCAGTGTGGATACGCGGATCGATGAGATCCTGCGAGTCTCTTCCACGCCCAGGTGAAATGCTTCTCCACCAAATCCATTCCGAATGGCCATTGCGGGATTTGTTAATAATAACTTGCGGAATTTCTCATTGACCACGGCTGCGGTCAGGATTTTAGAGTACTCGCGTTCCTTCTGTAAAATGCTGTCATCGTGATGATGATAATCATGAAAAATGTTACTCATTTTTGTTCTCCTTGTTCTTATCCTGTTCTTTTCCACCTAACGACCACAACAACCAGACGATCCCGATGAAGAGCAGCAGATCTCCTACACTGAAGGCAACCCGGTAATTGATCCAATCCGGAAGGATTAACCGGTCTGAAAGGAACCACAAGCGGGTCGTTTCCTGGTTCAGCACGATGTCCTTGCTGTAACCCAGACGTTCACCGAGCTTCCAGAAAGATTCAGCAGCTGCGGGAAATAATTTTTGGACCGTTGCCGGGCTGATTGGCATCCAACCGCCGTTCAGCAGAATCACACCTGCATTGAGCAGGAATCCGGCTGTTACTGGCCAAAAACTGGTTTTGCGGATGTTAAAGAGCGAAAAAGCGATCAGGATGATGAGTGAGCTTATAAAGAGAATTGATGCGGCTCGATCGGGTATGCGAGAGCGGGTGACTGGAAAAAAGAAGATCAAAAACTGGGGAATGAATGCCAACAGCACCAAACCCGGTGCTCGAAGGTCGTACACTCTGTAGTTCCGCTTTTTTATCCATGCTCTTCCCAGGCCGAGGATCAATCCAATAAGGACGGCGGCGACAAGGACCATTTAAGGTCGTTTATCCACCGACTGAGCCAGTGCACATGGGTGCGCCAGCTGCAAGGACGAAAAGAACAAGGGTGAGGATGAACAAGAACATGCGAACCTTGCTGCTCATATTGCCAGAGAACAATACAACATTGCGGGACAGTGATTTCATGAGAGACTCCTTGTGTAATATAGTTTTTTATGCTTGATAATTATCGCATCAGGCAGGATGCAAAACAGGATGCAAACCGGACTAATCTTTTCATTTTCCACTCCAACACGATGAAGAATCCGCACGCGGACCTTTCACCAGCCAACTCCTCAATATAAAGGATGACCAAAAAATTGTGTTCAATGAATAATGAATTTACAAATACGAGATCAATGCTGCATTAATGAATTATATAATTTGATAGTTTGCGGGGACGGATCGATGTCAAGCTCTTTCTTAAGGATCGTTCGGCATTTCTCAAACTGACGGGCAACCGCTGGACGATCATCCAGGGCTGAATAGGCCAGCATGGCATAGCGATGTACCGCTTCGTTAAAATTATCTTCCTCCAAAGCGCGATTGGCAAGCGCAACGGCCTGGGAATAATTACCAGTTTTCAAGTAAAGATTACTTAACTCAATCGCTGCATTCATAAAAGCCAGATGATACTTTTCTCGGGCAATGATAACCCAATCCTGGTCAATTTTGGGGAGGAATTGTCCGTGATAACTTGTGATGGCAGCCCGATAGTGAGTGATCATATCTTCGGTTTCTGTGGTGTTTTTCGCGTTGGCAAGTTCAACCTGAAAAACATCCACATCATAATCGTAATCCAGTGACCGATTAAAACGATAAATTTCTTCATCGTACGATATCGTTTCAGAGCCCAAAGCTTTGCGCAACCTGTAAATGGTATTCTTGAATCGCAGTTTGATCGTGTCGCGGTCTGCATCCGGCCAAAAAGCCTCGCCGATTTCATCCTTTGTCACCCCATCCGGGTGAGCCAGGATGTAGAAGAAAAGATCACGCACAGCCTGGGTTTTCCAGTCTCTTGACGTGATCGTTTTGTTTCCCACCTTCACCTGCATTCGTCCAAATCCCCGAATGACCAGTTTCGCATTGGCAAACTCAACAGCAGAACTGTGCCTTCGGATCACCCGATGAATGTTTGGGATTTTTTTCTCAAATGCTGATAATTCTGTAAGCAGTTCACCAATTCCATCGGCGGATGGAACACTGTCAGCTAACTCCTCCAGCGTGTGTTTGTATTCCATTGCGATCTGAATTAGGGTCTGATTTTTGTTGAGATCAGTTACAGGATAAAAAACGTTTAACACCTCTTCAGACAACCCCTCCCGGTGATCACGAACCTGGGCAAATGCCCGGTAAATGGAAGCCTTGTAAGCTTCTGGTTGGTATCCAGCAGCGATGAAATACTCCTCCAACTGTCTGAACGCCTGTTCAAGATTGTCTTTGGTCCCATTACGTAATTTCAAGGCGTGTTGTTCGAGCAGGCAAAGATTTTGTTCGTACTTTGAGCCGCTCTTTTCCACCTTAGCCATTGCCGCCGCGATCTGTCTTTGTGATGCAGGAAAATTTTCCGCCAGTCTCTCGAGCACGGCATTCGCCAGCGTGAGATAGATATCCAATGATAGATCACTGGTCTTTTCAAGGATCACCGCAGCTTGTTGATAGGCCAGCCTGGCTTCTTTTAAGGCGCGGACATCACGGTAGATGTCTCCCAGCCCGGTGAGGATGTATCCCTCAACGCGTGGGTTGACTGCCAGGCGCGCGTAAGACAAAGCCTTTTCCAGGGTGATAACCGCCTGTTCATACTGGCTGAGCTGGTGCTTGAGTGTGCCGATATTATTGAGAACATTCGCCTGCCACAACGGATTTTGGATCGCCTGCCAGTATTCCAGTGAATCAGTCAGGCATTTTTCCACCTGCTCAAGATCGCCCCGGGAGTTGTAGACCACACCAAGATCCGTCAACACTTTGGCCGCATCCGATTCCAACCCCAGGTCCTGAAAACGACGATAGGATTCGCGTAACTTCCACTGCGCATCATTCAAATCCCCGTTTTGAAAATGCACCAGCCCTTCCGCGCGTAAAGCTTCGGCATAATTCTGTGGCGCACCGAATGGAGGCCGGGTTAATTCACTGGCATCCTGTGCATCCTTGAGAGCAAGTTCATAATGTCCCAGGTGGCGGTTGATCGCGCTGCGCCGGATCAGTGCTGCGGCCAGATCTTCCCCTGCACCAATCTTCCGTAAATCAAGGATGGCATCATTCAATAAACCAAGACTGGATTTGTAATCACCCCTCAGCATGGCGATCGAACCGCGGATGGACTTCAATTCCGGTCGGGACTCCGCCTGACTGCCAGGAAGCGCATTCAGCCAATCGCTAAGGGTAACCAGGCGTCCAGTAAGGATCATCGACGGGGCAGCACGGCGGATCATCTCCACTTGCTGTTCCGGTGAGCCGATTCTGAAATAGATGGAAATCGCCCGCTCCCACTCCTGGATGCTTTCGTAATATAACGCCAGTTCGGTCTCGATGCGCCGCGACTCTTCAGGGCGCTCAACCCGCATCCGGTTCTGCAGAAAATCACGGAAAAGGTGATGGTAACGCAGGAACACTGTTTCATCACCCACGGGTAATACAAACAGGTTGTCCCGTTGGATCCGGTCGATCACCTCATCCCAGTTTTGGCCTTCCAAACCGAGGGCTTTTCCAACGATCTTCTCACACAACCGTGAATCGAACTCCTCGAGCAAGGAGGTGCGCAGCAAAAAACTCTGCATGGATTGGGTCTGCCGGTCAAATACCTGCTGGGTAAGATATTCATAAATGCCCACACCAGATACCTTTTCGATCCTTGTGCGCTCTCCTGATCCTTTAGGAGCCAGCTGAGCGGTCAGCAGCAAACCGGTGATCCAGCCTTCGGTGCGGGTGATCATCTCCTCAGCTTTTTCATCGCTGATGGTCTGGTGATAATTTACCGCCATCAGCTGCTTGATCTCTTCAGGCAGGAAAGCCAGTTCCTCAAAGCTGAGTCCATCCACCTGTGAACGCGCCACCAACAGGCTGAGATCTGGAAGGGTCAAAAGGGTTCGTGATGCGATGATGAAATGGCAGTTCTCTGCACACTCCTGAATGATCCGGTTGACAAACACCTCGATCGGCTTACTGTCACGTACCAGGTGATAATCATCCAGAACAAAAATGAAATGTTCGTTGATGTGCTCATAGGCATCATTGACGATGGCTGAAATGACCGGTTCAAGGTTCATCCGGTCCTGGCTTAGATCAGCCAGCGCGGCCAGCGCCATTTGACCAAAAGCGGGAAACTTGCCTTGAATGGCAGCGATGAAATGCGCGACAAAGCGCTTGGGGTCGCTATCGAGTGAATCCAGGGCATACCAGCAAACCGGTGCCTGGGTATGATGGGAAAAATCGACCAGGAGTGAGGTTTTACCGTACCCTGCCGGGGCAGCCAGGATCAGCAGTTTAAGATCCAGCACATCATCGAGGATTGCCAGCAACCTTGAACGCGAAAGAATCTCGCTGCGGCGCCGCGGGATCAGTGTTTTTGTGCGAATGATTGGAAAATCTACCATGGCATTACTTAAATATAACCCAGTCTGTGCACCAGGGTCTTAACAAAATAGTTTAGTGGAATTATATGCAAATAAGAGTCCAGACTGGACTCTTATCTTCATAAGATGGATCTTGGTGTTAATTACCTGTTGTAGGGGGTTGATAACCAACCGCTTGCCCCACGATCGGGCCAAGGTATTGGGCATCTCCGAACGCCAGAATTGGAATGAAGATGAACGCAAGGAAGATCAAGCCGACGCCAAAACCGGAACTCTTGCCGAACACCTTGGCAAGGTCCAACAGAACAATGATGCCAATGACCACATTGACGACCGGAACGAACATCAACAGCAGCCACCACCAGGGTCGGCCAACGATCTCGAGTTCGACCAGGATATTGTAAATCGGGACGATCGCTGCCCAACCCGGTTTTCCAGCTTTGACAAAAATACGCCATAGACAGTAAACATAAAACAGGATCACCAGCAGGTAAAGCAAAGTACCAAACACACCCAACTCACCACCATAATCGTAATCCATGTGACCTCCTTCTTAGAATATGATATAGTGTAGCAAGAAAAATATAAATTGTCAACTTAGTAGATCGTTTTTATCTTATTTCAAGGGAAGTAAATATTATTCTTCAGGTGATGGGTCTCCTCCCAATGCTTTCATTCCCCTGAATAGACAGAAGATAGTCACTAAAATCTATAAGAGAAATTGAACACGTTTGCGCAAAGTGATTGTTGTGCGTGATGGAAAATACCGACCGAGAACAACCTTTTGTGGTATCAAGCCGGTGCAGTCTGAATCAACGATTAGGAATCAGCTATGCTATCAAGGTCAGCAGGAGCAACATCGGGCTTTAGAGGATCTTACTAGAGAACGCGTGTAATAATTACACGCGACAACTTGAGATTTTACCAAGCCGTTACTAAGTTAAAACCAAGTCGATTCGCACAATCTAACATCCATGAGTCTCGCATGAAAAGCGTTATTCACACAAATTAATCAAATGGAAAATATCAGTGGACAAAGCAAAATTCAGGACTTTATCCACTGTTGTTGTTGCATCAATAAATCGTAGGTGTAAATTGAGCACCTAGCTGGTTGGCTGCCATGAATATAATATTATTGTAATTCTTAGATGGATCAATGAATAAATGTAACAGAGGTATTATCCATAAAATCCCAAAAACAAAAAAACCGACAATAAAACACACCCATGAGAGTGTATTCATTTTCCAACTAACGTTGCTGATCACCTCATAACGGTTCTCAGGTTTGGGATTAATGTTAATCGTTGCTTCAAAGTCAGCACTAAATCCAAATTGAACCCCTTCCTTGCCATTTACGATCCTAAGAGTCGTGTCATTTAATCGAATTATCTGCCCGCCTAGAAGCATCGCACTCTTTTGGATGGCTGCAACTATTTCCTCAGTTGATCGATCCGAATTTATTACATTGAAAAGGATTTTTGAGCCCATCTTCTCTCCTCGTTTTAGATTGTTCCGCAATTATCTGAGCATCATCAAAATTTCTTGTGCCTTTTTCGTATTGTAGTTGGCAACTACCCCGGAGATGGCAAATGCCTCAATAAATGCAATAATTGCCGGGATATAAGTCCAGCAGAACAAAAGATATACAATCCCTAAGCCTACATTATTTAGGTAAAACTTGTGAATACCCAGTCCACCTAAAAAAAGAGCCAACAAAACCGCTGTTGTTGGATTCTTTTTTACATTGTTATATTGGAGAATGAACAAGGTCTTTTTATCGTCTGGCAATTGACTTAGTAGAGTTTGAACATATTGTTCGTTCTGTAAGCTTAATTTCTTGGCTTTTTTCGCTAAAACAGTAAAAAAAACAACTATTCCCGCAATCAACGCCAAAAACACCAAAATAATTAGAATCGTACCGAAATCTGAATCCATTTCTTCCCTCCTAGGAATTTGGAATTTTATTAATTATATGATATTGTCAAATAATTACAATAAAATTGTCAACCAATAATATTATATATAAGTAGGTGGTGATGATTTTTCTCTCAAAATTTCTCCCCTTGTTCCTTTATCCTACCGGAATGATCACCCTGTTGATCGTATTGACATTGGTATTCTGGAAAAAACGCCGGCTTTCACTGGCCTTTCTATTGCTGGCTTTCCTGATCCTGTTGATCGCAGGGAATAAATATACCGCCACAAGCCTGGCCCGTACCCTGGAATGGCAATATCCGCCGCTCGCTGACGGAATCCAGGCCGATGTTATTGTGCTATTGGGAGGCGGTACAGAACCTGATGTACCCCCGCGCAGCATGGTGGAGCTAAACTCCGCCGGTGACCGGGTGCTCTACGGCTTTAAGCTTTACCAGGAAGATACTGCCCCTGTTATATTGTTGAGCGGAGGAGATATCGATTTCCTGGATGATTCCCCCTCCACCCCGGCTGATGACATGGCAATCTTGTTGGAAATGTTGGGGGTCCCGCAAGAGGACTTGCTCATCCAGAATGCCTCGCTGAACACCCAGCAGGATGCCGAGTTCAGTTGCAAGATCATCAAGGAAAAGGGGTACGAGAAAGTCATCCTGGTGACGTCAGCCTTCCATATGCCCAGGTCAATGGCGCTCTTCGAAGGTCAGGGCTGCCCGGTGATTCCTGCACCGGTAGATTTCAGTATCACCGAAGACAGTTGGGAAAGCCTCGCTCACCCGACCATCGAGGAATTTGTCATCAACCTGCTCCCATCCTACGCTCACCTATCCACGGTCACCAAGACAATGAAAGAATACTTTGGCATGTGGTATTACCACCTTTCAGGAATCCTTTAAGTCCTTAATACCCTTGTGTGGTTGGACAGACGCGAGATCTAATTCGGGAAATAAGAAGATCTCTTTGTGGATCCTCTCCTGAATGATATCCATCTGACCTTCTTGGTGAAGTTACCGATGATTTTATGGTATATCCACCGAGTGATAGTTCATGTTTTATACCTTCTGGTGACTTATAGCCTTATCTGCTCACAGGAAGGGTTGAAATATCCCTTCGTGTTTGTATATAATGAAACTAACAGAAGAAATGGAGGAAATTATGAGAAAATATATTCTCATTATCGCTGTCCTTTCTCTGCTGCTTTCTTGTTCATTACCCTTCAATATCGGTTCATTGCTTGAACGAAACAAGTCAGAGGAAACCGAACCCGTCAACCCAACAGAGTTTGTCACAGCTCCTCTCTTACCAGAGGGACCCCAAGAAACCAATGAGCCAATATTTATCAACCCACCGATAACACAGACAGAAGAATCAGACAACATTTCGATTCAATCACAACCAGCGGGTGAAGAATATATAAACCTGACAAATCTCATCGAAGAGGAAATAATCACTATTAGCAGCGTCCAAGGGAGCGAGTCAAATCCTGGTTTTACCGGAAGTGTACTGGAAATCGAAATACGTAACAATACAGATGAATCGCTGGTATTTTCGATCCCGTGCGGGCTGATTTTCGTCCCCGCAGATGACAGCACCCAAAATATGATGGTGGTTCAGCCATTAATTGTCTCTCTACAATCAGGTGAGACCGTTATCGTACAACCCTTCGTGGTGTGTATTAATTCCGATAAAGGTGCGCCCACTCCGGATGATGCATTCACCGTAGGTACGCTGGCAGACGGGAAGCTGTTTCAGCTCGCCAGTTGTTTCTGCCAGGAGAATTTACAGACCAATGGGGATTTTCAGGAACTGTTGAGCATCCAGTATGCCACCTGGGCTGTCGCAGATGAAACCCTGTATGGCGATCAATCTATGTGGGAATCCCTTGAACTTTACAGCGAAGAAATACCAGGACTTTCCGAATCCTCACAGGAGCTAATGCAAAACATCTTCCCCGAATCGCTGGAATGGTTGGATAAATGCAAGATTGAGATCTCGGAGGAATAAAAAAAAACAGGGCTGGAAATAATTACCAGCCCTGGTTCATGCCAAGTCAAAGAATCATACGAATTTCTCGCGGATTTTCGCGCTGGTAAAGTCGAGCAAAGCAACCACAATGACAATCATCGCAACAACAGTTCCTGCTTTGTGATACTGCAAGCTTCCAAAGTAGGAATTCAATGTCAGTCCAATTCCACCGCCCCCCGCGAAACCTATAATGGTCGCCATGCGGATGTTGATGTCCCACTGATAAATGAGATAGGAAAGGAATGGGGGCACAATTTGGGGAACGACCGCGTACATGATCATCTGCAACTTGTTCGCACCGGTGGCGTTCACCGCCTCGATCGGACCAGTATCAATATTCTCGATGGCTTCGGAGAAGAGTTTGCCAATAAGGGCAAAGGTGGTAATGGCTAGAGCGAGCATTCCAGCAAATGGACCAATTCCCACCCAGTATACAAATATTGCCACGTAGAGCAAAGCTTCGATTGATCTCAGAATGTTAAAGATCGACCTGGTTATATGGTAGATCCACGCTGAAAACTTGCTTTTCCCGGTCAGGTTTTTTGCAGCCAAAAAACTGAAGGGAATTGCAACGAGTGCACCTAAAGTTGTTGCCAGCAAGGCTTGCATCACTGTTGTGATCATTTGCTTGGTAACCCCTGCTAAAACCGATTGTGAAAGATCTAACGAAACAAAATCTTTTAACAACCTGCCAAAGGTTACTCCTGGATTGAAAAGGTTTTTCGGGTTTATTCCGGTTATGTTCCAGCAATAGGTGAATACTGCCAGTCCGAGGATGATGTAGATCCAGGTGCGTATTCTGGACCAGGTAGTTTTATCGGGTGCTTTTGGTTTATCCTCAAGGATCTTGTTGCGCCATTTGCTACTAATCATATCGACCAGAATGATGACAACAGCCACCGCCCATAATGCAGCGGCATATTGCTGGTAACCTCCGATGCGGATCGTCTCTAACACGAAGAAACCAATTCCACCACCTGCCACAAAACCGATCACCGTGGCGGAACGCATATTGATATCCCAACGCAGGAGAGTATAAGAAAGGAAGGAGGGGATGATCTGAGGTATGACTGCGTAACGAATCACTTGCAGAAAATTCCCGCCAGTGGCTTCAATGGCTTCCACCGGTCCCGGGTCGATGTGTTCGATCTCCTCTGAATACAACTTTGCCAGTGCAGCGATGGAATGGATTGTAAGCGCGATGACCCCGGCGAACGACCCCAGTCCAACCCACACAATAATAAGCAGCCCCCACACCACTGTATCCACCGCCCTGACCACATTCAATAATGTCCTGACGATATAATAGACCACTTTCCCGCCAGGAACGTGCGACATAATATTATGTGCAGCCAGGAAACTCACCGGGATAGCCAGAATCGTCGAAAATATGGTTGCCATTAAACCGATGGCGATGGTTTCAATTAACTTGCCGGTTTCAAAGCCGGGAATCCTTACCCCTACCCGAATACCTCTAAAAAGCTTGTCCCACCAGGTGGCAGTAACTGTACCTTGGCGACCAAAGATATCCCCTACATTTTCCGAGACGCGCAGGTGAGGTACAGATTCTCCCTTGATTTTAGCGTCCAGATAATCCCCGATACAGTTCCAGCCGCAGACCTCGAATTTACCATCTTTATAAACCTGGATGTAGTCAGGGTTGACAACCTTTGTCATGACTGTTTTGGCAGCATCGAAACGGGTAACCAACCGATCCAGGTTTACATCTGTCACAACCCATGCAATGGTATAAAGCACCACTGCCGCAAAGATAAAAGCGAGAAGTGGTGGAGCGGTCTTCTGAATTGACAGGAGATAAGCATCCAGGACATTCCACAACCAAAACAAGGCTAGCGGAATCCACAACCAGGAGGTTTTCAATCCTCCAACAGCAATTTCCCCAATGGCAAAATTTGAAAAACCCCATTGCACAAGGAAACTAAGGATTAATGTAACAATAAAAACGGTAACCCCACGCCAGGTTTTTTTAAGCACCATTTGTCCTGACCCGGGGATGACCAGGGAAAGAATTGGGGCAATTACTCGTTTCTTTTTTTGTTCTGGAATATATTGAGAATTGGAGGTCATGAGTTCTCGCTCTTCACAGCGCATCTCAGCTAATTTCGATTCGTTCAGCATCTTGCCCATAGATCTCTTTAAACTGCGCATCATCGATCTCGCTGGGCAATCCCTCAAAAACCACCAACCCATCTTTCAGGGCGATGGCACGAGTGGCATACCGGTGAACCAGGTCCAGGAAGTGCAGGCTGCATAATACCGTAATACCGCGTTCCTTATTCAATTGTTCCAGGTATTTCAGGATGGAATGCGCCAGTACTGGATCCAGTGAAGCAACAGGCTCATCGGCAAGAATTATTTTAGGTTCCTGCATTAATGCTCTGGCAATACCCACACGTTGCTGCTGTCCGCCTGAAAGAGAATCCGCCCGTACGTGGGCTTTATCCTCCAGCCCTACCATGGCAAGGTTATTGGCAGCGCGTTCACGGTCCTCCCTGGAAAAGCTTTGTAGCAAACTGGGGAAAGTTGGAACATACCCAAGTCGTCCGGACATGACGTTATTATAGACACTGGATCGCTTGACCAGGTTAAACTGCTGGAAGACCATGCCAATTTGCCGCCGGATCATGCGGATCTCCTTGCCCTTGGCTGCAGTTATATCGATATCATTCCACAAAATCGTGCCGGACGTAGGTTCGATAAGACGGTTGATACAGCGCAACAATGTGGACTTGCCGGAACCACTCAGGCCAATCACTGCCAGAAATTCACCATCGTCCACCTGAAAATTGACCCCTTTTAATGCCTGTGTTCCATTTGGGTAGGTCTTGACCAGATCTTTTACAATTAACATATCAGTCCCTCTTACTCAGATTGGTGTATGTTCTTCATTATACTGGAATCAAAAATAAAAAACTGGCAGGTCGTTTGACCTGCCAGTTGAGTACCAGTCTATATTACTTCACAAGTTCCGCAGGATCTACACCAGCAGCCTGCAGGACTTCCAGAAATGGCTGATAATAGTCAGCTTCAACATCGACATAGTCATTGATGGAATAAAGACTCTTCAACAGGTATTGACCACCCGGGTCATCTGTCATAGCATGCAGACCCTGGATGATGGCTGCCTTATAAGTCGGATCCAGGCTGGCAATGAACTGAACGCCATCGTTCGGGATGCGGTCTGAAACAGCAAAGATCTTTACTTTTTCAGTAATATCAGGATAAGTCGCCTGAAGATCTGCAGATTCATCGGTCAGGATGTCGGTGTAGGCAACGCCTGCATCGCAATCACCATTGTAAACGGCAATCGCAACCTTGTCATGCCCACCTGCAAATTGATAAGTGAAGTCCACTTCAGGATCAATCCCTGCTGCTTTGAAGAGGATATTGGGGATAACGTAGCCGGAAGTAGAGTTCGCATCTACAAAGCAGAAAGTCTTTCCTTTTACGTCTTCCAGTTTGGTGATGCCAGTATCAGCCCCGGCGATAAACTCAGCTTTGTAAAAAGGTACCATTTCACCGGCTAAATTAAAATCGGGGTCAAGTTCTCCTCCCGGAGTGTATTTTCGGACGTTGACAAGCGAGGGGGTGATACCAGGATATTTCGCGTTTGCCAGTAGGGCAGAGAAAGTGTTCAGGAAACCAACCTGGGCTTTCTCAGCGCCCATCGCTTCAATCGAGGCAGCCATCGAAGTGCCTACCTCAATCTTGTACGAAAGACCGGTCATCTGATTCAAGCAATCCGCGATGCCCTGACCAGCTTTGGTGATCTTGCCGGTATCGCCGGATGGAACAAAGGCGATGACAATCGGATTCTCAGGTGAACCAAGCGCACCTGCTTCTGCAACCAGTGGATTTTCCATTAAGGTACAAACGGGATCGGGCGGTGGCGTGGGGGTGGGGGGTTCTGGGGTTGGTACTTCAGTCACTACGGGAGCTTCGGTCACTACCGGCGCTTCGGTTACGACCGGGGCTTCAGTCACAACTGGTGGTTCAGTTGGGGCTGCGGTTGGCTGGGCACAAGCACTCAAGACTAGAGAGCTTAATACCAGTACGGAAAGCAGTACAAACAATGACTTTTTCACTTCACTTCCTCCTTAGATTTGCGTTTTATTATTGCGTTTTAGGACGAAACGCATTGTAATAATATCCCAATTAATTTTTAAAGGCAAGCGCATTCCCCACTCAACAAGCTTAAAATTTTTACGAAACGTCACCTTCAGAATAGCCGCAAAGCGCTACCGCGCGCGGACCGGTGTGTGCCCCCAGCACCGGAGAAACGATGCCGATGATCAACTCGATAGGTGCATATTCTGCCGTGATCCTATCAGCCAGGTCTTTGGCTTCTTCATAGGCTGCGTTGTGCAGCACGGCAATACGTAAAGGCTTTGTTCCATCCACCTTCTTGAAAAAGCTCGAATACAATGTCTCCAGTGCGCGTCCACGGGTACGTGAAACATCGCCCGCCTCCACCGTGCCGCTCTGATGGTTGACGCGAATCTGGGGTTTGATATTTAAAACATTACCAATAAATTTCGCCGCTCCTGAAATACGTCCGCCCTTCACCAGGTACTCGAGCGTATCTAAAACAATGTGATAATGCAGGCGTCCCCTCACCTCTTCAGCTGCTAGAACCATCTCGTCCAGGCTACCACCGGCTTCACGTGCCCGTGCAGCCGCCAGCACCTGCCAGCCGAGGCTCATGGAATTGGATTTGGAATCCAGTACACGCACCGGCGCACGGAAGGTCTCAGCTGCCGCCCTGGCAGACTCAATCGTCCCGCTCATTGCACCGCTGATAGTGACCACCAGGATCTCATCAGCTCCGCCAGCCAGTGCTTCTTCATAAGCGCGGGTAAAATCCTGCGGGGTCGGCTGCGATGTAGAGGGATGATGAGGGATTTTACCCAGCCGTTCGTAAAATTCCTCGGGAGTGATCTCAATCCCGTCCAGGAACTGGTCACCTCCCCACACGATCGTCAACGGCACAACGCGGATCTGATATTTTTCACGCAAGTCAGCGGGTAAATCATTGGTGCTATCGGTAATTATGGCAACCTGACTCATCATTATTTCCTTTACAAGTAAATTTCGTTATTAATCAATTATTATAGAAGANNAACCAGGCATTACATTTATCCTGATTTGTCTGACAAGCGCTATATTTGCCTTGTAATCAGTTTTTTTTCATGCTATCATCAACTTAGCGAAGCTAGAAATGTAACATCCGGCAAGTTATCCGCCATTTGAAAAATGACGTATTTGTTTTATTCTTAACGTTAATTGAAAGCGAGGTGAGTTACTGGAAGCAAATCCAATCCCCTGGGCCCTAACAAACGATCCTTAAGTTCTCACCCCACATCGGTCGATAGGCGATTGCTGAAACAGGGTGACAAAACCCGCAAGACGAACTAAAAATCTAAGAAAGACAGGACATACCATGATCAATCCTCATCCAGGACTCCCAGAGCTAGAGTATGTAAAACCCGCCAGCCTCTCAGAGGCTTGCAAGTTTTTGGCGGAACACGACGGAGCTGCCAAGCCTTTCTCAGGCGGTACTGACTGCTTCGTTAGACTACGTGACGGTGTAATGAAACTCGACTACCTGGTCGACATCAAAGGTCTTGATGGTACGAATGAATTAACCTTTGACGCCAAGAAAGGTCTGACAATTGGCGCTGCTGTAACGATGAACCAGGTGGCCAGGAATAAAGATGTGATCAAGCATTACCCCAACCTGGTCCAGGCAGCCAATTCAGTCGCCAGTTACCAATTGCGCAACCGCGCCACTGTAATCGGAAATATTTGCAACGCCTCACCCGCCGGAGATACCATCGGTACCTGCCTGGTGTTGGACGGTGTATTAAATGTAACGGGAACTGAGGGAAAGCGCACAATCCCATTGAGTTCCTTCTTCCTCGCTCCTGGTCGCACCGTGCTCAAGGCTGGCGAGGTAGTCACCTCGATCACCCTGCCTCCGCCCCCCGCCGGAATGGTGGGAGTGTACAAGAAGTTGGGACGCAATATCATCAGCGACCTGTCCATTGTGGGTGTTGCAGTAATGGGTTACCCATACAGTAAGTCACCCTCTGGATACGCCTTCCGTATTGCCCTGGCCTCTGTTGCACCGGTTCCCATGGAAGCGTTGAAAGCTGAAGCCATTCTCTCTGAAAAGAAAATTACAGCCGAAAGCATTGCCGAAGCGGCAGAAGCTGCCATGAACGCGGTAACACCGATCGATGATGTTCGCGGTTCAGCTCGATATCGCAAACAGATGGTGCGCAACCTTACCCGCGAAGCACTCACAGAAGTGTGGGCAACATTAAACAAATAGCCCCGGCTGTTTGCATATTACAGGAGGATTCAATGTCTTATTCAAGAATTACGCTCACCGTGAATGAAGTTGTCGAAACGGTGGATGTCCCACAACACATGACCCTGCTCCAGATGCTGAGGGAAAAGCTTTCCCTCACCGGTACCAAGAACGGCTGCACAGCTGGTGAATGCGGCGCTTGCACCGTAATGATGAATGATGAGCCGGTGAACAGTTGTATGGTACTGGCTGCCGAGTGTGATGGTGCGAATATCCTTACCGTGGAAGGACTGGCCAAGCAAGGCAAACTCAGCAAGCTCCAGGATACCATCATCAAGACCGGTGGCGTGCAATGCGGTTTCTGCACTCCCGGTATGCTGATCTCAGCGACCGCCCTGCTGAAACGCAATCCCCATCCCACTGAGAACGAGATTCGGGAAGCGCTGGTAGGTAATCTGTGCCGCTGCACTGGCTACTACAGAATCGTTGAAGCTGTTAAAGAAGCGGCTGGTGAATAAGCCTTCCGACACAGTAATAGATAAAAAAACAGGAGAAATCCTTAAAGGAGCCGAAATATGGCAAACGCTAAATCAAAAGAAAAAAATCCAACTGTGGTCGGCGCGAGTGTCCCGCGTAACGATGTACTGGAAAAAGTAACTGGTTCAGCGACCTACCTGGATGACATCCAGTTCGGTAACAATTTACTTTACGCCCGCGCAGTACGCAGCCCGCACCCGCATGCGCTCA
The DNA here is from genome assembly GCA_002428455.1 of Anaerolineaceae bacterium UBA6107. Lineage (GTDB taxonomy): Bacteria > Chloroflexota > Anaerolineae > Anaerolineales > Anaerolineaceae > UBA6107. Next base: position 41,962 of record DIWL01000029.1, on the reverse strand, counting down.
TCAAACGCATCGACACCAGTAAAGCAGAAAAATTCCCCGGTGTAAAAGCTGTTGTGACCGGAAAAGACTTCCCGGAACGCATTGGCCTTTACCTCAAAGACAAGACCATCTTTGCCACAGACCGTGTGCGCTTCCTCGGTGAACCAGTGGCAGCGGTCGCTGCTGTCAGTGAAGAGATCGCACAGAAAGCCTGCACACTGGTTGAAGTAGAATATGAGCCCCTGGAAGGTGTGTTTGACGCAGAGTATGGCGCTTCTGATAAAGCTCCCCTGCTGCACCCTGACCTGGGCAAGTATGAATGCGTAAACTTCATCTTCCCCAAAGCCGGTACCAATATCTCCAACCACTTTAAGATCCGCAAAGGCAACGTTGAGGCCGCCTGGAAAGAGTGCGCCTTCATCGTTGACAAGACCTACAAGATACCGCACATTCAACATGTTCCCATCGAGCCGCACGGCGCCGTGGCCATGATGGATCAAAAAGGCAAAGTGACCCTGTGGGCTTCCTCCCAATCACCATTCGCCCAGCGCAACCTGGTTGCCAAGGCCTTGCACATATCCCACAGTGACCTGCGCGTGATCGCACCGCTTGTGGGTGGTGGATTCGGATCCAAGGCTGGTTTGACCATGGAAGCCATCCCGGTTGCCCTGGCCACCAAGCTGCCCGGTGTTCCCATCAAATTCATCCTTACCCGCGAAGAAGAGTTCTATACCAACTTCGTGCGCCAGGGTTTGACGATCCATGTCAAAGTTGGCTGCGACAAAGATGGAAACCTGCTCGCGCTCAAGAACACCATGTACTGGGACGGTGGTGCATCTACCGAATACGGAACCAACATCACCCGTGCCGGCGGTTATTCCAGTTCCGGACCATACGACATCCCGAACGTGGAAACCGACAGCATCTGCGTGTACACCAACCATCCCATCGGTGGTGCTTACCGCGGATTTGGTATGTCCGAATTGCACACCGGGATTGACCAGGCAATTGACGAACTGGCCGAAAAATCCGGCATCGAAAGAGTCAAATTCCTCAAGCAGAACGCCATTGCTGAAGGTGACATTGTTGTGACCGGTATGACCATGCATGCCAACGGCATTCAACAGTGCATCGATAATGTGGCCAAAGCCATCGAGTTTACAAAGAAAGAAAAACCCTCCACACCTGACCGCCTGCGCGGCAAGGGCATCGCCATCATGTGGAAAGCCCCTGCCATGCCTCCCAACCCCGGTTCGAGCGCATGGGTAGAACTTTCTGAAGACGGCAAGGCAACAGTTGGTTTGGGCGGACAGGAGATCGGACAGGGCACTTTCACCGTCATGGCACAGATCGCTGCTGAAGCATTGGGGGTGAAATACGAAGATGTACGCATTGCCGGCCCGGTTGACACCCAATACAGCCCCTATGAATGGCAAACCGTTGCCAGCCGGTTAACCTGGAGCATGGGAAATGCCGTGCGCCTCGCTGCTCTGGACGCCCGGAAACAGATCCTGGATGTTGTCGCTGAAGCATGGCACGAGACCCCTGAAGATCTGGATATTGTGAACGGTATGGTCGTCTCTTACAAGAGCGAGCAGGAAACCCCATTGGCGAACCTGGTTATCTACGGTCTTCCCAAACCAAATGACGAAGGGTGGATGGGTGGCCCGATCGTGGGACGTGGTTCATTCATGCCCAAATACGTTACAAATCTGGATCCGGAGACCGGTCAAGGTCCGCGCGCGGTTGTACACTACACCGTGGGCTGTGAAGGTCTGGACATTGAGATCGAGAAGAGCACTGGCAAGATCCATGTCATTCGGGCAGGTGCATCGTTCGATGTTGGCAAAGCCATCAACCCCGCGCTGGTTAAAGCCCAGGTGGAAGGTGGATTCGTGCAGGGCTTGAGCTCTGCGTTGTTCGAAGAGATCCGCCTGCGCAACGGCGTGATGACCAATCCGAGCTTTGTGGATTATCGCATCGCCACCTCAGCGGACACTGCGTTCCCGTTGGATACAACTTACGTGGAAGTACCTCAGGATGATGGTCCATGGGGTGCGCGCGGTGTTGGTGAACACCCGATGGTGCCAACCATCGCCGCCCTTGGCAACGCGATCTACGATGCCACCGGTATCCGCCTGGATGGTCCCCCGTTCTCAGCTGAGAAGATCTTCCTCGCCATGCTGGACGCAGGGAAAGTTGAGTAGAAGCAGATAATCATCATATGCCGGATGGGGACATCCGGCATATTTTTAAGAATACATGAATTGGAGGAATATGACTGAGCAATTTGACCTGATCATCCGCAATGCTGTGCTGCGGAAAGACCCCAAAACACAATTCGACATTGGCCTGAAGAACGGCAAGATCGAAAAGATCGCGCCGAAGATTGATGCCAAAGGCACCGGGGAACTGGACGCAGGCGGCAATCTGGTTACAGAGTCCTTTGTCAACACACATCTGCACCTGTGCAAGGTCTATACATTGATGATGATGGACGAAGCTGCGCTAAAGGATTATCACGGCGCTGATATGGGCAAGGCCATGACCGCCATTGAGCTGGCCGCGAAGATCAAAGAACAATATGATGAAAAATGGATCATTAAGAATGTACGCAAAGCTGCTGCCCTGGCTGCCCGTTATGGTTGTACCCACATACGCGCTTTCGCGGATGTGGATTCCAAGGGCAAGCTGGAAGGCATCAAGGCGTTGATCAAGGCACGCGACGAGTTCAAAGGGATCGTCGACATCCAAACTGTTGCCTTTGCCCAGGATGGTCTGGTGCGTGAACCCGGTGCTGAAGCTCTGATGCGGCAGGCAATGGATCTGGGCGCTGATGTCGTGGGCGGTATCCCCTGGATCGAGTACACCGATGCAGACATTGCAGAACACGTGCGCATTTGCTTCCAACTGGCCAAGGAATACGACAAACCCGTTTCCATGCTGGTGGATGATGCCGGCGACAACGGTCTGCGCTCACTGGAAGTAATGGCGCTGGAAACCATCCGTACCGGCTGGCAGGGGCGCTCCCTCGCCCATCATGCCCGCGCCATGGCCATGTACCCCAAACCTTACCTGCAGAAGCTGGCTGCCATCCTGAAGAAAGCTGACATGGGTATTGTAAGTGACCCGCACACCGGTCCGCTGCATGCCCGCGTGCGCGAACTGCTGGAAGAAGGTGTACTGGTCTCGCTGGGACAGGATGATATTTCAGATGCCTACTATCCATACGGGCGCAATAACATGCTCGAGGTGGCATTTCTGAATTCGCACCTGTTGTGGTTCACTACGCGCGAAGACATGGAAACCCTTTACACGATGGTCACCACCAACCCCGCCAGGGCGATCGGATTAAAGGACTTCGAGATCAAGGAAGGCGCTGTGGCCAACCTGGTGGTGCTCGACCAGCCCAATGTACTGGAAGCGCTGCGCTTCCACGAAAAACCGAAATACGTGATCAGCCATGGCAAACTGGTCGATCAGAAAAAGATGGATGAGATCATCAGGGAAAATTCCTGAGCCATTTGAATTGAAAAATATTTATGCTATGATTATCCTTTACATACAGGAGGTGCTTCTAAAACAATATCTGCCGATTAACAAGTCAACAAAGACAAGTTCCCATTTAATATAATCAGAAGGAGAGAAAATGTCCAAGAAGAGTCTTTTCACGTTTTTTGTAACAGTGCTGATGATCGCAGGCCTGCTTGCTGGTTGTGCAGGCAATGCTGCACCTGAAGAACAGGCTGCAACTGGCAAGATCAAGGTTTTCGGCGCTTTCGCTACCCCCATCGAAGAACCATGGGACGGTGTCGTCCATGACGCTTTGCTTAAAGCCCAGGAAGACGGTTTGATCGAATACACCTTCACTGAAGATATCGGTTACACCGGTGACATGGAAAGAGTTTTACGTGAAGTCGCCGAACAGCAGAAACCCGATCTCATTGTGGGTGATGCCTTTGTGAACGAAGAGGCTGTCCGCCGCGCAGCTGCGGCTTATCCCGAGATTCCTTTTGTGTTCGGCTCGGAACTTGGCCCTGTCACTCCGAACCTGGCCGTGTTTGATAACTGGATCCACGAACCGGCTTACCTCAGCGGTATGATTGCTGGTGGTTTAACCAAATCCAACACCATTGGTGTTGTGGCAGCTGTCCCCATCCCAGAGGTCAACCGCCTGGTCAACGCCTTCATCGCCGGTGCCAAAGAGACCAATCCTGAAGTGACCGTGCTTGTTTCCTTCATCAACTCCTTCTTTGATCCTGCCACTGCCAAGGAACAGGCGCTCGCGCACATCAGCGCTGGTGCCGATGTCCTCTTCGCGGAACGCGCGGGCGTCATCGAAGCCGCTGCCGAGAAAGGTGTCTTCGTATTCAGCAACATGAGCGACCAGAACGCAATCGCTCCTGAATGGGTTGTCACCGGACCCGTCTGGAACATGACCCCAACCATCGAATACGTGATCGCGCAGGTTAAAGCCGGTACCTTCACCGCCATGGACCTGAAGGACTTCAGCATGTATGCCCTGGGCGGCGCAACACTGGCCGATTTCCACGGCAATGACGCCAAAGTCCCCGCTGAGATCCTCGATGCTGTCAAAGCCAAAGAAGAAGCCATCAAAAGCGGTATGTTCCGAGTACCCATTGATGAAGCTCAGCCAGGTGCTGTAAACTAATTCTCGATAAAGGGGGCGGCAGAGAATTTAATTCTGCCGCCCCTATTTTTATATATTCCACTTTGAACCCTTAAGGATTGACCATGCTAGCTGTTGAAATGAAGAACATTTATAAGTCTTTCGGACCTGTAAAAGCCAACCAGGACGTGAATTTTGAACTCGAACAGGGAGAGATTCACGCGCTACTCGGCGAGAACGGTGCCGGCAAGACCACATTGATGCGCATACTCTACGGGTTATACAAGGCGGATAGTGGTGAGATTTTCATCGATGGTGAAAAAGTCGCCATTCATTCACCGAAAGAAGCCATTGCAGCCGGGGTGGGAATGGTAACCCAACATTTTACCCTCGTCCCACCACTCACCGTCGCTGAGAATGTTGTCCTGGGTTACACAAATGGCATTGTTCTATCGCAAAAGGAAATTGAAAAAAATGTTGCTGCTGCATCCGAAAAATATGGTGTCCAGGTAAATCCCTCAGCGCTGGTCAAGGACCTTTCTGTTGGTGAACGGCAGCGCGTTGAGATCCTCAAAGCGCTCTACAGAAATGCCCGTATCCTCATTATGGATGAACCGACTGCGGTATTGGTTCCGCAGGAAGTTGACGTCCTCTTTGAAGCTCTAAACCGGTTGGTTAAATCCGGTCTTTCAGTGATATTTATCAGTCATAAACTTGTTGAAGTTATGGCTGTTTGCGACAGGATCACGGTACTGCGTGATGGCAAGGTAGCCAATACAGTTAAGAAAACAGAAACCAGCCAGGTTGAATTGGCAAAAATGATGGTCGGAAGAGAAACCTTCGGCGTCCGCCTGCAGGATGCGTGCGCAACCAGCGATCCGATTTATGAGCTATCCGGGATCACACTTGATGGAAAACATGAAAAGAAAATCCTCGAAGACGTAAGCTTTTGCGTTGGCACAGGTGAGATCCTCGGCATAGCCGGCGTTTCCGGAAATGGCCAGGGGGAGTTGACCGAAGTGCTCACCGGCCTGGTACCCCCAAGCAAGGGTTCGATCAAGTTGGAGGGTAAGGATATCACCCACCTTTCACCCGGTCAGATCTCGGAAGCCGGTGTTGGACGCACCCCGCAGGATCGGCACCAGGGAACCATCGGCGAGCTTACAGTTGCGGAGAACCTTGCATTGGAACACATTAAGGACTACACCAATAAAGGTCTCCTCGATCGCAAGAAAATTCGCGAGGATGCGGCTACGATCATTAAGGAATTCCAAATCAAGGCTTCTCCCGGCGATCAATTACGCAAACTCTCCGGCGGGAATATGCAAAAGGTGGTGTTGGCACGAGCGTTATCCCGCAAGCCCAAGGTGCTTATCGCATCGCAACCCACGCGCGGCCTTGATGTTGGCGCAACAGAATATGTGCGTAAACGCCTGCTTGATGAAAGAGCTCACGGCACAGCAGTGATTCTCCTTTCCGAGGATCTCGACGAAGTCCTCGCTCTTTCGGATCGTATCGCGGTCATTTACGAAGGCAGGATCATGGGGGTTGTCCCCTCCGCCGAAGCAACTCCTGAAAAGATCGGTCTGCTGATGGCCGGTGCGGTCGAGTAACAACATAACCATCGGAGGAATTATTGTGGCTAAATTTCGGTTAGAACGAGCACCAGCCCCCATGTGGACCAAGGCACTGATCCCGATCGTAGCGGTGCTGGTGACTTTTATTATTACCTCCATCTTTATCATAATGGCAGGAGCCAATCCTTTTGAAGCGTACTACAACTTCATCATTGTGCCGCTTTCATCCCAGTTCTCAGCCCTTGAAGTACTGGTAAAAGCAACTCCGCTCATCTTTACTGGCCTTGCGGTAACATTTGCTTTCGCTGCCGGTTATTACAATATCGGTGCTGAAGGTCAATTGTATGCCGGTGCGGTCGCCGCTGCGTGGGTGGGCGCAACGTTCACCAATTTGCCCTCCATTGTCGTGGTACCGCTTATGCTGGTACTCGGATTTGCCGGCGGCATGCTTTGGGCGCTCCTGCCTGCGTTGTTGAAGGTCAAACTCAAAGTGGATGAAGTTGTAACCACGCTGTTGATGAACTCCATCATCATGTACATCATTTCTGCGTTGTTAAATGGACCATGGCGCGATCCTGAAACCGGCTGGCCAAAATCCCCGGAGTTTTTCGAAGCGGCACGGTTTATACAAATCATTCCGAGATCACGCCTTCACCTTGGCTTTGTCATTGCCCTCGTCCTGGTGGTGATCGTATTCCTGATCATCAAGCGCACACCGTTCGGTTTGCAGATGCGCGCAGCTGGCGCCAGCAAAGCAGGCGCCATGTTCGCCGGGATCAATGTCAATCGCACCATGCTGATCGCGGCCCTGGTAAGTGGGGGTATAGCAGGCTTGGCAGGCGTGAGCGAGATCGCGGGTATTCACTATCACCTCATTAGCGAGCTATCAGGTGGTTACGGCTACACCGGCATCATCGTCGCCACTCTCGGAGGGTTGAACCCCATTGGCGCAACGGTGGCAGCTCTGTTCATTGGCCTTATCGATACCGGCGCGCAGACCGTTAGCCGGGTACTGGGAGTTCCCGTTTACCTGGGCGATGTTGTGCAGTCGACCTTGCTCCTGGTCACTCTGAGCATGCTGCTGCTGCAGAATTACCGAATTAAGAGGATATGATCATGGGAGATTTTATTGTTGACATCATTGCGGCTACACTCCGCATTGCTACACCGCTGATCTTTGCCACACTCGGCGAGCTTTTCTGTGAACGCGCAGGCATTCTGAACCTGGGTATTGAAGGAACGATGTTCTTTGGCGCTTTTTCAGGGTTTACTGCGGCATCTTTAAGCGGTTCCTTATGGGTAGGGGTTCTGACCGCGTTGGTTGGCGGTATGCTCTCTGGTTGGTTAATGAGCCTGCTTTCCGTCAGGCTGGGTGTGAACCAGCACGTTTCCGGATTGGGGATCACGCTGTTAATGACAGCGCTGGCCTTATTCGGATTCAGAGTGATCTTTGGCGAAAGTCGGGTGCTGCCCTCGATCACCCCTTTCAGCCAGCTCAGCATCTTTCCCAACAGCCCCGTACTTGGAGAGATCTTTTCGCAATACACATTGACCTACATCGCCATCGCTCTCATCCCGATCGTGTGGTGGGTGGTTTTCCGCACGAACTTCGGTTTGAACCTGCGTTCGGTTGGTGACAATCCTGAAGCAACGGATGCCGCCGGTATCAATGTTTACCGGCTGCGCACCATCGCCCTTGTAATCGGTGGCGCTTTAATGGGTGTGGGTGGAGCTTTTCTCTCAGTCGCTCAGCTTGGCTCATTTACCTTTGGTATCGTTGCCGGCCGCGGCTGGGTCTGCATCGCCCTGATCATCTTTGCTAACTGGCACCCGGTGAAAGTGCTCTGGGGGGCACTCCTGTTCGGCAGTGTGCAGGCGCTCCAATCCAGGCTGCAGCTGACCGGTATCAAGCTGCCCTACGAGTTGTTCATGGCTTTACCCTACGTTGTCACGATCTTGGCACTCACCCTGGCCGGACGCAACGCCTCTTACCCCGCGGCACTCCTGAAGCCGTACAAACGCGAGTAAGATATAACCAATGCACACCTAAGCATGCGGAAAAGACCAACCGCATGCTTTTTTTATGAAATTTACATGACAAAATGCCAGCAATGATGCTAAAAGTATCACTTGAAAAGTTGTATATCTAGTCTTACACTAATGTTGTTAATAATCATTTAAATAGACGGAGGTAGTAATGGCGCAAGATTTACCACAGGATAAGATCGCCAAGCTGAAAGCGATTCGTGAGGAAAGCCGATTAGGCGGTGGTGAGAAAAGGATCGCCGCTCAACACGAAAAAGGCAAAATGACCGCCCGCGAACGCGTTGACGCCCTTCTGGACAAGGGATCCTTCCAGGAAATCAACGGTCTGATGAAAAACCGCCACACCGATTTTGGTTTGGACAAGGGAAAAATCCCCGGTGACGGTATGGTTGCGGGTTTCGGAACCATCAACGGTAGAAAAGTCTGCGTTTATTCGCAGGATTTCACCGTGATGGGTGGCTCATTCGGTGAAGTTGCCGGCGAGAAAGTTGCCCGTGTGATGGATCTGGCCATGGATGCCGGTGTGCCCGTTATCGGTATCAATGACGGTGGTGGTGCCCGTATTCAGGAAGGTATTTACAGCCTATATGCTTATGGTGAAGTTTTCTACCGTAACGTTCAGGCCTCGGGTGTCGTGCCCCAGATCAGCGTCATCATGGGACCATGCGCAGGTGGTGGCGTTTACTCCCCTGCCCTCCAGGACTTCATCATTATGACCCAGAACATGGGGAACATGTACATCACCGGACCGGAAGTGATCAAAGCGGTCACCAATGAAATCGTTGACCACGAGACACTTGGTGGAGCTGCCACACACACCACCATTTCCGGTGTAGCGCACTTCCTGGGTCAGGACGAGCAGGACACCTTCAACATCGTCCGCAAGATCCTCGAATACATCCCTGACAACAACGCCAGCACTCCCCAGGTCGTCCAGGTCGATGACAGTCCTTTCCGCGCTGACAAGGAATTGAACACGCTTGTACCGAATGATCCCAACCAGACCTACGATATCAAGGATGTTATCAATCGTATCGTGGATACCGGATCATTCTTCGAAGTCCATCAGAACTTTGCCACCAACGCAGTGGTTGGTTTTGCCCGCTTGAACGGTGAGAGCGTGGGTATTGCAGCCAATCAGCCAGCTTCCATGGCGGGTGTTCTGGATATCAACTCATCCGATAAGATCGCCCGCTTCGTGCGTTTCTGCGATGCCTTCAACATCCCCGTGATCACCTTTGTTGACACCCCGGGATTCATGCCCGGTACGCATACAGAGCACAACGGTATTATCCGCCACGGTGCAAAGATCCTCTTCGCATTCTCTGAAGCATCCGTTCCCAAGATCTCTGTTGTCACCCGCAAAGCTTACGGCGGCGCTTACATCGTTATGGGCAGCAAACATCTGCGCGCTGACATGTGCTTCGCCTGGCCGAACGCCGAAATTGCGGTAATGGGAGCCGGCGGCGCTGTGAATATTCTGCATGGCAAAGCCCTCAAGGAAAAGACCCCTGAAGAAGCCAAGCAGTTACGCAGCGAATTGATCGCTGATTACGAAGATAAGTTCTCCAATCCATACCAGGCTGCTGCAGCAGGATTCATTGACGAAGTCATTCTCCCCAGCGAAACCCGTCAGCGGCTCATTGCCACCCTCGATATGCTGAGGAACAAACAGTCAACGTCACCTGCCAAGAAACACGGCAACATCCCGCTGTAATAGAAAGGACAAGGATAATGGAACCTTCTTTAGGTCTTGCTATAAAAGTGGCGGTGGTTGGCTTGGTTGTGCTCCTTATTGTGCTGGCTGCCCTGGCGGGGATCGTTTACCTGTTGACCCGCTTTGTTGTGGACAAAAAGGAAGAAGAAAAAACCGTAGTCGAAGAAACACCTGCCCCTGTGGCTGCCATTGAGGAACCAAAAGCAGATCTTTCACTGGCTGCCGTGGTTGCTGTGGCGATTGCCCGCGCCCAGGCGGAAATCCAGAATGTAACAAGTGATATTTCGGCCGGAGAGGTAAACGCCTGGCGTCAGTTCGGGCTGCAACGCCGGCTAAACCAAACTTCCACAATCAGGAGAACGAGATGAGCCAATACCGCATTACGATCAAAGATACAACTTACGATGTTGAGATCCTTGATGACCCCCGTATGGATGAAGTACAGGTAAAAGTAAATGGTGAAGTATTCACAGTAGCAACTGAGGATTTGAACAAGACCGTTTCTGCTGTCGGCACTGCACACGCACCTGTAGTTCGCAAAGCAGCGCCTGCCCCTGCTCCCGCTCCTGCTGCAGCGGCTGTGGCGGCTGGTCCTGGCACGATCAAATCGCCGTTGCCGGGTGTTGTCAACTCGATCAAAGTTCATGCTGGTGACAAAGTAAAAGCAAATGATGAGATCTGTGTGATCGAGGCTATGAAAGCCATGAATATTATCCGCGCTCCGCAAGACGGTACAGTCGCCCGGATCCATGTGAATGTTGGCGCTCAGGTTGCTCATGGCGCTCCTCTCATGGATATCGAGTAGGCGGAAAGGATACTATCATGGGTTTCGATCTAACAGGACTACTCGGAGGACTACTCGATATCACCTTACCGCAGTTGATCATGGTGGTGGTGGGATTGATCCTCATGGGTCTTGGAATTTTCAAGGACTATGAGCCTACCCTCCTGATCCCGATCGGATTCGGTTGTATCCTGGGAAACCTGCCAGTTGCAGCCAATATGATTGGCGAACACGGTTTATTTGGTATTCTTTACAAAGCAGGCATCAGCAATGAGCTGTTTCCCCTGCTAATCTTCCTGGGGGTCGGTGCAATGCTTGACCTGCGCCCCCTCCTCAGCCAGCCCATCATGTTCATCATGGGCGCATTCGCTCACCTGGGTATTTTTGTTACCCTGATCGTCGCCCTTCTACTGGGCTTCAACCTGGCTGAATCCACCGCCATCGGCATGATCGGTGCCATCGATGGTCCAACAGTCATCTACGTCAACGGCAAGTTGGGAGATCTGTTTGTTACTCCCGGTCTCGCGGCTGCCATTGCGGTTACCGCTTACTCCTACATGAGCCTGGTACCCATCATCCAGCCGCCATTGATGAGACTGTTCACCACCAAGAAGGAACGCGGAATCCGCATGGAATACACCCCGCGCCCCGTCTCTCGCGCCACGGTCATCATCTTCCCCATCCTGATCACTGTCATCGCTGGCATCTTCCTGCCGGAAGCTGCACCTTTGATCGCGACATTGATGTTGGGCAATCTGCTCAAGGAATCAGAAGTGGTTCCCGGACTCGTGGAGACTTCGAAGAACGCCATCACCAATACGGCTACGATCTTCCTCGGAATCACGATCGGATCCACCATGCAAGCCGCCTCGTTCCTCAACTGGGGCACACTGCGTGTCTTGATCCTGGGTCTGGTCGCGTTCGCACTGAACACCATCGGTGGTCTACTTTTCGGTAGGCTGGTTTGCGCCATTTCCGGACGCAAGATCAATCCCCTCGTTGGGGCTGCTGCGATCAGCGCGTTCCCGATGAGCGGACGCCTGGCCCAAAAAGTTGCCCTCGAGGTGGACAACCAGAACTTTATCCTGATGCACGCCCTGGGTGCCAACGCCGCCGGACAGGTGGCCTCGGTGCTCGCAGCTGGCATCCTGATGCAGATGATCTTCCCGATCCTGCTTCCTTAAACCTGAGATGATGCATTACTGGTACTTGAAACTCCCTAAGTAAGAAGATCATTGCGAATTACCAGCATTCGCCATGATTTTTCAAAGTAAGCAAGTTGTACGACATGTTAGAATATGTGCAAGATGCAGTAACCACATTCAAAATCTTAATAAAGGAGAAAAGCTATGAAACTGCTCGATCTAACCATCCCCATCGGAATTGCCACACCACCCTGGCCGACCTATGAACCTTTACAGGTGAAATACTTCAAACGTTTAGCCCCCAATGGCGCTAACGGCCAATTATTGACCCACTCCAACCATGTTGGTACCCACCTCGACGGCGAAATTCACTTTTACACCCCCGGTAGAGATATAGCGCAGTTGCCCATGGATTACCTGGTGCATGATGCTGCCATCGTTGATCTGAGCGATGTCTGCGGTGACTATGATGTTTACACCAGCAAGATGATCACCGACCGTGTGGAAGTTAAAGAAGGCGACATTCTCGTCATCCATACCGGTTACCATCACTTCGGCTGGGATCAACCCACTGCTGACGAGGTACGCTACATGACCAAGCACCCGGGTCCCGACCATGAATTCGTTGATTGGGCCAAGAAGATGAAGCTGCGCTGGATCGCTGTGGACTGCGGTTCTGCGGACCACCCGATGAACACCATCATCCGTACCTGGATGCCCCGTCAGGCGAAACAGGCCGAATACGTGTTCAAGAAGAAATTCGGCAAGACCCTTGAAGAGTTCTTCACTGATGACAAATACCAGATGATGCACATCGACATGTTCCCCGCTGAGATCATTCACGCTGAGTGCTTTGGCGGTATGATCGACCTGCTGCTCAACCGCCGAGTTGAGGTGGGCTTCTTCCCATGGCGTTTTGTTGACGGTGAAGCCTCCATCGGCCGTGCAGTCGCATTTGTCGATGATGCTGAATACGAAGAACTGATGAAGAAGGCCGCCACCATGCCAAAGACCAAGTTTGGTGATGCTTACAATCCTGCCCATGTTGAGAGCCTCAATAAACTCAGCAAGGCCAACCTGTCGTAGTCCATTCTCATTACAAGGAGAATTAAAGTGAAATTCGAACTTCCCGAAAAAGCAAGTCAAGAAATACTGCAAATCGATGCCCGTGAAGTTGAGGCATTGCTACAGGGGCCTGCCATGGACCTGCCCAAATGGCCGGGTGCCCAGGTCAAATTGAAAGACGGCCGCACGCTTTTCATCCGTGAAGCACGCCGTGAAGAAGCCCCCAAGATGATGGAATACGTGAAGCGGTTGATGGATGTCGATCATGACTTCTACGATATCGTCGGCGCCCGCGTTTATTCCGAAATTCTCGGCTGGTACCGCCATCGCCTCAAAGATCCCTATCAGTTGGTCGGATTGATCGACGGTGTATGGGCTGGCTTTGCCAACGGTCGTGTGATGAACGAGAAAGTAAACATCAGCCTGCATACCATGGCGCTGCTGCGCGGTGGCCGCATCGGCGCGGTGATGTATTACGCCAAGGCTTACTACGCGTTCGAAATGATCGGAAACACCGAATGGTGGGCAACCTATGAGTCCTACAACGGCTGGTCACGCTGGGGTCTCGGAATGGCTCAGCCCTCCTACCCATGGCCGGAAGTTCAGCACGAACTCGGTGGCGCCCGTGTTTACTACGTCACCAAGAAGTACTGGGATCAGCTGGTCAAGCAATATGTCCAGCAGATGGCCGGTGCCGATCTCGATTTCGATGTTCCTGATTCCGTTCGCCAGGCAAACGAAGAAATGATCGTTCCGGAAGAGATCCTGGTCTAACCCGCCAGATAGCATAAAAACAGGAGCCGATTTCGGTTCCTGTTTTTTTTATCCCAACGAGCGGATCGCGTAATCGATCCCCATGAAAGTGTCCACGCCTGATGAATGTCCGATCTCTGTCAGGAGTTGGATGAGATCATCATCGAAAGGCACTGCTGGATCGAAAAAGTGGTCGAGCAGGGTGAGAAAGATATCCTCAGACCAGCCGCGCTTTGTGAACATCAGCCGGTTGGCAGAGATCGTGGTCGTCTTCTGAAAAGCAAGACGTGTTACCTCATCACACCACTCCTCCAGGAAATCATCGTTCAGCCCGGTTGAAAGTACACGCCGGAAATGATACAGCAGGAAACCGGTGAGAAAATCGTCTCCTGAGGGAGTCAATCCCCCGCCAGTGCCGACCAGCACACCAGCCGCAGCCATGAAGCGCGCCAGATCCTTTGCCCGGTAAGCGGTCGCAATTTCACAGGCTGCCTGGTGGATGCGCACATGATCTGCGAGTTTAAACTCTTCAAGCGGCCGTGAAAGAAACAGGAATCCCTTGCCAGGATCGATCTCATTAAGCCGGGCAGCGATGCGCTCTGAACGTTGTCGCTGGTCCGCGGTGGTAGCTCGGAAGGGGACAGGCAACGGAGGATGCCACACCTCCGCAGTAGCGGTGTGGACGGTCACCTGCCGCGCAGGAAACCAGATGCGCCCGTCTTCAATGGTAAATTTATCACCGGGTGCAAGCCTTTCAAAGCGTTGATCACCACCCGCAAGCGTTAGATTGAATGGACTAAGGTAATTGGCTGAAGTGAGGTAGATGATGCGATCCTCCACACGCAGGAAAGCTCCGCGCGAGGTTACCCCCAAAACGCTGCCATCAGCTTTGGTTCCAAGTACCTCTGCAGCAGCTGCCCCTACCCGGAAAATCTCAATATTCATTTATCATCCTTTGCTCTAACTATCGCCATTCCACCAATGATAACGCACGAGCGACTGGTATTCTACTAACAAAACACTCCCGTGAGGGAGTGTATGGTGCCGAGAGCCAGGATCGGACTGGCGACCCCACAATTTTCAGTCGTGTGCTCTACCAACTGAGCTATCTCGGCAAGTGTTCAATATTCTACCCGACACAGGGTCGATTGTCAAGAAACCTTCCGTCCAGATCCCTCTGAATCAGAAGTGTGGCGCGCCCTCCGCCGTTTCACAAGATCCCAGGCGAGACCACCCAATATGATCATTGCCCAACCGGCCAGAATGACCCGGATCATGTCGAAGAAACCAATGTACTCCTTGATCACCTGGTAGCGGAACATGTACCAAAGGAAAAAAACGATAAAAAACACCAGTACAACACCCACCCAGCGCAGGAACCAGGCAATGTGACCTTCACGCAACCTATGCCAGCACCAACCAATCAGCACCGCGAACCAAGGGATCAGGAGGGCACGGTAGCGCGGATTATCCCATTGGTCTCCGCCGGCCCGCAGCGTGGCGATGAGGACCCAGGCGAGCAAAGCGAGAATCAATACCACCAAACCCCATCGTTCTGCCTTTGGTTTTGTCTTCCACATTGAGAAGAAACCAAAAGGGATGAAGGGGAGGACAAACCACCAGCCCAATGCCCTGATGATGGCTGTGGTGCGCCAGAAAGGCAGGGATGGATCGGTCAACGCGCCCGGCAGGAAAGGTTGAACAACGCCATAGATCGTTATAAAAGGCATGCGCCATTTTTCACCCATGCGGTCCAGCAGTACTGTGATATTACCGGAACTGGTTTGCGTGAGAAATGCGTCATAATAGAGCGTGGGTTTCAACCATAACCAGCCCCCGATCAGCCCCACCACACCCATAGCAGCCAGAACCAGCAGTCCGATACGCCGAATCCGGGTGGATCGCTGTTCGGTCAGCCATTCCACCAGCCAGAAAGCC
The DNA here is from genome assembly GCA_002428455.1 of Anaerolineaceae bacterium UBA6107. Taxonomy (GTDB): domain Bacteria; phylum Chloroflexota; class Anaerolineae; order Anaerolineales; family Anaerolineaceae; genus UBA6107. The sequence continues at coordinate 26,328 of DIWL01000029.1, read as the reverse complement.
GCCAGTAATCCCGCCAGGATCGCGCCAAATGGAGTGGAGATAACCAATGACAGGAGCACGGGAATAATAAAATAGAGGATCTTTTGGGCGGTCTTTTCACGCCAGGTGACCACAGCCCAAAACGCGATGCAGAACAGACCGATCAGGAAGGGTTCGCGCATTTGGGAACTACCCAGGAGGATGCCCTCAGGGTACAACGCGTAGAACCACGCAGCAGCCAAGGCGATCTTTTCATTCCAGCGCCGCCGGACCGCGTCGAACAGGAAAGCCAAGCCAACAGTCATCACCAGCGCTGCCAGGATGGTAATAAAAACCGGGCGGACTTCATCGAGGCTGAAGAAGCGATAAATAACAGCCGTCAGATACATCAAGCCGCCATACTGGTCGGCACTCTGTTCGGCAGAGAATATGGTCGATAAGGAATCCTCACCGCGCGCGAAGGTTAGCGCTTGTGTGTCTCGCACGTAGGCATCAGCATACACATACCCGGCGTTCTCTGCCGCATTATCAAAACCGATGTCTGGTAACGAGATATAAATGAATAAGCCCAGGAAAATCCGGGTAAAAAACGTGACCAGCATGAGGATTGCGAGCATGCGCCCACCCTGGAAAAAACGCCAGGTGCGCAGCAACAGCAAAAAGCTGAGCCACAGCAGCAGGTTGGCACCATACCACGCGCTGAAAAAAGGCGCCGGCTGGAACGCAGCCATCGCCAGGCTGATGATGACCGAAGCAATGAAGGAAACGAGAAGGTCCTGTTTAAGCGGTGAGAGTTTTTTCATGGGCAGGCAAATAAAATGTGGCAGAAATTTGATTTTTTTGGCTTGCGTATTGCTGCCGATTATAACCCAATTCCCATTTGTTCCAATTACTGTTGACGCGAAGGGTATCTGTAATAATTATTTGAAAGATCCCCGGACGAGCACCGGGGATCTGATTGTGAAACGTTACCATTTCAGTGCAAAGCTTTGCCCCTAAAGGTTATCAAGGTGTATCGGTTGGTTCGGCGGTAGGTTCTTCGGTCGGTTCAGGTTCAGGATCCGGTAAATGGATCACGATGGCCTTCGCGGTCCGGTCAAGCGAAGTGACATCACGTGGTGAGATGATCGTTACCACTGCATCTACCACCAGTTTATCCGCCTGGTCAGCAGGAAGGATCTTTGTGTCAGCCGTCACCAGGAAGGTATGCAACGACGCATTCTTTGCCTGGATGGTTATGGAGATTCCGGGCTGGTAGTCGGTGACGACGCCCACTTTGTAGACCTTGGTGGGTTTGCCAGGTATCAGGATAATCTTTTTAGCAGTGAGCACATCATCCACACGAAGTGCTTTGACGGTTACTTTCATGCCTGCTTTCAAGTCGGCAAGTGTCGCTTCACTCTTCGTTGGGATCTTCACCACTGTCTCTGAGCTCAGGGGTATAGAAATCAATACATCACCCTTTTGCTTAAGTTCAATGCTGGCAGCATCAATAAATGTAATGGTTCCTTTATAATTTTCTGTCATACCTTGTGCGACGACATTGTGAGATGCGGCCAACACTGGTGATGTGATCATGAATAACACAGCTAACATGGACAATAGTACCAATAGTTTTTTGTTTTTCATGTTTCCTCCGTTTCTAAATTTGCTTCTGCCCGTTCAATAGCACAAGAACAATTTTCATTGTAACCACGGAAAATCCTCAGTCCCTTTTCAGATTTGCAAAGAAAAGGGATTATTACACTTCGTAAACTTAATTACTTTCAGGAATCGTCGCGCAGCATCCTGGAAGGA
>DIWL01000029.1:0-24547 GCA_002428455.1 Anaerolineaceae bacterium UBA6107 | reverse complement strand
TGAAGGTGGGCCCGGCAGGGATCGAACCTGCGACCAAGCGGTTATGAGCCGCGCGCTCTAACCACTGAGCTACGGGCCCCAGTGATCGTGCAAATTATATCATTATTAAATCAAAATCCCGCGCCATCCATCTTGCGCGAGAATCTAAGTATCTTGTCATTTCAGTTTGCGCTCTAACCACGTTCCCTTCGGGAATCTACGAAGCTACGGGCCCCAGTGATCGTGCAAAATCTATCATTGTCCACAACAAAATATGACCCTTGACCATAAGAATGAGCTGTTTTATAATTCAACAATTGAATATTGGAGCAAAATGAGCTATCCATCGAATGCAGAGCGGGATCTTATCATTCTTGAACACATTGAGCAGGACCCCGATACCTCGCAGGCAGCCCTGGCGTCACAGCTGGAGGTTGCAGTTGGCACAGTAAATTGGCATCTAAAACGCCTGATCGAAAAAGGCTATGTCAAGGTCAGCCGCCTGGAACGCAAGAAACTGAAATACATCATTACACCAGAGGGTTTACTCTTTAGAGCCCGTCTGACGGTCGATTACATACAGAATTCCTTTAATCTCTACCGCCTGGTTCGACTACGCGCCATCGCGACGCTGGATGAACTAAAAACCCTTGGATATTCTGAAGTATGTGTTGAAGGTAACGATGAAGTTGCCGAGATCTGCCGCCTTACCTGCCTGGAACAGGGCATTTCTGTAGTGGAGGACGGGTCAGCGCCAAAAATGAAGATGGTTGGGCTTAAGGTCATTCTTACAACGAAGGAGCAGGCTTAAATGGCATCTGATCTTAACTTCTGGAAGAACAAACGCGTCTGTGTCACCGGGGGGGCCGGGTTTCTCGGCTCATTTGTAACCGCAAAACTGAACGAACGCGGTACGGCAGAGGTATTCATTCCGACCATTGAGAAATATGATCTTGTCCAGGCTGGCTCCATCCGTCAAATGCTGGATGACAGTAAACCTGACATCATTATTCACCTCGCTGCGCAGGTCGGTGGGATCGGTGCCAACCGCGAACACCCGGCAGAGTTCTTTTACAACAACCTGATGATGGGAGTGCAGTTGATGCATGAAGCGTGGCTGCGTGGGGTTGAAAAATTCGTGGCGCTGGGCACCATCTGCGCGTATCCCAAGTTCACTCCAATCCCGTTCATGGAGGAGAACCTGTGGGACGGCTACCCCGAGGAAACCAATGCACCTTACGGGCTGGCCAAAAAGATGCTCCTGGTGCAATCCCAGTCTTACCGCCAGCAATACGGATACAACTCGATCTTCCTGATGCCGGTCAACCTTTACGGTCCGCGGGACAATTTCCATCGGGCGAGCTCCCATGTGATCCCAGCGCTGATCCGCAAATGCCTCGAAGCCATCGAATCCGGTGCGGATTCGATCGAAGTATGGGGTGACGGCTCTCCGACGCGTGAATTCCTGTACGTGGAGGATGCTGCAGAAGGCATTCTGCTGGCATCAGAAAAATATAACTCCTCTGAACCAGTCAACCTGGGTTCGGGTATGGAGATCAGCATCAAAGACCTGGTGGAATTGATCGCCCGTTTGACTGGTTTCAGCGGTCAGATCAAATGGGATACAAGCAAACCCAACGGTCAGCCGCGCCGCCGGTTGAGCGTCGAACGGGCTGAACGTGAGTTCGGGTTTCGAGCTCAGGTGAATTTTGAAGAAGGCTTGCGCCGCACGATCGATTGGTACCGCGATCACAAAGGGGAAAAATCCTGACCATGACGACGACCGCCCTAGAGACAAAAAACAAACCCGGTGTGGTTTACATCAAGCCTTCCAGAGGGTGGGTCAGCCTGCGCCTTAAAGATCTGTGGGAATACCGCGAATTGATCTACTTCCTCACCTGGCGCGATATCAAGGTGCGTTACAAGCAATCCGTACTGGGTATCCTGTGGGCGGTGATCAACCCCTTCATGTCGATGGTGGTTTATACCATTTTCTTTGGCACCCTCGCCAAAATCCCATCTGACGGCGTTCCATATCCCATTTTCTCTTATACCGCCCTATTGCCTTGGATATTGTTTTCCTCCGCGCTCAGCGTCGCCAGCCGCTCGATGGTATCCAGCGGGAACATGATCTCCAAGGTTTATTTTCCGCGCATGATCGTACCGCTGGCATCCGTGATGTCCAGCGTGGTTGATTTTTTCATTGCGTTCATTATCTTAATCGGGATGATGTTTTTCTATAAAATCACGCCAACGATCGCAATACTCTGGCTGCCCCTTTTGATATTACTCGCTCTTATCTCTGCATTGGGAGTAGGATTTTGGTTCTCCGCGTTAATGGTTCGATACCGCGATGTAGGATACCTGATGCCATTTGTGACCGAGTTGTGGAAGTTCGTTACTCCGGTGGTTTACCCGGCTAGCATGATCCCGGAAAAATGGCGCTTGCTCTACGCGCTCAACCCGATGACCGGCGTGGTAGAAGGGTTCCGCTATGCGTTATTGGGAACCACCCAAAGTATTTCTCTCCCGATGATCCTGGTTTCTTCAGGAATCGCCATTCTTGTGCTCATTTCAGGTTTGTTCTACTTCCGGCGTATGGAAAAACAATTCGCCGACATGATATAGAGGATGTGACATGAGCAACCTGGCCCTGCGCGTAGAGGATATCGGCAAACAATACAATATTTTTAAGGAATCTCAGTACACCACCCTGCGTGAAAAGATTGTGGAAGTGGTGAAGAGCCCGGTGAAAACACTGCTCAACCCCACTGGCAGCCAAAAGTTCTGGGCACTGCGCAACGTCAGTTTTTCGCTTGAGCATGGACAGGTTCTGGGCGTGATAGGCAAGAACGGCGCAGGGAAAAGCACATTGTTGAAGATCCTGTCGCGTGTAGTGGAACCCACTGAAGGCGAAGCTGAGATCCACGGCAGGGTTGGTTCGCTGCTCGAAGTGGGCACGGGGTTTCATCCGGAACTTACAGGTAGGGAAAATATCTTCCTCAATGGCGCCATCCTGGGAATGAAAAAAACAGAGATCGAGAAGAAATTTGATGAGATCGTGGCCTTCTCAGAGATTGATAATTTTATCGATACACCGGTCAAGCGTTATTCAAGCGGCATGTACATGCGCCTGGCTTTCGCAGTTTCAGCCCACCTTGAGCCCGAGATCCTTGTGGTGGACGAAGTGCTGGCAGTGGGAGACGCGGAATTTCAACGCAAGTGCCTGGGAAAAATGAGCGATGTCGCATCTGAGGGGCGCACGGTGATCTTTGTGAGCCACAACATGTCAGCCATACAACGCCTGACGAATGAATGCATCATCCTTGATAAAGGAAAAATGGTGCTTCGGGCGCGTACACCAGAGGCTGTGGATTACTACCTGACCAACGATTTCTCTGCCAGCGGAGAAAGAAAATATCATTCTACCGAGATCCCGGCCAGCGCCCACCCATTCAAACCCGTTGCGGTTCGCGTGAAGAATAATGCCAACGTGACCACAGACAACCTCCTTTCGGTCGAACCGGTCACGATTGAAGTGGAATACGAACTGGCAACTGATGTCACCGGACTGCGGGTTGGGATCTACCTGATGACTTCCCGTGGTGAATACGTCCTCACCTCTTTTGATACGGATGCCCCGGAGAAGTTCCAGGCTTTCGGGGTACGCAAGGCAGGTCACTATGTCAGCCGCTGTACGATTCCCGCTGACACGCTGAATGAAGGTCGGTTTGTGATTGGCATCAACGCAAGTTCCTACATGGTCAAGCGATATTTCGCGGATGAACGCGCGATAAACTTTAATGTCAATGCAACCGGTGCGCCCGGTATGCAGTGGGTGGAAGTAAGGCAAGGCCCGTTGCGCCCCAGGTTGGATTGGAGAATTGAGGAAGTTCACTAAATGGCGAGCAAAAAGGAAATCTTAAAGAAAGTTCTCGGCGAACTGCCCCTCACCGCGGAGGTGTACTGGTTGTTGAGGCAAAACGGTTACTCATCGCCGTCCAGTTTTTCTCTTAAAAACATTCGGGAAATCTTGCCGGAAGCAGTGAAGTTAACTGAAAAATGCAGGATTAAGAATAAAACAGGCAAGAAAGTGTTATTGTTCGCCTCTACCCATTATTGGCTGGAACATGTGGTGATGACCGGTATGGCGCTCTCCGCGCAAGGTCACAACGTGACGGTGGCTTATTATCCTTTTGGTCACTGGCACTCGGACTCCACTCAATTTGATATCCGGCGGCAAAACATGTACGCGACTTCTGTTCTGAAGCCGGCTGCTTCTGTCATCCATTTTGAGAATCTGCTACGCAATAATTCTTCATTTGCTCAACTACCGGAACAGCTTGTGAAGGACGTCAGACAAGTTACAGATTACGATTATATGTACGCATTCCAGACCGAAGAAGTGGACCGGGAGGACCGCTTTTACCTCTTCCGTTACGGCCGTAACTTACAGACCGCTAAGGCACTACACAATTACCTGCGCAAAAATCAACCAGAGGTCGCCATCATACCCAACGGCACCATCCTTGAATTTGGCGTGGCCTACAGGGTCTGCAGGTATCTCAAGATACCCACTTCAACGTATGAGTTCAGCGACAAGCGCGGAGCGATGTGGCTTGCGCAAAATGAAGAGATCATGCTGCAAAACACGGATCGATTATGGAATGCCTACGCGCAGTACGATCTATCACCTGCTGAACTCAAGGAAACCAAGACGCTGCTTTCTTCACGCAGAAATGCCACCACGTATGGCGAATATTCACGCAAGTGGCAGCGCATACCGGCAGAAGGACAGGCTGTCATCAGGGAAAAACTCGGTCTTTCGGGCAAGCCGATCGTGCTGTTGGCTACCAATGTACTCGGCGACAGCCTAACGCTTGGCCGGAATACCTTCACCAAAACGATGTCGGAATGGATCATTCGCACGATCCAGTATTTTATTGAAAAACCGGACGTACAACTGGTCATCCGCATCCATCCCGGTGAAGCTCTAGTGAAACACGGCAGCATTCTTGACTTGGTGAAGAAGACCCTTCCCCAATTACCGGCGCACATCATGCTTATCGAGCCGCTGGACGAAGTAAACACCTACGATCTGATGGATGTGGCTGACCTCGGCCTGGTCTATACAACGACGGTGGGGCTGGAGATGGCCTTACGCGGCATCCCGGTTGTTGTGGCTGGTAAAACTCATTACCGCAACCGCGGTTTCACGCACGACCCGAACACCTGGGTGGATTATTTCAAGTTGTTGAACAGATTACTGGAAAAAGTTCACGATTACCGGCTCAATGAAACCCAGGTAGCATTGGCATGGAAATACACCTACCTGTTCTTCTTCAAGTATCCTGTGCCGTTCCCATGGCACATGGTGCACCTCAAGGAAGATCTCGAAAAGTATCCCTTTTCCGAAGTGATCGGATCCACAGGGATGAAGAAATACGCTGAAACCTTCGCTTCCTTAACTTTTAATCTGGCAAAGGATAGCTGTAATGGCGAATAATTTACAGGCTGATCTGGTGTTCAGACGCCAATTTGTGTGCGGACCAGACTCGACATTGTTCCCGGCCTGGAACCGTGCTCCGCTGCCGGATGGCAATACCCTGGCGGCGCACCCTGACCTGCAGATCACTGAACACACAGGAAATCATTTTCACCTCATCCTGCTGGGTTACCTGCTGGACCCCACCGACCCGGTGTTGGACAACCCGGGTGTGCTGCAGAAGATTGAAAAAGGGGCGGCAAGCCTGGATCAACTGTTCGAGCAGGTTTATGACAAGAGCGGTCATTACGTTCTCTTTGCATACGGCATGGGTCACCAGATCGTTTTCAATGACGCCGGTGGCTTAAAGCAGGTGTACTATCACCGCGATAGCGAAGGCAAGACATGGTTAACCTCTCATGCAGCCATCCTGGCTGACCGGTTGGATCTAAATATTAGCCCCGAAGCTGATCAATACATCCATTCATCCAAGTATAAAAAGAAACTGGAGCCCTGGTGGCCGGGTGACAGCTCACCCTACATTGGTGTGCAACGCCTGGTGCCAAACCATTACCTTGACCTGGTGACCCACACCCAGGTGCGCTTCTGGCCACTGAGCAGGTTGAAACGCTACTCCCTGCGGAAGGGCACACAGCTTGTTGGTGACCTGTTGAAAGGCACCTGCCAGGCCGGGTTCAATCGTTTTCCAGTTGCCCTCACCCTCACCGGTGGCTATGATTCCAGGGTCATCCTGGCAGCCTGCAAGGATTTCGCGCAGCAGATCGATGTATTCTCGATGATCTACCGGCATCTGAACGAAGAAAGCGAAGACCTGGTAATAGCACAGAAGATCGCAAAAGCCAATCAACTCAGGTACCAACAGATCAGGTGCGATGAGGAGATACCCGCGGACTTCATTGAGCTGTACCAGCGCAGCACCGAAGGTTACAAAACTGATTGGATGAACCTGGTGTACGGGAGATACGCCCACATCCCGGCCGACAAGGTGATCTTTAAGGGCAATATCGCTGAAGCAGTGCGGTGTGATTTCTGGCCGGACGGGATCTACCCCGTGGAGGTCACGGTCGACACCCTGGTAGATGCTTCAGTACTCGGTGATGATCCGTTCGTTTATCAGTGCATGGAAAGGTGGATGAAAGAAGCGATCCCCACCGAAAAAATGGGGTACAAGATCCTGGATATGTTTGCGTGGGAGGTCGAAGCGGGCAGCTGGCAGGCAATGAGCCACAGCATATTTGGATTCGCGCATGAGGAGTTCTCTCCTTTTGGTAACCGCAAGATCCTGGACATCATGCTCGGGGTACACAAACGTTACCGCTGCTGGCCGGATATCGCCCTTGAGCAGGAGATCATAAAATACCTGTGGAAAGACCTGGCAGATTTTCCGTATTATTCGTCATGGAGCATGCACGGCTACAAGAAAAAATTCTACGATGGAGATGTGCTTAATTTTCTCCGTAAAATCAGGCATCGATTAAAGAGGTTAATAAAATGATGGATTGGAAAAACAGTGTTGTCCTGGTAACCGGTGGGACCGGTTCTTTCGGCAAGAAATTCATCGAGGTTATGCTGAAAGAGTATCACCCGCTTAAATTGATCGTATTCAGCCGTGATGAATTAAAGCAGCATGAAATGCAGGCTGCCGGCTTCAATGATCCTTCCTTACGTTATTTCATCGGCGATATCCGCGATCAGCAGCGCTGCCGGCGCGCATTCGAAGGGGTCAACGTGGTCATCCACGCCGCAGCGCTCAAACAGGTGCCTGCCTGTGAATACAACCCGATGGAAGCCATCAAGACCAATATCCTCGGCAGCGGCAATGTGATCGATGCGGCCATTGACGCCGGGGTGAGCAGGGTGGTTGCACTCAGCACGGATAAAGCGGTCAACCCGGTAAACCTGTATGGCGCGACAAAACTCGCTGCGGAAAAACTATTCATCCAATCCAATGCCTATGCCGGGGCAAAAAATACGCGTTTTTCGTGCGTGCGCTATGGCAACGTGGTGGGCAGCCGCGGATCGGTCGTGCCAGTTTTTCTGAAACAACGGGAAACCGGAAAAGTTACCGTTACGGATGAACGCATGACCCGCTTCTGGATCAGCCTGGAACAGGGCGTACGGTTTGTCATACGGGCTGTTGAGAACATGCACGGCGGCGAGGTCTTTGTCCCGAAAATCCCCAGCATGACCGTGACAGACCTGGCGCGCGCAGTCGCCCCCGAATCTGAGATCGCTTATATTGGCATCCGCCCGGGTGAAAAACTGCACGAGGTGTTGATCTCCGATGACGAAGCCCGCCAGACGGTTGAACTGGAGGATATGTATGTGGTCCAGCCGGCGGAATCGCTGTGGTTCGGTCGCGACTGGGAAAGCAAAGGCAAACTGCTGGACGACGGTTTCAAGTACGCATCCAATACCAATACCGATTGGCTCAATGTGGACGCCATCCGGGAAATCATCGCCCCCATCCAGGCGGAGTATGAATCCGGGAGGATTGGATGACCCATTTCCTCGTCACCGGTGTCAGCGGATTGCTTGGCTTGAATTTCGCTTTGGCCGTGGACGGCAAAAAGCACCAGGTCACCGGCGTCGCCAACACAACCCCCATGCTCTGGGCAACCTTCAAGAACGTCCAGGCTGAGCTCACCCAACCGGCTGTGGTGGAAGAATTGATCGAAACACACAAACCAGATGTTTTCCTGCATTGCGCGGCGATGGCAAACGTGGATGCGTGCGAAGCGAACCCGGAATTGGCTCAGCAGGTGAACGCGGAACTACCCGGTATCATCGGCGCTGCCTGTAATAAACATGGTATCCGCCTGGTACATATCTCCACTGACGCGGTATTTAATGGAAGCACTGGGAATTACACGGAAGACGACATTCCGAATCCGCTCAGCGTGTATGCCAGTACAAAACTCGCCGGGGAGAATGCTGTGGTCTCTGCTTACCCGGAAGCGCTGGTGGCGCGGGTGAACTTCTACGGCTGGAGCGCTGCCGGCAACCGCAGCCTGGCAGAAAATTTTGTCAATAACCTTGCCGCTGGCAAAGAAATGATGGGCTTCACTGACGTGGAATTCTGCCCCATGAACATACTCGACTTGAGTGGATTACTGGTTGAAACAGCAGAATTGGACCTGCACGGGATCCATCACATGGTGGGAGCGGAAGCCATGAGCAAGTACGAATTTGGCAGGCGCATCGCGGAAAAATTCGGTTTTGACGCATCCCTGATCAAACCGGTATCCGTAAAGGATAGCGGGCTGAAAGCTGCACGCTCACCCAGGCTCACCCTGTCCACAAATAAGATCAAAGCTGCGTTGGGGCATGATCTGCCCGGTTTTGCCGATGGTCTGCAAAAGTTTTACGACCAGTATCGCCGCGGCTATCACCTGTATATCAAGTCACTCACCTGATCTTCACTTATGAGAGGAGTTGACATGGACATAAAAATTGGCAATCACCTGATCGGTCCCGCCCATCCCACTTACTTCATCGCGGATATTTCCGCCAACCACGATGGCAGCCTGGAGCGCGCGAAAATGCTGATCCACCTGGCCAAAGAAGCCGGTGCAGATGCAGCGAAGTTTCAGAACTTCAGAGCACCCAGGATCGTTTCCGATTACGGGTTCAAAGCCATGCAAGCCCAGGTCTCACACCAGGCCAGTTGGAAGAAGAGTGTTTTTGAAGTCTACGCGGATGCTTCCATTCCGTTCGATTGGACCCCGATCCTGAAAGAGGAATGCGATAAAGTCGGCATTGATTACTTCTCCTCACCCTATGATTTCGAAGCGGTGGATTACCTTGATCCGTACGTTCCTGCCCACAAGATCGGTTCAGGAGATGTGGACTGGCTGGAGATGCTCGAGCATATCGCCCTTAAGGGGAAACCGGTCATCCTCTCCACCGGTGCTGCCACCATCGGTGAGGTGCAGCAGGCGGTACACACCGTGCTGGCGCTCAACCAGTGGCTAATCCTGCTGCAATGCAACACCAATTACACGGCCAGCCCGGTCAATTTTGATCACATTCACCTGCGCGTGCTGCAAACCTACCAGACGCTCTTTCCGGGTGTGCCGGTGGGTCTTTCTGATCACACGCACGGGCATGCCACTGTGCTGGGAGCCGTCGCGTTGGGCGGTCGGGTGATCGAAAAACACTTCACGGATGACAATTCGCGTATCGGGCCGGATCATCCCTTCTCGATGACCCCGCAAACCTGGCGTGATATGGTCGATCGCACGCGAGAATTGGAACGCGCGCTTGGTTCCGCGGATAAAACCATCAGTGGGAACGAAAAAGATACCACCATTGTGCAACGACGCTGCCTGCGGGCGGCGCGGGAGATCCAGGCAGGCGAGGTGCTCACCCGCGAGATGATCGATGTACTACGTCCGGCCACTCCAGGTGCGATCCATCCCGACCAGGTGAAGCGCGTCATTGGCACCCACGCGTTGACTACTATTCCTTTTGGTAAAGAGATTCGCTGGTTGGATCTTGGAGATTAAATTGAGAATCCTTTACTTTACCCGTGATTACTCGCCGCATGATGAGCGATTTCTCAGCGCCCTGGCGCAGACTGCGCACGAAATCTTTTTGCTCCGCCTTGAACCACGACAACCTGTCACTCTTCCCGCGGGTATCACCGAAGTCAAATTTCCTGAAAAAATGAATGCAGGAAACAATCCAGAGGACAACCGGGTGGCAGAACTGCGTACCATCCTGGAAAAGGTGAAACCGGACGTCCTCCACGCCGGACCCTTGCATGGACCCGCCTATATCGCCGCGCAAACCGGGTTCTCGCCGCTGGTGAGCATGTCCTGGGGGGCGGACATCCTCCACGACGGTGTGGTTTCCCCGCTTGATCGGGAAAAGATCCAGACAACTCTTTATAACAGCACTGTGCTGGTCGACGACTGCCAGGCGGTGACCACAAAGGCAGTTCATGGCTACGGATACCCGCGGACGCGCATCTACTGCCTCCCCTGGGGGGTTGATTTGGAACACTTCTCACCGAACGGCAAAGCCAGGCTGCGCGAAAAACATGGATGGCAGGATAATTTTGTATTTCTTAGCATGCGCTCATTCGAACCCATTTACGGTGTCAACGTCACCCTGCGTGCATTTATCAATGCCGTGCAACAGAATCCACATCTGCGCATGTTCCTTTTTGGAAAAGGTTCTCAAGAGTACATGCTGCGGGAAATGACCGAACAGGCTGGTGTTAAAGACAAGGTCCATTTCGGTGGCTACCTGGAGCGTGAGGATCTGCCAGACGCATACAACAGTGCTGATGTCTTCCTCAGCGCCTCGCATTGTGACGGGTCTTCCGTTTCGCTCATGGAAGCCCTGGCTTGCGGCACCCCGGCGATTGTTTCGGATATCCCCGGTAACCTTGAATGGGTGTCCAACGGGGAACAGGGTTGGGTCTTCCCGGATGGTGATGTTGAAACGATGACCGGGCTGATGAACACTGCGAGCCGCGAACCGGACCTGGCCGAGATGGGTGCCCGCACCCGTTCATTGGCGCAAGAAAAAGCTGATTGGAAAAAGAATTTTAAAGTGCTGCTCGAAGCATACGAACAGGCAGTCATTTTGAACAACAGTACTTTGAAGAAGCAGGATTGCTTCTAATGAAAGTGGTTGCCATCATCCAGGCACGCATGACTTCCACCCGATTGCCGGGTAAAGTATTGAAGCGCGCCTCCGGGCGGACCATGCTGGAGCGTATGCTCGAGCGGGTTCAACAGGCCAGGATGGTGGACCAGGTTGTGGTTGCCACGACGACTGACCCGACGGATGATGCCATCGTAAAAGCCTGCCGCCGTTACGGGACGGAGGTCTTTCGCGGAAGCCTGCAGGATGTGTTGGACCGCTATTACCAGGCAGCGAAATATTACCAGGCTGACATAGTTGTACGCCTGACCGCGGATTGCCCCCTCATCGACGCACAATTGATCGATGATGTTGTGGACGCTCTGATCAGGAACCAGATGGATTTCGCCTGCAACCGCCTGCCCCCGCCGTTCACGCGCACCTACCCAATCGGCCTGGATGTGGAAGCCTGCACTTTCGCTGCGTTGGAAAGCGCCTGGCACAACGCCACACAAAAACATGAACATGAACATGTACTGCCGTATCTCTACGCAGTACCAGGCCGGTTTAAGGTGCTCAAACTGGATCATACGGAAGACCTGGGGCATCTGCGCTGGACGCTGGATACCCCGCAGGACCTGATCCTATTACGGCGCATTTACCGCCATTTTCAAGGCAGAAATGATTTCTCATGGCTGAACGTACTGCACCTGCAACTGCAAGAACCGCAGGTTTTCGAGGTGAATGCCGGAATCCGGCACAAAACCTACCTGGAGAGCGAACCGGTAAAGATCATAGAAAACAACGAACAAGGATTGTGACACGACCATGAGCCAGTTAGCCATCTTTACCGCACCGAAGCCATTCACCAATCCGCATATCCGCACGATCCAGCGCAACGCGATCCGCAGCTGGAAAGCGTTGGGGGACACGGTGGAAGTATGGCTGGTAGGCGATGAGGATGGAGTGGCGCAAACGGCTGAAGAATTCGGCGTGGGCTACATCCCGGATGTGCAGCGCAACAGCTCCGGCACACCCCGCATTGACTCGATTTTTAACATGGTGCGGGAAAAAAGCAGCGCCCCGTACATGTGCTATGTCAACGCGGATATCCTGCTCTTTCCGGATCTGCTGCAGACCCTGGAACGGGTGCGTAGCAATTTTGAACGTTTCCTGCTCATTGGTCAACGCTGGGACACCTCGATCACGACCGAGCTGGTGATCAACCCCGGCTGGCACACGGAATTCATCCCCCGGATCATGGAAACAGCTGTCCTGCACACCGCTGTCGGCAGCGACTATTTCGTGTTTCCGCGCGATGAGTACAAGGATATTCCCGCTTTCGCCGTGGGGCGCGCCGGCTGGGATAACTGGATGATCTACAAGGGACGCGTGGAGCAGATCGCTGTCATTGATGCCACCAGCGCCATTACCGTTATCCACCAGAATCACGATTTCAGCCATTTTCCCGACGGAAAAATTCACCGCCTGCAGCCGGAATCAGTGGAAAACCTGGACCTGGCTGGGGGTCGGCACACGGTTTTCACCTTGTACGACGCTAATTACAAGATCAACAATGAAAAGGTGCCGCGCATCCGTTTGAACCGCTGGAAACTGATGCGGGAAATCTCCATCTTCCCATCTGTCACGCTGCATTGGCCATGGCTGGCACGCATCACTTACGTATTGTTTAACCCCAGGCGTGCAGCCAGAGATTGGCGACAGGACGGTGAGCGCCGGCGCGCTGCAAAGGAAGCCTTGAATGAGAAAAGGTCAGAATCCAATTAAACAACTGCAATCGGTTTCCAAACCGCAGCGTGTCACCGCCGCGGTGTTGAACCACATTCCCTTCCTGGATGGATTCTACGCGGACCTTTTGCAGGTTCTCGACACCAGTCTTGGCAGTCTGCGCGAAAACGCCGGTATGCCCTTTGATCTGCTGGTCTATGACAACGGATCATGTGTTGAAGCGCGTACCTACCTAATGCGGGAATTTGAGCAAGGCAGGATTCAAACCCTCATCCTTGCTGAGCATAACATGGGCAAAGGTGGCGCATGGAACGTGATGCTGCAGGCTGCCCCGGGCGAGATCGTGGCTTACGCCGATAATGATGTGCTGTATTATCCTGATTGGCTGGTTGAGTCGGTAAAAGTACTTGAAGCCTACCCGAATGTGGGCATGGTTACATCCAGACCTTACCATTCCAAGCCGGAACTGTACTCAGCCACTGTGGATTGGGCAACGCAAACCGCCGGGACACAGGTGGAACGCGGTCGATTGATCGAACCGCAGTGGGTGCGCGAGTTCCTGCTGAGCCTGGGACGTTCCGAAGAAGAGATCGACGCTGAACTGTCCGAAGAGAACGTGAGGATCACCTACAACGGTGTGACCACGTTCTGTGGTGCTTCACACTGGCAATTCATCGCCTTGAAGAAAGTGTTGCAGGAGTTCCTCCCAATTGATCTCACCAAACCCATGGGGCAGGTTCTCCGGTTGGATCAAATGGTCAATGAACGCGGATACCTCAGGCTGATGACCGACCGACCTTATGTGATGAATATGAGCAACACGGTGGAACTGCCGGGAGACATCGCAGGCAAGGCTGAGAAAAAGGCCAAGAAGCGACTGGTTGATTATCCGTTGATCAAAAGCCCGCTGATGCGCATTTATAACGTGATCTTTAACCTGTACTACAAGAACGAGAGATAATGAAGATTCTTTACGCGTCCTGCCGATATGATCCACTTAACCGCGATGCCGGTAGTGGCGTGGATTTTAACATGCACGAAGCCTTCAAACGATTAGGCTGCGAATTACGCGTTATTGGTCCCTTCAAAGACAGACCGTCCACGTTAGAAACTCTCTACCGCAAGGTGCACCGGTTGTTCTCGCGCAAGTTGACCGCCAAGTTCTCTGTAGCCTACCTGCAGCGATGCGCGAAACTGGTTGATCAGACAGCAGCGGAATACCGCCCTGATGCGATCTTCACACACAACCTTATCCCGCTGGTGTACAGCCGTTCAACCGTACCTGTGATCTACAAAACCGATGCCGTGATGGCTAATACGCATGAACAATGGCCAACCTATTCCAGGCTTGAACTGCAGCGAATGCTGCGCTGGGAACGCAAAGCGCTGAACCGGACCACGCTCGTGATCACCGCTAGCCATTGGGCAGAAGAATCCCTGGTAAAGGATTACGGGGTTCCTCGGTCACGGATCCTGGTGTTGCCTGTCCCCTCCTCACTGCCTGTGGAGGTCATCCCGGACGATATCTCCCGCACAGCCCCCACCAGGGATGACCTGCGGCTCATCGCGGTGGCCAAGAACGCTCTAATGAAAGGCACCGGGATCGCCATTGATGCAGTCAAACTACTGCAAAGCCGGGGTGTCAAGGTCTGCCTGCGTGTGGTCGGTCAGGACGGAGAAAACTCCGCCGGGATCGAATACAAAGGTTTATACCGAAAATCAGACCCGGACCAGCTGCGTGAATACGTGGCCAATTACCAATGGGCGCACCTGCTGGTACATCCATCGCGCGTGGATTCGGCCGGGATCGTGTGCAGTGAAGCCGCTGCTTTTGGGGTGCCCACGATCACCAATGCGACAGGCGGGTTGGCCACCACCGTACAGGATGGCGTCACCGGGATCGTATTACCGCGCGGCAGTGAGGCGGACGCTTACGCCGATACAATAGAAAAAATCCTCGATCATGCCGACGAATATAAACGCATGAGCTACAATGCGCGGGAAAGATATTTATCCGAGCTGAACTGGCAAAGCGCTGGCCAAAAGATTCTGGAGGTATTCCGGAAATTATCCATTAAAGATCAGATCGTAGTGGAACGATCAAAAAGCCCTTCGAAAGCGGATCAATAAAAGAGACATTATGGCCGAGATCAGTGCACTCATGTGCGTTTACAACGGAGAGAAATACCTGTCGCAATCGATCGATAGTATCCTGGGGCAATCCTTCAGCGACTTTGAATTCATCCTTGTAAATGACGGCTCCACTGATCGCTCTTCTGACATCCTCTCTGAATATGCCCAAGAAGACAACCGCATCATCCTGGTCAACAACCGGGAAAACGTGGGAATTGCGGCATCGGTAACCAATGGACTGCAATATTGCACAGGTAAGTACATCGCCCGGATGGATCAGGATGACATCGCGCTCCCGGAGCGTTTTAATGTGCAGCACCAGTACCTGGAAGCACACCCTGAGATCGACGCGGTTGGAACCGGTTTGATCTTCATCGACAAGAATGGGATGCCCACAGGTAAACGCCACATCAGCCCCACTGATCCAATGATCATCCGATTGGAAATGTACTACCATTGCGTTTTGCACAATCCCTCAGTGATGATGCGATCAGTGTATTACCAGTTATACAACGAACGGCAATCTGAAATGGACTTTATGGCAGCGGATGACTATTCTTTCTGGTTGAGGAAGAACACCCATCATCTCTATGCAAATATTGCTGAACCCTACCTGTATTACCGGGTGCACCAGGGACAGACCTCCAGCAGCAGGTATCAAAGGCAACGGAGTGAGACTCTACGATCCGCGCAAATGGCTTATTCAGATCTGCTTGGCTACATGATTCCTTTCAATGTCATCGAGTCCTTCTATTATGTCAACCACGTTGAGGTTGAATCCCCTAAGAGCGTCAAAGAAGGCATTCAAACGATCTACAGGATCCAAAGGGCATTCGAGGACAAGAATCCACTGAATCCCGCTCAGAAGACAGAAACGCGAAAATACTCTTACGAAAAGATTAAAAGCATGATCGCCAAGTACCAAAACATGCCGGGCGTACGTATGAAGGGTCTCTTGTTGCTGTTACGGTTATCCCCTGCCTGGGTGCTGCAGGATGTATTGGGGAAGTTCCGCAGCAAACCAGAAGCAGAAACATAAAGGTATCACTAAGCAATAATGAACTGTCATATCGTATTACGAACAAAAAAACCAATCAGGTACCAAACGGGCAGTAATTTGTGGATTGGGTCCCGGAATTCTTTACGATGGTGAAGGAAAATGTGCAAAACCAATCATAGCACGGCAAAGACCTGGAGCAGACAACAATGAAATTTCTGATCGCNNACATCCTCCTGCTGCGCTCGCATCGTTCCACCCTGCCGGAGAGCGAGATCGCAGGGATCCCTGTCGAGACCACTGTGGAGGCTGCTCTTGCACATCATCCTGATGCGGTCATCATTGCCAACCCCACGGCGCTGCATCTCGACATCGCCATTCCCTGCGCCAAGACTGGCTGCTCGATCCTGATGGAAAAACCGATCTCGCATTCGATGGCGCGGGTACCTGAGTTGAAAGAAGCACTGGCACTTGGCGGCGGTGGATTTCTGACCGGTTTCCAGTTCCGTTTTCACCCCGGTCTGCAACAGGTGCGCCAGTGGCTTGCAGAGAACGAGATCGGTCAGGTCACCACTGTCAAGTCACACTGGGGAGAATACCTGCCCGGCTGGCACCCCTGGGAGGATTACCGCACCAGTTACAGCGCCAGGGCAGACCTGGGCGGTGGTGTGGTGAACACCCTGTGCCACCCGTTGGACTACCTGCGCTGGATGCTGGGAGAAGTGAGCGAACTGAGCGCTGTGACCTCCAGCAATGGCTTAAACCTGCCCGTGGAAGACACAGCCGACATCCTTTTGCGTTTCCAGCAGGGCAGCACCGCCAATGTTCACCTCGATTACCTGCAGCGCCCCGGGCAGCATGACCTGCTGATCATCGGCACTGAAGGCAGTATCACCTGGGACAACACCACAGGGATTGCCAGGCGATTTGATCCAACCACGAACGCTTGGGAGCTATTCGAGCCTGCCGCCGGCTTTGAACGTAATCATCTCTTCCTGGCGGAGATGGCTCATTTCCTGCGTGTCGCGAAGAAGACCGAAGCATCCCTGTGTAGCCTGGAGGACGGGATTGCCGCCCTTGAGCTCACCAACGCGGTGCACCGCGCGGCCAGTGAAGGTTGTCTGGTAAAATTTTAGGGGTTACCCGGAGGATTAATGTCTTATATTTTCGAGAAATTCTCGATGAATGGAAAAACAGCCCTCGTGACCGGCGGCGCCGGTCTGCTGGGGAAAGAATTCTGTCTCACCCTGGCCCAGGCAGGCGCGGTGGTTTATGCTGCCGACCTGAATGCCGCGGCGGCCGTAGCCGTGGCAGATGAACTGAAGGCAACGGGATTAGATATCCACGGTATCGGGCTTGATGTGACTGACCCCGCAAGCGTATCAGCAGTCGTGGAGGAAATCGTAACCCGCACTGGCCGCATCGACGTACTGGTGAACAGTGCCGCGCTTGACCCCAAGTTCGACCCAGAGCACGCCCAGGAAAGCAGCAACGCCTTCGAAACCTATCCGCTGCATTCCTGGCAGGACGCGCTGAACGTGAACCTGACCGGTCCATTCCTGATCTCACAGGCAGTCGTACGGCAAATGGTTGAACAGCACAAGGGTTCGATCATCAACATCTGCTCCACTTACGGACTGGGGGGACCGGATCAGCGGATATATGACAAACCCGGCAAGCCCAGGGTCTTCAAACCGGTTTACTATACCGTCACCAAAGCCGGGATCCTGGGTTTCACCAAGTACCTGGCCACCTACTACGCCGGGACTGAGATCCGCGTGAACGCCCTCACCCCGGGCGGTGTGTTCAACAACCATGACGAGGAATTTGTGCGCAATTATTCCGCCCGCACGGTGCTTGGAAGGATGGCGCACAAGGACGAAATGAACGGTGCGCTGCTCTTCCTGGCCTCCGATGCCTCGTCTTACATGACCGGCGGTAACGTGATCGTGGATGGAGGATGGACAGCGTGGTAAAGCCAACCGAGGTCCTTGCTATCATTCCGGCGCGCGGCGGATCAAAAGGCATCCCGCGCAAGAATATCAAGCTTTTCGCCGGCTATCCGCTGATCAGTTACAGTATCGCAGCCGGTTTGCAGGCAAACAGCGTCACTCGCGTGGTCGTCTCAACTGATGATGAAGAAATCGCCGTGGTTGCGCGCGAGTGGGGTGCAGAGACACCCTTCCTGCGTCCGGCTGAACTGGCACAGGATCAGACCACAGACCTACCGGTTTTTCAGCACGCCCTCGCGTGGTTGAAGGCGCATGAAGACTATACCCCGGACCTTGTGATCCAACTGCGCCCTACTTCCCCCCTACGTCCGCGTAATTGCGTGGATGAAGCAGTTACGCTGCTGCAGGAACACCCCGCAGCGGACAGCGTGCGTGGTGTTGTACCGAGTGGTCAGAACCCGTACAAAATGTGGCGGCTGAACGGAAAAGACGAACCCATGACACCCCTTCTAAATTTGGAAGGGGTAGCTGAGCCATTCAACGCACCGCGCCAGGCGCTGCCCCCCACTTTCTGGCAGACAGGGCACATCGACGTGATCCGCCCACGGGTCATCCTGGAACAGCACTCGATGAGCGGAAAGATGATCCTCCCTTACAAGATCGATCCACGCTACACCGTTGATATCGACACCCCCTTTGACTGGCTGCGTTACGAGTGGTTGTTGCGCAACGGCGACCTGGATATAGTCGATCCTGCCAGCCGGCGACGCCAATTGCCAGGCAGGACCAAGCTGGTGGTGATGGACTTTGATGGTGTGCTGACCGATAACCTGGTCCACGTGGACGAGCAGGGGAACGAGCAGGTGACCTCCTCCCGCGGTGACAGCATGGGCTTACGCCTGGTGCGCGAGACTTTGCCAATTGAATTCATGGTGATTTCAACTGAGGTCAACCCGGTTGTGGCAGCCAGGTGTAAAAAACTGAAACTGGAAGTTTTCCAGGGCATCAATGACAAACCATCCGTCTTAAAGAAATTAATTCAGGAAAAGGGAATTCCCGCGGTAGAGGTTGTTTTCATCGGGAACGATGTCAACGACATCGGATGCATGGAAATCGCCGGATGCGCGGTCGCCCCGTCTGATGCCGAACCAATCGTCAAAAGACACGCCGACCTGGTGCTAACCCGCAAAGGCGGCAAAGGTGCAGTGCGTGAATTTTGCGACATCCTATTGCAGCATTACCAGAAATAAAGCTTTCTTACAGGAGCATGATTATGGCAAGAGAAGTAAAGATCGGCAATAAGTGGGTCGGGGATGGTCATCCGGCATATATCGTTGCGGAGATCGGTATCAATCATAATGGTGACCTGGGCATCGCCAAGGAACTCATCCAGGCNNATGCGGTGAAATTCCAGAAGCGCACACCGGAACTTTGCGTGCCACTCGACCAGAGAAACCAGATGCGCGAGACCCCCTGGGGTTACATTTCATACATTGATTACCGCTACAAGGTTGAATTGACAGAAAAAGAATACGACGAGGTCGATCGTTACGCTCACGAGATCGGAATGGACTGGTTTGCCTCCGTTTGGGATGAGCCTTCCGTCGATTTCCTTGAAAAGTACAATCCCATCGCCTATAAAGTACCCTCCGCCTCGCTTACCGATTTTAATCTTCTAAAACACCTGCGTAAAACCGGAAGACCATTGATCCTGTCCACGGGTATGTCCACACTGGATCAGATCAAGTCAGCGGTCAGCCTCATTGGCGAGGACAACCTCATCATTACACACGCCACCAGCGCCTACCCCTGTGATCCATACGAACTGAACCTGCGCATGATCCACACATTGCGGGATATGTTCAATTGCCCCATCGGGTATTCAGGGCACGAAGTGGGACTGGTCACCTCGGCTGTGGCAGTTGGCCTGGGCGCTTGTCTCATTGAGCGGCACATTACCCTGGACCGCGCCCTGTGGGGTTCTGATCAGGCCGCCTCAGTGGAACCCGGCGGTTTTGAAAAACTGGTGAAATATATCCGTGTCACGGAAGCCGCGGTCGGCGATGGGGTCAAGAAGGTTTACGATAGCGAAATGTCCTCATTAAGGAAGCTAAGGCGGATTCAAGATTGAAACTGACACCAACTCGCATCGCCAGCGGACTGAACCAGCGATGGACGCATTACAAAGGGAATCGTCACTGGCAGAATTTGATCAATGAAGTATTGCAGGCTGCGCCGCTTACCAATCAAAGACCGGTCGTCTTCTTCAATGCTTCCACACGCCTGCAGGCGATGAGCCAGAATGCAGCTTACTCCCTGCTGACCGCCCTGGCGGTCAGGCTGGCGGGCGTGCCGGTGATCCAATTCATATGCAACAGTGGATTGCAGCGCTGTGTATTAGGGAGCAAGCGGGATAATTTCGATCAACTCCCGCCGTGCGACCGTTGCACGGGGCAGAGCCGGGCGATTTTCAAGGATTTGAACACACGCTGGTTCGAGCAGCGATCCTACCCGGAACTGGAACAGCAGGTCACCAATCTTCCGATCAGCAGGATGGAAAATTTTGAATATCAAGGTATTCCTCTCGGCATCTGGGCACTGAACTCGTTGCGCTGGATGCTGCGCCGGCTCACCATCGAAGACACACCGCTTAACCGCGCCTTCTTCCGAGCGTATATCCTTTCCGCCTGGAACGTGTACAGCCAGTTTTCCAGCCTGATCCAAAAGGAAAACCCGCAGGCGGTGGTCCTGTTCAACGGCATGTTCTACCCCGAAGCGGCTGCGCGGTACGCCTGCTTACAAAACCATATCCGCGTGATCACACACGAGGTTGGTTTGCGCCCATATACTGCTTTCTTTACCACCGGCGAAGCCACCGCCTACCCGATGGAGATTGATGCGGAGTTTGAGTTGGATGAGGTGATGAACCAGCGCCTGGATGAGTACCTTTCTGCACGATTTAAAGGAAACTTCTCTATGGCCGGAATCCGTTTCTGGCCGGAAATCAAACCGCTCGACCCTGACTTTATCCGCAAGGCTGCGAGGTTTGACCGCATTGTGCCGGTATTCACCAATGTCATTTTTGATACCAGCCAGGTGCACGCCAACACCCTCTTCCCGCACATGTTTGCCTGGCTGGAAAATGTGCTGGCAGTTGCCACCTCACACCCAAATGTTCTTTTCGTTCTTCGTGCCCATCCGGATGAATGCCGGCCGGGTAAGGAAAGCCGCGAGAGCGTGGCGGATTGGGTGAAGAAGAGCGGCATCCTCAACCTGCCCAACGTAATGTTTTACGATGCCAATGAATTCGTCAATTCTTACGAATTGATCCACCGCTCCCACCTCGTGATGGTCTACAACTCCACGATCGGGCTTGAAGCCACCCTGCTGGGAAAACCAGTCCTGGCGGGCGGTAAAGCGCGTTTCACCCAATTGGAGACCTCCTTCTACCCGTCTTCGGCTGAGGAATACAACCAGGTGCTCGAAAAGTTTCTAACAACAGAAAACATCGAGATCCCCCCGCAATTCCAGCACAACGCGCGTCGATTCCTGTATTATCAGCTTTACGCCACCTCACTAGAGTTTGGAGATTTCGTTGAAGACGACCGTGTGTGGAAGGGCTATGTGAAGTTGAAAGATTTCCCGCTTGATCTGCTCAGACCTGAGCGATCGCGCACGGTGCGCAGCCTGCTCGATGGAATACTACATGAGGGAGACTTCACGAACCTGACATGACACCCCCCCGCTGTTCGATCATCATCCGTGCTTACAATGAAGAAAAACACATCGACCGTTTGTTAAAGGGCATCCTTGAGCAGAGTATACGTGATGTCCAGATCATCCTGGTCGATTCCGGATCAACCGATGGCACCAAAAAATTGGCAGCCGCGTACCCGGTTGAGATCGTAGAGATCGCACCGGAGGCATTTACCTTCGGGCGCTCGTTGAACACCGGCTTTTCCCGCGCCACCTCCCCCCTGGTCGTTATGGCCAGCGCGCACGTCTACCCGGTCTACCCGGATTGGCTTGAACGCCTCGTAGATGCATTTGAGGATGAAAAGACCGCCCTCGCCTACGGGAAACAGCGCGGGGCAACCACCACGCACTTTTCTGAACACCAGATCTTTCAGCACTGGTACCCGGAAGTCTCCGTCAAGTGGCAAACGCATCCTTTTTGCAACAATGCCAACGCTGCCATCCGCCGCGAATTATGGGAAAAACATCCTTATGACGAAACTCTGCCCGGCCTGGAAGACCTGGAATGGGGAAAATGGGCACAGGATCAGGGACACGGGATTGCTTATGTGGCAGAAGCAGAAGTGATCCATGTCCACAACGAAAGCCTGGCCGGCATTTACAACCGCTACAAGCGCGAGGCAATGGCATTCAAGAGGATCTATCCCCAGGAAACCTTTGCGATCAAGGATCTTTTCCAGCTCTTTTTTCAGAACGTGGCGAGTGATTGGAAGGCAGCCAGGCATGCGGGAAACCTCACCAACGAATGGCGCAAGATCATTGGATTTCGCTGGCGGCAATTTCATGGTACCTACCAGGGTTACCGTCAATCCGGTCCCCTCACCTGGCAGCTCAAGAAGGCATTTTATTATCCGCGCGATCCGGGCGTTTCTGCGAAGCAAACCGGACGCCGGGACATCGATCCGATTCAGTATAATTGACGGAAAGTAGACAAAGGAGAAAGAAAATGCCTGCCATTACTGTTGAATTTACTGGTTTATCAAAGTCGATCGCCGGCACAACAAAAACATCAATGAACTTTCCAGAAGGTGCCACCTACCAGGATGTGATCCGTCATCTCGGTAAGGTGTACCCGCAGCTGGTTGGTGTATTAATTGCCGCGGATGGCGAAACGTTCCTGAGTTCAAACATGTTCATCATCGATGGGGATTACGCCAATCCTGCCATGGTCATGACCGAACCGGTCAAAGATGGCGAACACCTGCACCTAATGTCCGTCATCACCGGCGGGTGAGACGGAACATTCCTAATCCAGGAGAATGTCTAATGCCTGAACCCAATCCTCCCAGGATCGTCGCGCTGGTACCCATGCGCCACCATTCACAGCGCGTGCCGCAGAAGAACTTTCGCCTGCTGGATGGCAAACCCCTCTATCAGCACATCATCACCACCCTTCTCGCGGTGCCACAGGTGAGCGAAATCGTGGTCGACACAGACAGTCCTGTCATCGTAGCCGGACTGCAAGAGTCCTTTCCGATGGTGAAGGTCATCGACCGTCCGCAGGAATTGCGAGCGGATGATATTTCGATGAACAGGATCCTGCAATACGACATCAGCCAGGCACCGGCAGATTTTTACCTGCAAACCCACTCCACCAACCCTCTGCTAAAAACCGTGACCCTCTCCAGTGCGATCGAAAGGTTCCTGGCAGAGTACCCGGCGCATGACTCGCTGTTCTCCGTCACGCGCCTGCAGACCCGCTTGTATGACCACAGTGGCAAAGCCATTAATCATGATCCGCGCGTACTGATCCAGACACAGGACCTGCCGCCTGTGTACGAAGAAAACTCCTGCCTCTACCTGTTCTCCGCCGCAACGCTGGCCAGGCACGGTACACGCATCGGTGACACGCCCATCCTGTTCGAGACAGACGCGGATGAATCCTGGGATATCGACGAAGAGATCGACTTTAAACTGGTTGAACTGATCCTGCAGGCGCGCAAAGCTTAGAGCAGGGTGCCAGCATAACTCCAATTAAGATCACCCCATCCATCCCCTCAGGCAGGGATGGGGGTTCCCGGGTGAATCAGATGGTTTGAAGGTTATAATAATCAAAATTCGCCTTACAACAGGTAAATCATGCCAGTCATTCTGCTATCTGCCCCTTACATGCTTCCGTTTATCGAGCGCTTTCTTCCCGTATTGAACCATTACGGCCTCGAAGTCATCACACCGACGGTGAACGAACGCCTCGAAGAAGCCGAACTGCTCAGTTATGCCGGTCAATTTGACGGGGTGATCTGCGGAGACGACCGCTTCACCGACCGGGTGTTGCAAGCCTGCACCCCACGGCTGAAGGTCATCTCAAAGTGGGGCACCGGCACCGATTCCATCGACCACGCCGCCTGCGCCCGTTTGGGTGTGCAGATCAAAAACACGCCGAATGCCTTTACCCTGCCGGTGGCTGACAGCGTGCTGGGGTATATTCTTGCCTTCGCCCGCAAGCAGCCCTGGATGGACCGCGCGATCAAATCCGGTGAATGGAAGAAAATCCCCGGCCGCTCACTGGCTGAGTCCACATTAGGCGTTATCGGCGTGGGCAATATCGGCAAAGCAGTGCTGCGGCGCGCCAGCGCCTTCGGCATGACCCTGCTGGGCAATGACATCGTTCCCATCGCTACTGACTTTCTCAACGAGTTCAATGTGAAAAGCGTGTCTCTCAACGAACTGGCGCAGCGTTCCGATTTCATCAGCGTGAACGCGGACCTCAACCCAACCTCCAGACACCTGATCAACGCAGCGTTACTGGCACAAATGAAACCGGGCGCAGTATTGATCAATACCGCCCGCGGACCCATCGTGGACGAGAAGGATCTGGTGAGCGCCCTGCAGGAAAAACAGATCGCCGGGGCTGCCCTGGATGTCTTTGAGGATGAACCC